>NZ_JBIWEU010000004.1:0-362555 GCF_044762675.1 Peribacillus sp. NPDC096448 | reverse complement strand
CTGCCTGTAACGGGTGTTAAAGGAAATCAAATCGAATTGAAAGACGGACAAACGATAACTGCCAATACGCTTGTTTGGACAGGCGGAGTTGCGGCACTTCCTATCGTAGGCGAATCAGGCCTTGAAGTGGATCGCGGCAAAGCAACCGTTAATGAGTATTTGCAATCCAAATCCCATAATGACGTATTCGTTGTCGGGGACAGTGCCGTTGCGTTCCCTCCAGAAGGCGGCCGTCCATACGCCCCTACTGCACAAAATGCTTGGCAAATGGGTGAGCTTGTTGGATACAACCTATATGCAGCCTTTGAAGGCAAGAAACTTGAAGTATTTTCACCTGTAAACTCAGGTACACTTGCGAGCCTTGGCCGTAAGGATGCGGTGGCAACCGTCGGGGCCAATAACACGTCACTTAAAGGCCTGCCGGCTACATTGATGAAAGAAGCAAGTAATGTTCGCTACCTATCACACATCAAAGCCCTATTCAGCCTAGCTTATTAATTATAAGATAAAGCACTCATAGAATTTAAAAGGACCATTCATCTTGTGATGAATGGCCCTTTTTTGTAATTAAAGAAATCAAATCTTTACTTGGTTGATGCTGAATCTAAGGGAAAATCCCTCAGGTAATTTTGCATTTGTCAAAATCCTGGTTTCTTTTAAGCGTTTATCATTATAAGAGGAGACTTCCTTCAATTCTTCATCCATATAAGCAGGATGGGTCATTATCTCCACACTCTCCCCATCCATTACCCTCCCCTTCAAGTTTTGAAAGTAATCTTCTACCACCATTTCTCCATAAAAATCATCCAGGAATACATCTGTAACGGTTTGAATCCCAGCAAAGTGCCTTCCGGCATTACGCACTGGCAACCCATATTTATCTGACAGCTTTTTAATAACCGGTAGAAATGCTTTGATTCCATGTACATGATGGTGGCTGTCGAAATGAGTCGGGAATAGACCAAATTCCAAGAATCTTTCGATTTGTGCTGACCACTCCCTCTCCAATTCGCTCAAGGAAATACCGGCAGGATCCCCATATACCGCACCTTGCTTCTTAAAGAAACCAGATTCGTCAACCAAACTCGGAACATCACTCAACAAAGGTTTACCCCATGTCAGCACTAAGTGAATACCTACCTTCAACGATGCTGTCTTCTTGGCGATTTCAATCGCATGCTCCGTTGCTTTTGCATTCATCATGATCGTTGCCGAATTGACAATTCCATATTTGTGGCTATCCAAAATCCCATAATTCACCGCTTTAGTTAACCCGAAATCATCTGCATTTACTAGGACTTCAATCATGATAAATGATCCTGCAACTCCTTTTTTTCAAAAAACTGCGGCAGATAATCTTTATGTGCCTCCAGCATTTCGTCTAAGATCTGTTTTGCAACCCGGTCACTTGGAACGAGTGGATTGATCGTCATAGCAAGCAACGCAGTATCATAATCTCCCGAAATTGCAGCTTCGATGGCCACCCTTTCAAAGGATTTGATTTGCTGAATTAACCCGCGGACAGCGACAGGAAGCTCTCCTACATTGATTGGTTTAGGACCATCCTTAGTTATCACGCAACTGGTTTCAATCGCCGATCCGTAAGGGATGCCTTCAATCGCCCCATGGTTGACCGTATTTACCGCTTGAATATCTCGCTTATCCGTATGCATCGAGCAAATCAACCGCACAGCCGCATCACTATAGTACGCACCTCCGCGCTCTTCAAGCTGCGGCGGCTTGATGGCCAGATCTTGGTCTTTGTATAGTTCGAATAAACCTGCTTCAAGTCTTTGAACGACCTCTGCACGTGTTTCCCCTTTTTCCGCATCCTTCAATTCTTGGGCCAGCACATCTCCCGTTTTATAATAGTAGTTGTGGTATGGACACGGAAACAGGTTCAACGCTCTAAGGAATTCCGGCTCCCAGCCCATTGCATGGATATTCTTCATCGTGACAGCTTTAGCTGGATCCGTAATCAAATTGATGATTTGATCTTTGACACTCTTGCCATCAACGAATACATCCAAGCCGTAAACCATATGGTTCAAGCCAGCAAAGTCGATCCGGACTCTGGATGGCTCTACATCCATCAAATCCGCAACACCTCGTTCCATCCCAATCGGCACATTGCAAAGTCCGATGATTTTGGAAATATTACTGTGACGCAGAACTGCTTCCGTTACCATTCCCGCAGGATTCGTGAAGTTAATCAGCCATGCTTCCGGACATAATTCCTCCATCTCATGAGCAATATCCAGAATGACGGGAATCGTTCTAAAAGCCTTGAAAAGCCCGCCTGGTCCATTCGTCTCCTGTCCGATCACTCCGTGTTTCAATGGAATCTTTTCATCAAGAGCCCTAGCTGCGAGCTGGCCAACCCGCAGCTGGGTTGTTACATAATCAGCGCCTTTAAGCGCTTTCTTTCTATCTAGCGTGAGATGGACTTCAATATTCACACCAGCTTTTTCAATCATCCTTCTTGCCAAATTCCCGACAATTTCAAGTTTTTCCTTTCCCGCTTCGATGTCCACGAGCCAAATTTCACTCACAGGAAGTTCTTCATGATATTTGATGAAACCTTCGATCAGTTCAGGCGTATAGCTCGAACCTCCGCCAATCGTGACGATCTTCAACCCCTTGCTCATTCAGCAGCCCTCTCCTTCACAGCATCCGCATGTAAGAATTCTTCGCGTAGATCAATCATTTCAATTGCAAGATCCTTTACAGTCATCGCTGTCATTAAATGATCTTGTGCGTGCACCAGGATAATGGGAAGATCAAAATGGTCCCCGCCTGCCTCAGCATGGATTAATTGGGTTTGGTATTTATGGGCTTGCAGTAATTCCGTTTCTGCTTCGGCTATTTTCACGCGGGCAGAATCAAAATTCCTTTTCTTTGCTTCCTGCATCGCTTCCATTGCAAAGCTTCTCGCATTCCCGCTATATAAAATCAATTGAAAAGATAGTTGGTATAATTCTTCTTTTTCCATTTTCATCACTACTTTCTTAAACGTTTAGCGTTTCTGAATCTTTTGTAAGCTCTGTTTTATTTTTGGTGTCTATCTTCACTTGAGCATAAACGAATGGTAAATAAATCGCTGTTGAAATGACTAAGTTGATTGCAGCCAGGACCGCTCCAGACACATGCCCGCCTGTGGCCAGGAATCCACCCACAATCGGAGGGGTTACCCACGGAATCTTAGCAACGATCGGGAAAACCATTCCGCTGCTTACTGCGATATAAGATATCACCGTTGTAATTACCGGGCCGAGAACAAATGGGATGAACCACATTGGATTCAGAACGATAGGCAATCCGAAAAGAATGGGTTCGTTAATCTGGAACACTCCTGGAGCCCCTCCGAGTGCAATCATCTGTTTATACCGTTTCCGACCGGCAATGATCATGGCAATGATCAAGCCCAATGTTGCACCAGATCCGCCTAAATAAACAAATGCATCCAGGAAAGAACCCGCCAATACCCCGTATTGGTCCATGTCTTTGACACCTTGTGCATATAAATCGATATTTTTCACTCCCGAACTTTCAAAAAGCGGTGTCGTTATCCCGCCAAGGATATTGGGTCCATGCAAACCGATCATCCATAATAAATGAACAAGAAATACTAGTAAAATAGCGAATGGCAATGAATCTACTGCACTTTGTAATGGAGATACAATCACTTTGCTCAGCCAGTCATTCAGTACCTGCCCATCCGTAGCTTTACGGAATAGCAGTCCGAATACTCCAGCAATAAAGATCGTTGCCATACCTGGCACTAACTTTGCAAATGAACGGGCTACCGCTGGAGGTACTCCATCAGGAAGCTTGATGACTAAATATTTCACCCAGGAAAGTCTCACAAAGATTTCAGTGGCTATTAAGGCAACTACAATTCCTGTAAATAGAGCTGTAGCATTAAAATAGTTCACGCTTACAAAACCCCATGCCCCCCCTGTAACATCCTTATCATCGATAGTTAAAGTGACATTTCCGATTTGAGGTAATAATAAAAAGAAACAGGCTGCGGAAACCAGCATCGCTTCAAAACCATCGTCACCGTATGATCGTGCCAATTTATAAGAGATGCCGAATACAGCGAATACCGTCATGAATGCAAAGGTTCCAAACCAAATATCACCTCCCAGCGTATTCCATGCAGGTCCGAAGATGGCCTCCATCATTCTTCCGTAAGGCTTGATGACTTGCCCAAGATTATTAAACAGGACGGCGAATGACCCAATCATTGTAATCGCTATCATTCCTATCAATGCGTCACGAATCGCAAGCAAATGCCGGTTATTTCCTACCTTTACCGCCCCAGGCATAATATACTTATCAATAAAAGTCATCATATCCTTATTCTCCTTTTATTAAAGCAGTGGCTTGTTTTAGTACTTCTTCACCATTACATAGTCCATAGAACATCGGATTGATGGTTGCGACTGGAATTCCCTTTTCTTTCCCCGCTTCCTGTAACTTGGAAAGAAGGTATCTAACCTGTGGACCTAATAAAATCACATCAGCCTTATCTATTTCATTGTTCACTTCTGTAGAACCCACAGCCCATATCTGACATTCTATCCCTTGTTTTTTAGCGCTTTCCTCCATCTTGGTAACTAATAAACTAGTAGACATCCCTGCAGAACAACATAATAAGATATTCATTGAAATTACCCCCCTTTTAATGATTGATTATTCAGTATTTTCAAGTAAGACTAAACCGTATTTTTATAATAATCGATGTTACTTTTTTATCACTTCCCTTGAAAGGCTATATGAAATGGGTATTATTGCCTCCATACATACATTGTAGTTACAAATTAAAAAAATATCAACACAATTTTAAATTTGTTACTACAAATTTGTGAATTAAAGTTGATTATTGAACTTATCCGAGATAATCTATATGTATATATTGGGAATGAACATAGGAGGAATCACTGTGGAGACCATGAATAAAGAAGCGGCATTGCATTCCATAGTCAAGGAATCGATTATCGATCTCATAAAAAATGGCGAATATCAAACAAATACAAAATTACCGACTGAGGCCGAATTTTGTAAAATATACGGAGTAAGCAGGACAACAGTTCGCACGGCCTTACAGCAGTTGAACGTCGAAGGCTATATTTACCGTGTCCAAGGTAAAGGTACTTTCGTTTCGGAAAATAAAGTCAAGCAATTTCTTACAAGCACGGTTGAAAAGTTCTCTGAACAAGTCACGATGCAAGGAAAAAACCCTTCTACAAAGGTCATTAGCTTAAAAGTGATTGAAGCAAATGCTACCCTTGCCAAGCTTTTCAAACAAAATATTGGAGACCCCGTAAACAAACTGGAAAGGATACGTTACGTAAACGACATCCCCCTTCAATATGAAATAGCCTTTCTCCCTTGGTATAAAACACCTGGGCTTAATATCGAAGCCTGTGAAAAATCACTCTTTAAAGTACTTGAAACACAATTCGATTTAAAAGTAAAAAAGACGGTCGAACACTTGGAATTTTCACTTGCCGACGATTCCATTTCTGATAAATTGGAGGTACCGAACGGTTCACCTTGTTTTTCATTGGAAACTTACACATATGAGAATGATGGATCGGTCATTGAATTCTCTAAAACTCTCTTTAGAGGCGATCGTGCTCACTTTGTCATCGAGCGGAACTATTGAAATAAGACGGATGCCTTATTAATAAAGGCATCCTAGACTGTAGACATACTCGATTTTTTTTAGGGGGGTGTAAGATTGGAACGTTGAATTCCACTCCAGGCACTCGCTTTCCGCGGGCGGGTCCGACCTCTGCGCCTTTATGCCTGCGGGGTCTCCCCTGGGACGCGCTTTTCTAAGCAGGTGTCCCGTACACCCGCTCCAATCAACTGGAACGTTTTTTAAATAAAAACTGCATGCAAACCCGTTTTTCTTCTAGAGGCAATCATAACGATTGCCTCTTTTCGTTGCATATTTTTGTATAAATTTACATAATTACAAATACATTCATTATATGAGTAAAATTGACAAATATATCACAATAACCTAATCTAGAAAAGACTAGGAGATTCCCTTCTATTAGATTGGTATTCAACTTTATACCTATTTTTTTGAAATCTTTATAACAGTTACTAGGAAATCTCTTACTATTAATTAATTAGGCAGGTGGATTTTATGTGCGGTTTTGTTGGATGTATTCAAGAATATCCGGAAGCCATAAATTCAAATATGAAAGAAACGATCAAGAAGATGAACACGATCATTACCCATAGGGGTCCGGATGATGAAGGATATTTCTTTGATGAGTTTGTGAATTTTGGATTTAGGAGATTAAGCATAATCGATATAGATAATGGTAACCAACCGCTTTCATACGAAAATGAAAGATATTGGATCATTTTCAATGGCGAAATCTATAATTATATTGAACTAAGAAAAGAACTCATTGATGAAGGATATGAGTTTACGACAGATTCTGATACGGAAGTAATATTGGCCCTCTTTAGCAGCCAAAAAGAGCAAACCGTCCAGAAATTGCGTGGCATGTTCTCTTTTGTCATTTGGGATAAAATCGAGCTAAAACTTTTTGGTGCAAGGGACCACTTTGGAATCAAGCCTTTTTTCTATTGTGAGCAAGATGATGTTACTTATTTTGCATCAGAAAAAAAGAGTATTTTAACAGCCATGAATGAAGAGCTGGATATGAATTCATTACAGCATTTCCTCAGTTTTCAATATGTTCCCGAACCATCAACCCTATCCAAGAACATTGAAAAGTTATTACCTGGGCATTACTTCACTAAAGAACCTGGCAAGAAAATGGATATAAAAAGGTTCTGGAAACCTATTTTTCACCCTTCCAATATAGAAGATTCAAAAGTCATAAAAGAAATACAAGACACTCTGATGGATTCCGTAAACGTCCATATGAGAAGTGATGTTCCAGTTGGATCATTTCTATCGGGAGGGATTGATTCATCATTTATCTGCTCCATCGCAAAAGAGATTAACCCAAAGATTAAAACTTTTTCTGTTGGGTTCGAAAGAGATGGATATAGTGAAATAAACGTTGCACAGGAAACAGCAGCCGCATTAAATGTAGAAAATATAAGTTATATCATAAGTCCTGAAGAATTCTTGGCGGAACTTCCGAAGATCATCTGGCATATGGATGACCCTCTAGCGGACCCCGCTGCCGTTCCACTATATTTTGTCGCACGGGAAGCTAAAAAACACGTCAAGGTCGCCTTGTCCGGTGAGGGGGCAGATGAGTTATTCGGCGGATATAATATATACCGGGAGCCCCATTCCCTGCGCATGTTTTCCTATTTACCAACACCATTGAACAAAGTGTTGAAGGCGATTTCCTCTGTTTTGCCAGAAGGTGTTAGAGGAAAGAGTTTTATAGAGCGTGGAGTGACACCTTTAGAAAACCGATATATCGGGAACGCAAACATATTCGGCGAGAAAGAGAAAAAACTAATACTTGTGAATTATCTCAACGGTTTAGAAAATGAGAAAGTGACAAATCCCATCTATTCAAGTTCTTTAGGGTATGATCCCATAACCCAAATGCAAAACATTGATATTCAAACTTGGCTAAAAGGTGATATTTTATTGAAGGCAGATAAAATGTCCATGGCGAATTCTTTAGAGGTGAGAGTTCCCTTTTTGGATAAATGCGTTTTCAATACAGCTTCAAAACTTAATATGGATCAAAAGGTGAGAAATGGATCGACCAAATACATGCTCCGAAAAGCTGCCCGCGGGATAGTGCCGGAACATGTATGGAGCAGAAAGAAGCTAGGCTTTCCTGTTCCGATACGCCATTGGTTAAAGGATGAATTATACGATTGGGCAGTAAGGTTAATCCAGGAAAGCTTGACTGACTATCTTTTTAACAAAGCGCAGATCATGAAATTACTTGAAAACCATGTAAATAATAAAGCGGACAACAGCCGGAAGCTCTGGACCATTTTGACGTTTATGACTTGGCATCAAATTTATTTAGAAAAACAATATGAGCCCCGAAAGAATTCACAATATGCTTTAAATTAAGCACCTTTATTGGCTTCACTCTTTGCACCCAAGCATCAATGAAAGATAGCTTGGGTGCTTTTAATATTTACTTGTTTATCACAAAAAAACGAATATCCATTCAATTTAACAGTTGGTATATGACGAATTTCTCAAATGGATTCGATTCAGTCAAGCCAGGTAACATCACTTCGTTTTTCAGTTCGAAGGCGGTTTGATTTTCGAGGAAAAAAATATAATCCTGTGAAGCATAATATAATATCAGTTCGATTTGGCGCGGTTCTTTTTCAAAGGAAAGCAAAATGTTATTGATGATTTTCATGAAAATCTGTACCGAGAACGGATTAAAAAAATAAAAACGATTGTCTTTCGTATCAATATCATATTCTTCTGCCAAGCAACAGTGGAATTCTATATTGTTATTGTTGTTTTTCCTTTTCTTCATGTAGCCATTCAGATTCTCGATCGCTTCTTTATAGAAATTTTCATTCATCTCCACGCCAACCACAGATGATTGATATAAGTGATGGATCAAAAAATTCAAGCGTCCTTTACCGCATCCAAAATCCACAATGCGATCATTTCTTTTCAGTGGATATTTTTTGAATAAAAGTTCTAATGCGCTGTATGGCGTAGGTTCGTATCGGTGATAATGCAAAGAATCATTGAATTTTTTTTGTTCACCTCCCGTCCTGATGTTCAGCATTTCATCATAATTCGTTTCTTCCATTGTTATATGCACCTGCTTCATGTTTTTTAAATATAGGGTCTTCTTAACTAAAACCCCGGATAAGGTCATCTTATCCAGGGTAAGGTTTTGTTATATGAATGTCCAGACAATCATTTGGATTTTGCTTTAGTTACATAATCATTAATCATGACTAACAGTAAAAGAATACAACACATATAAAGTCATTACAAATAACTATACTCATAGTCCAAGTTTAAGAATGTCGTAAACCAATGATAATTTTGTTTACTAAATTCAAAACAGAAAAAAGCTGAAGCATCCAAAAGAGCTCCAGCTTTTTTCATTTTTATTCTTCATCATTCCATATGATCCAATCATGAGTCTCAAGAATCTCCAGAAATTTCATCAACCGAGGTAAGGCTGGTTCTGCTTCCTCACCAAAATGTTCACTCATCGCTTCAGAAATCTGATTTACATTGCTCTGGAACTCCATCTGTTTAATGGCATATGCCCCAAACTTATCAAGCTTGATTTTACGGACTGACGGTTGTTTAAAGAAACGAATTGTAATTCGTTCCACAAAATTGGTCCTTTGAATGACCAAAAAAGTTGCTTCCGAAGATTCTTGTACCATTGTGACGCGTCTTTCCAAAAGGGGAACCATGGTTAACAGGTTTCTCTTTTTTGATTGGCGTTTACGAAGCATCTTCTTTTTTCCCTTTGCTGGATACGAACCAAAGCAAACCAGCTAGAGCAAGGAATAGTAAGAATGGCAGCAAATTGCTGGCTAATTTAGCCGCAGCCGGAACTTGGACACCTGCTGCGATCAATATGGCAATAAGAACACCAATCAATGATTCACCTGCTATTAAACCAGAGGCAAATAATACACCTCTATCAACCCGTGCTTTAAGTGCTTCTTTAGTTTTCGAGAAGAACTCAACGAAGAATCGGATAAATCCACCGATCATGATTGGGGCACTAGTATGAACAGGCAAGTAAATGCCAACAGCAACAACAAGTGAATTCAGACCGAAAAACTCTAATGTAATGGAAATAGCCGCACCGATAAAGATTAGAGTCCAAGGTAAATCTCCACCTAGAACACCTTCGGCAAGTATTTTCATAAGCGCCGCTTTAGGTGCAGGCAGTTCTGCAGAACCCATCGTATATGCGTGATCCATCAGAACCAGGATAAAACCAATGACAGAAGCAGACGCAACAACACCGATCATCATGGCAACTTGTTGTTTCCATGGTGTTCCGCCGACGATATATCCTGTTTTAAGATCTTGAGAAACATCACCTGAAACCGCAAGTGCTGTACAAATGATCGCAGCGACGGTTAACGCGGCTACCATTCCAGTCGTACCAGTAAAACCAGTTGCTTTATAGACGATCGCTACAATCAATAGAGTGGCTATCGTCATTCCAGAAACAGGGGAAGAAGAACTGCCGACGATTCCAACAACCCTTGAAGCCACTGTCACGAATAAAAATCCAAAAATCGCGATTGCAATCGCACCGATGATTCCTACATCTGTTATAGGTGTGAAAGCAATGATTAAAATTACGATGATCGTTCCCAACCAAACGTATTTAGCCGGTATGTCTTGTTCTGTACGTATAGAACCCGATTTTAGTTGTCCTTTATTTGCTTTTACGCCTTTAAGAGTATCAATAACTGAACTGAAAAGTATTGGTAATGTTTTGATCAAAGTGATCAATCCGCCAGTTGCAACGGCACCAGCACCAATATAGCGTATATAATTATCCCAAATTCCCCATGCATCCAATTCACCGATCGGTACATCTGAAGGGAAAATGGCTGTTCCGTTGTTTCCGCCAAAAAAGCTGATGGCCGGTATTAGAACGACCCAGGCCAATAACCCCCCACCTAGCATTTGTCCTGCAACACGCGGTCCAATAATATAACCTACACCCAAAAGGGAAGGAAAGGCATCAAGACCAACCACTGCATTTTTAAAATTCGTGATCCCTGTTTCAACCTCTGTCTTGAAAAGCTTAAACCCATCACCAAGCCCTTTAACAACCCCGCCGATAACCAAACCGGCTCCGATTAGCTTGGCGCTTGTACCGCCCTTTTCCCCTGACTTCAGGACCTCGGCACATGCCGTGCCTTCTGGATAAGGTAATGTTTCATGCTCCCTTACAATCAAAAGCTGGCGAAGGGGAACCATCATGAAGACCCCTAAAAATCCCCCAGTTAATACAACGAAAATGATGAATGCTTGACTCACGTCCATGTCCCACATGAATAATGCGGGAATGGTAAATACAGCACCGGCACCAATAGCCTCACCTGCCGTGGTCATCGTTTGCACAATATTGTTTTCTAATATTGAATCCCTGCGAAAAACCCCTCTTAATATGGCCATTGAAATTACCGCCGCGGGTATAGAAGCAGAGACAGTTAAACCAATAAGTAGGCCTAAGTATGCATTTGCCGCCCCGAATACGATTGCAAGAATGATCCCTAGAATGATTGCAGTTGCAGTCAATTCCGGTAGAGATTTAGATGCAGAGACGTACGGGACGAATTTACTCTCTTTTGAATTGTTCGACAATTTAGCCACTTCCTATGTTAAACTTTAAAATCACAGAGAACATTATATCACTGTAATTTAAAGTTACGCAATGGAGAAATTCTGCTTATTAAAAGTTTGATTATATCCAATAATCAGATTAGTAGTTTCGGTTTTAAAACATATAAAATAATATTGATATAATAACAATGACTGATACGTTACACGATGTCACTGCCTATCATTCATTCAATGACAGTATCATCAGCACCCCTTATCAGCTCCATAGGCAAATAACGCACTGGGTTATTGCACAATAGAATGAGATTTAACATATCCTGAAAAATCAAGTCTTAAAAAAGGAATGATAAATTCATGGTATCCTATATGGACTATACTTCACCATCCACACAATTCTTTTTCGATGTCAATAAAAGCAATTTCATGAAAAAAGACAAGCAAAACTATATTAATGTATTAGGTGTTAAACAATTAAACACCCTCGAAAATGTTTCATTATTAGATATTTACCTTAGTACAGACAATGTCGTAGAACCGCATTATCACCAAAATGCAGCAGAGCTAGTGTATTGCATTTCTGGAGCGGCAACCGTTTCATTACTGAATCCATTTACAAAGCAAATTCAAAATTACCCCATTAAACCTGGTCAAGTAGCCAACGTCCCACAAGGTTGGTGGCATTATGAAGTGGCTAATGCGGATAATACTCATCTGCTCGCCATTTTTAATGCACCAACACCTGAGGTTATCCTCGGTTCGGATATCTTGAAATTGACGCCTGCAAATATAATGGCACATACTTATTGCATGGATGAAAACCAATGGAAAAAAGCAATTGCACCCGTTCAACCCTCAACATTCATCGGCCCGCCAGCCAACTGCCATCGAGCAGCCGAAGAAGACATGCAGCAATATCCGCAATATAATATTCATTATGAAAACCAAAGGTATACTGTCCCGGCATACAACTATCAAGTCCAGCCCAATCCCCCGTATTATTATTATTGAAGATAAGTAAGGGAACTTGATCAACCCTGTTCAAGGGCCTTTATAACTTCATGGATTGCGGCTAATAAATCGGAATCGAAAAAAGCAATGGATGCCCCCATTACATAGGGATTCCATTGCTTTTTATGACCCGTTTAAAAGTGATACATTTACTTCACCCCACACCTTACATTATGGTGGCCATCCAATACAATTATCCATATTCAATCTATATATTCTACCGAGTTTCTTCTTATAATATAAGAGTTTCTCAAATTGCCCCTATAGCAACAGTTTGGCTCAGAACTTCTCTTATCCATAAAGGGAACGTGCTAAATCCAGTTCTATAAAATTCAATTGTCCGCTTCTTTGCATCTTTCTGGAATTTGTTTTTCCATTTTAACATGAGTTCTCTAAGGTGCTCAGTTTCCATTTCGTTTTCATTTTGATTATCGAAGAAGAAAAATACCAACACTATATACCTCCCGACTCATCTCGCCCTGAAAAAATCACCTACTTATAAAGCAAAATAGTTAAAACCAAGTTTTCTTAAACCATCTTTTCTAACTTCTGACAATGGAATAGCGCGTGTACCAGTTCCCCCACATTCTGCACTTGCGCCTTTCGGTAATACAAAGGATATGAACACTAACACTGCAAACACTTTACATTCATTAACAAACATTGCTTCATCATTCTTTTTATGTAAACAATATCATTCTATATACCTACTCGCCAACTAGTGATATATATTTAAAAATCACACTATATTTATTATCGATATGTTAACCAAATATGATATCCAATTATATTTACTTATTTGACTCGCATATTGCAAAGATACAATAAAAATGAGTATTGATAATATCAAGTAATAATCCTGGGAAGTAAAATTATATAAATTCTAAATATGCATGATGAAATGAAGAGATTCAATTATTTACGACATACACATGCAACTATAATGTTGGTGATTGGAGAAGTTCTAAAGTGGTATCAGAAAGATTAGGACGTTCAAAAGCTCAGAATAAACAGGACTTCTCGGCAGAAAACTTTTCAAAAGCTATAATAAAAAAGAGCATGGAACAATAAAAGTGGTCATTTTTTTGTCATTTAACTAAAAAAGCAATGGAGAATCCCATTACATAATGGTTCTCCATTGCTTTTAATTACATGATCCGTTTGAACATTTTCTCCATTTCATAAATGGAATACGAGATGATGATAGGTCTTCCATGAGGGCATGTGAAGGGATCTGTTGTCCGCCTCAGTTCATCCAATAGTGCTTGGATTTCATCATTGCGCAGATGACGGTTAGCCTTTATGGAGGCTTTACAGCTCATCATGATGGCTGCTTCTTCGCGCAATTTTTTGATGTCGACCTTTTTCATCGATAGCAATTGTTCTATCATTTCTTCAAGGATTTCCTGTTCAATTCCTTTAGGGAACCATTGTGGATGCGATCGGACAATATAGGCGTTATAGCCAAACTCTTCTAAATAGACGCCGACTTTTTCCAACTCATGACGATATTCATCTATCCGGATACACTGGTCCGTTGAAAATTCAAGGGTGATGGGAACAAGCATATCCTGTAGCTCGTTTTCAACACGTCCGACCTTTTCTTTAAAATATTCATATTTGATCCGTTCCTGGGCAGCATGCTGGTCTATGATATACAAACCCTTTTCGTTTTGGGCGAAAATATATGTTCCATGCATTTGCCCAATCGGGTACATCGGAGGGATTCGGCTGTCCGGTTCTTTCGCCTCGATTTCTTCCTCTTGTTCGACAGTGTAGGTTGTATACTTTTCGGCCGACTCGAAATTTTTGCTTTCATCATCTTGTAAGACCGGTACATAGACATCTTCCATTTGCTGCTGTTCATTGCTATAGATTATTTCCTTTATTGGTTCAAGATTGAAATGATCCACATTACTCTTTTGTTCCTGCTTTTCCCGAATCAGGGTATCCTTCAAGAGTGAAGCTTCTTTCTTGGCTTCTTCAAGAACACGCTTGCCATTTTCCACAACATGATCCAATTCCAGAGTGGTTTGCTCACTTTTCACCTGTTCCGACTTTGCTGTTGGTGTATATCCGCTTGGTATTAGAGACATCCTTTTAAACGAAGATTTGATCGTTTCCGATACAAGACTGTACAATTCCTGTTCCTTGCTGAGCCTTACCTCCATTTTGGATGGATGTACATTGACATCGACAAGAATCGGATCCATTTCAATATTTAACAAAGCAATTGGAAAACGCCCAATCGGCAGAAGTGTATGGTAGCCATCCAGGATTGCTTTCACGAGCGCATAGTTTTTGATGAAGCGGCCATTTATCATGGTTGAAATGTAATTCCTCGAAGCCCGGGTGATCTCGGGCATGACGATATATCCGGTTAATTTGAAGTCCAAGGAACTTGCCTGAACCGGAATCATCTTTTTGGCAATATTCGCACCATAGATTGCGGCTAGCACCTGCCTGACATCACCGTTACCATTCGTATGCAGGATACGCTTCTCATTGTGTGTTAACCGTATAGAAACATCCGGATGTGAAAGGGCGAGCCTGTTAGCGACATCCGTAATGTTTCCTAGCTCGGTATGAATGGTTTTCATATATTTCAACCTTGCAGGAGTATTATAAAACAAGTTGGAAACCAGGATATCCGTTCCTTTACGGCTGGATGAAGCCTCAAGTTCCTTAACCATTCCTCCTTCAAGAAGTATGCGCGTTCCTACACCTTCGCCAGTGCTGCTTTTCATTTCAAAACGGGAAACTGAAGCAATACTGGGCATCGCTTCACCGCGGAAGCCAAGTGTTCGGATTCGGAAGAGATCATTTTCATCTTTTATTTTACTAGTGGCGTGACGTTTAAATGCCGTTTCTATGTCATCAGCCAAAATCCCATCGCCATTATCCACGATCCGAATGGAACCAAGTCCAGCCTCCACCAATTCAATCTCTATAATGGTACTGTTTGCATCTATTGCGTTTTCCACTAGTTCCTTAACGACTGAGGCTGGGCGTTCAACAACTTCTCCAGCTGCGATTTTATTAGATAAAGCCTCATCAAGCTGTATGATTTTCCCCATTTTTATCGCCTCACTTTAATTCTCATTTAAGTTTCTTTTGTAATTTATAAAGGGTATTCATTGCCTCAAGCGGCGTCATTTCAAGGATATCCAGTGATTTTATGTCATCCAGCACCTTTTTTTCCTTTGGTGAAGAATTCACTCTTCCTTTAGGAGCTTCTTCCCCAAAGAAGGAAAGCTGTGCCTCATTGACGGGTGTTACCGGGTCAGCTTCGGCAATATGTGCTTTTTCAGCAGCAGGCTGTTCAGGAATCGCCTTTGCCTGTCCATTTTCATTCTCTAGCTGCGCTAAAATAGCGGCCGCCCGCTCTATTAACTGCTCCGGTAAATCAGCTAGCTTAGCCACATGAATTCCATAGCTTTTATCTGCTGGCCCTTCTTTAATTTTATGAAGGAAAACGACATTTCCATTTTGCTCAATGGCACTTACATGGATATTTTTCAATTTTGGCAGTTCCGTTGCCAATACAGTCAATTCGTGATAATGGGTCGAAAAGAGTGTCTTTGCCCCAATTTCCTCATGAATATATTCAATGATGGCCTGAGCAAGCGCCATCCCATCATAAGTTGAAGTTCCCCGCCCTATTTCATCAAATAATATCAAACTGTTTTCTGTCGCATTCATGATGGCATTTCTCGCTTCAAGCATCTCGACCATGAATGTACTTTGCCCGGAAATCAAATCATCTGCCGCGCCAATCCTGGTAAATACCTTATCAAAAATAGGTAATTCAGCTATACTTGCGGATACGAAGCATCCAATTTGCGCTAGAATCGATGTTAGCGCAATTTGACGCATATACGTACTTTTACCCGACATATTGGGCCCTGTGATCAAGAGTAACTCCCGGTCTCCATCCATAAAGCAGTCATTGGGGACATACTCCTGTGATTGAAGAACTTTCTCGACCACTGGATGCCTGCCTTCCTTCAGTACGATTCTTCGATCACCGGAAAAGACAGGCTTCACATAATGGCGTTCTTCACTAATCGTCGCAAAGCACTGCAGGACATCCAGTTCACTGACGCCTTTGGCCAAATCCTGTAGGCGAGGGATATAGCTTTTGACCTCTTCACGAAGATTGAGGAATAGGTCATACTCCAAACTGATGCTTTTTTCTTCTGCTTGTAAAATCAAAGCTTCCTTTTCTTTCAATTCAGGAGTGATATAACGTTCGGCATTCGTTAAAGTTTGCTTCCGTTCATAACGGCCTTCTTCAAGCAGATGCAAATTTGCTCGTGTGACTTCAATGTAATAGCCAAATACACGATTATATCCGATTTTCAAGGATTTGATCCCGGTGCGTTCCCGCTCTTCCCGTTCAAGCTGTGCAATCCAAGTTTTCCCGTTTCTGCTGGCATCCCTGTATGTATCCAGCTCCTTATGGAAACCGTCCTGAATGATATTCCCTTCCTTCACGGACAGTGGCGGGTTTTCTACAAGCGCCGTTTCAAGCAAATCCGTCACTTCTTCGCAAGGATCCAATTTATCGGCCAGGATTGAAATATCCTGATTGGAAGCCATTGACTTCACGATTTCACGAATGATCGGCACCTGTTGCAATGAACGTTTCAGTTGAATCAGGTCCCGGGCGTTTACATTCCCGAAGGCCACCCTTCCGGCAAGCCGCTCCAAGTCGTACACTTCTTTCAGCCGTTCACGTAAGTCCTGCCGTTCGAAGTATTGATTTTTCAGGGTTTCAACAAGGCTTTGTCTCCGCTCGATCTGTTTTTTATTAATGAGCGGTCTATCAATCCATTGTTTCAACATCCTTCCGCCCATGGCTGTTTTTGTTTCATCAAGCAGCCATAATAATGAGCCTTTTTTACCTTTGGAACGAATGGTTTCAGTTAATTCCAAATTGCGTTTGCTATAATAATCAATTTTCATATATTGTGATGTTTCATATGCGAGCACTGGCTGTAAATGATCCAGGCTGCGTTTTTGGGTACGGTATAGATAATTCAATAAACGTGAGATCGTTGTCGCCAGTTTCTGGTCTTTTAGCAAATGAAGCAATGCAACGAATGACTCGCTTTGAACCAAATTACTCTCTAGGGATAGAGCGGCAGCGCCCCGTTCTTGCAGCTTTTTTTTCCATTCTTCATTGAAATCCTCGGCAATGACCACTTCACTCGCACCAAGGATGGCAAATTCATTAAGAACTTCCTCGAAACTCTCAATCAATGTAACCTTATTTTCCCCTGTCGATAAATCATTGTATCCAAAGCCAAACTGACCATCCGTAAAATAAGTGATGGTGGCAATATAATTATTTTCCTTTTCACGAAGACCCTTACTATCCATTTTCGTTCCCGGAGTAATCAGCTGGACAACTTCCCTGCGAACCACACCTTTGGCTTGCTTCGGATCTTCGGTTTGTTCACAAATAGCTACTTTAAATCCTTTTTCTATCAATATATCAATATAATTAGCTGCCGAGTGATACGGAATGCCGCACATCGGTATTCGCTCTTCACTACCGCCTTCTCGGCTCGTTAATGTGATCTCGAGCTCTTGTGATGCATTCAGTGCATCGTCAAAAAACATTTCATAAAAATCGCCTAAACGAAAAAATAAAAAGGCATCCTGATACTCTGCCTTAATTTTTAAATATTGCTGTATCATCGGAGTATATCCAGCCATTCCTTCAAAACCTTTCCAAACTAAAATCTATTACACTTTTATGTCCTTCATTATAACATACGGGAAAGCAACATTGCCTGTATTCGAAATTGCATGGTAAATCAATTATCCTTTATATTGTGAGCTAGCTGTATCTGTAAAGCCATAGGTACTTGTCCCGCTTCAAATTAAATAAAACCGGATGAAGGGAATGTCATCCGGTATTAATTTCTATATTCTATTCGTCTTCGAATTCGTCAAGGAAATCCGGATCTAAATCTTCGAAATCCTCATCATCGAAATCAGAGCCCCAGTCATCCTCACAGCGGCCATCTGGACTTACAGCGACACAAATTTTCGTTTCGCCGACGACTTCCACAAAGAATTCCCTTTCCACATGAACAATGATTTTTTGTCCACATGGGGAGATGCAAGCTTCTAAACAATTCGGCTGTTGGACAGCTTTTGCAACGATTTCATGGTCATCAAGACAATCGGGATCACGGTATTTCAGCGAAATAACGTCGGTATATTGCACTTTTTCAGTTACAACTTCCGTCTTCGAATTTTGGTTATAAGAATACCAGACGTTGATTTCGTAGCTGCCGTGAATTTCTACCTTTTTGCCGACTTTCTTTGCATCGTATTTATGGTTGATGATCCAACAACCTAGAATGCTAGAAGGATGATGAGCCGGGCAAATGGTGTGAGAGGACTTTGTGAATTTACGTCCTTTTGCCACCACCGCTTTAGTAATTATCTCTCTATATTGTGACATGCTAGCGAACCCTCCTCATACAGTTTCCATTCATCCTATGCGTGGTAAAAGTCTAGTGTGCGTAGAATTTTAATTGTTTGAAAACTGCTGTAATGTTTTAAACCTAGGTTATTTTATGCTCATGTTTTGGGATATGTGTCACGAATGGGCACTGTATAAGGATTTCCGCATATTAAAAAAGCCCTTCTGAAATCAGAAGGGCTTTTTTAATATTCATGAACAGCTTCCGCCGCCTGCTTGTACCTGTGAACCTGTCTCACCGCGAAGGACATCACCTTCGGTCGATTCAATAATCAGGTCCGTCACCTTATTCGATACCTGTGAAGAAACCATTTGTAAAAGGTCATTTACATCCACTTGGGATTGTTTGAATTCTTGCACGATCGGAAGTTCATCCAATTGTTTTTCCAGTGCATCAATTTTTGCTTGAACTTGGCTGTATGCTTTCTCTTTGCCATAATGTTGGAAGTTTACAGCCTGTTTTTGCAAGCTCTTGATGCTGGCAATCATTTCACGGATTTTTTGATTTTCATTGATGTGAGCTTCTGCCCGTTTAAAGAAATCGACTTCTTCCGTGCTGGCGATCATTTCAGCAAGCTCGGCCGCTTTGTTCAGAATGTCATCTTTAGTATATTTAGTCATATTACTCCACCTCAATCGCCGTTGCTTCTTCAACCATATCCCCATTTAATGACCATGTTTTCGTTCCGGTGATTTTCACTTTTACGATTTTGCCAATAGCGGATTTTGGTCCTTTGAAGTTCACGAGCTTATTTTTCGTTGTATAACCTGCTAATACTTCCGCATTCTTCTTGCTTTCGCCTTCAACGAGCACTTCAACAATCTGCCCATCATACTCTTTCATTTTCAATGCGCACGTTTCATTGACAAGGGCATTCAAGCGTTGCAGACGTTCCTTTTTCACTTCCATCGGTACATTATCCTGCATTTTCGCAGCCGGTGTTCCCTCACGCGGTGAATAGATGTAAGTATATGCTGCATCGAAACCAACTTCACGGTATAATGACATCGTTTCTTCAAAGTGCTCTTCCGTTTCATTCGGATAGCCTACAATGATATCCGTGGTTAGCGATGCACTTGGGATAGCTTCCTTGATCTTTTTTACTAGCTCTAAATATTGTTCGCGTGTATATTTACGGGCCATGATTTTAAGTGTGTCCGTACTTCCCGATTGAACTGGTAGATGGATATGGTCAACGAGATTTCCGCCTTTAGCCAGCACTTCAATCAAGTGATCATCAAAATCACGGGGATGGCTTGTCGTAAAACGAATACGCGGAATGTCGATTTTGCGGATTTCATCCATCAAATCACCGAAACGATATTCGATATCCGTAAAATCTTTACCGTAAGCATTCACATTCTGTCCAAGCAAGGTTATTTCCTTGTAACCCTGTGCCGCTAAATGACGGACTTCTTGGATGATATCTCCAGGCCTGCGGCTTCTTTCTTTCCCTCTTGTGTACGGTACGATGCAGTATGTACAAAACTTATCGCAGCCATACATGATATTGACCCATGCCTTCGTTTTTCCTTTACGCACTTTCGGAAGGTTCTCGATTACATCACCTTCTTTAGACCAAACCTCAATGACCATTTCCTTGGAAAGATAAGCTTCATTAAGAATTTGCGGCAGGCGGTGGATATTATGCGTTCCGAAAATCATATCTACAAAATGGTGCTTCTCTAGAATCCGCTTTACAACTGACTCCTCTTGTGACATACAACCGCAAACCCCAAGCAATAGATCCGGCTTTTCCAATTTCAATGATTTTAAATGCCCCAATTCACCGAACACTTTATTCTCTGCGCCTTCCCGAATCGCACAAGTGTTAAGTAAAATGACGTTTGCATCATCCACCGTGTCTGTCGCCTGATAACCAAGTGCCATAAAGATGCCCGCCATGACTTCTGTATCATGTTCGTTCATTTGACAGCCGTAAGTACGAATGTAAAACTTTTTACCTTCTCCCATTCCGCGGAAACCTTCAGGAATGGCAAAGTCATCATGATATTCTACTTCTTCTTTTCCTCGTTTTTTCGCATCTTTTAAGGAAGGGGGAATATAAACGGCTTGAAAATACTTACTGAAGTCCTTTTCGGATTTTTTGTCCGCTGGATTCTCAGCCTGTATTTGTTGTGATTCTAATCGTTGTTTCTCGTTCATAGTTAATCTCCTTTCAAAATAGTTAGTTTATTTCTTTCACCAACTATTTCAAGACCTATCTTCAAATGGATTTATACGGATTCCTTTTTAAGAATTTCCAGTAAATATTAGCTATTAAGTGTGATATATCCACATTATCATAGTATAAAGCTTTTAACAGCAAGAAACAATCATTCTGTCGTGGCTTCTTCAATTGTAAGAAATTTTTCACAAATATTAAAAATAAGAACATGAAATAAGAGGCTAAAACGAAGTTAGCCTCTCAAGAATTTTCAAATGCAGACAATGCAATTTCCACCTTTTCAGATGTTCAAGGTATAAGGAGAACCTTACCACACTGACCTTTGATCATCAGTTCAAATCCCTTTTCAAAATCGCTAAGTGAAAACCGGTGGGTAATCATTGGTTTTACATCAACCTTGCCATTTTCTAGCAGACTTGAAACCTGTTGCCAGGTTGAAAACATCTTCCTTCCAGTTATCCCTTGGACAGTAAGACCCTTGAATACAATATCCTCTGTTATATTAATCGTGACGGGCTTAGAAGGCAGACTTAGAATAGATATTCTTCCACCATTCGTCGCCATCTTGAACCCTTGTTGGATAGCTGCAGGATTACCGCTCATTTCACAAACAACATCCACCCCCTCCGCACTTGTGAGGCTTTTCGTGATTTCCACTGGATCCTGTTTAATTGAATGAATGAGGTCCGTAGCACCCATCTTTTTGGCAAGCTGAAGTCGATAATCATTAATATCAAGAGCGATTACTTTATCAGCACCCGCGGCCTTTGCTACAGCAATCGCCATAAGCCCAATTGGACCACAGCCGATTATTGCCACCGTTTTCCCCAGCACCTCGCCAGCTAACACTGAATGGACTGCATTACCCATCGGTTCTTGGATGGTAGCTATATCTAGTGGCATATCACTTGGATTTTTCCATAAATTTTTGGCTGGCAGAGCTATATACTCTGCAAAGCAACCTTGTTTATCAACACCAATAATGTCCGTTTTTTTACAAATATGGAATTGCCCAGCCAAGCACTGCCTGCATGTACCGCAAACTATATGCGTTTCGGCAGATACATAATCACCAACTGAAACATTACTGACCCTTGCTCCTATCTCGATTACTTCCCCAGCAAATTCGTGCCCAAATACGTATGGTGGACTCACTCTTCCTTGTGACCATTCATCCCAGGTGAAAATATGAATATCCGTTCCGCAGATCGAAGTCATTTTCACCCGGATCAAGACCTCGTCATCACGAATATCCGGTATATCGACAACTTGTAATTGTGCCCCATAACCTTGATGGTGTTTGACTATGGCTTTCATTTTACCTCTCAACATGTACATTCCCCCTGAAATAGGGCTGTTCTTTTTCTCTACCTTAATATGTAAAGATATGAAAAATCAATTACAAAAATACCATAATCCCTGTTGTACCGGCCTTTTCAGATTAATGATAATGACTTTAGGCATCCATACATTTTTGTTAAATGGGTCATGTTTCTATAGCATCTTGTCCGCTCTCGAATAAGATATCTTGTACAACAAAATTATGAAGGAGTGACTTATATGTCATGTGGATGCAATAATCACGATCATCATGATAACAACAATAATAACGACAGAATCGCAGATGATTTTTGTCGTGCTGTGAGGGGCTGTAATAGGCGCGACCGCGACCGTGACCGGCACCACGATCGGGACCGCGATCGGGACCGCGACCGGCACCACGATCGGGACCGTGATCGGGACAACGATAGAATCGCAGATGATTTTTGTCGTGCTGTAAGGGGCTGTAATAGGCGCGACCGCGACCGCGATCGGGATCGGGATCGGGATCGGGACCGTGATCGGGACCGTGATCGCGATCGGGACCGCCATTGTCGCAGAAGGAATCGTTGCAACCTCTTCTCATTCGGCTGCGGATGCAATAACGGTTTTTGGTAAGCTAATTAAGAAAGTACAGTGATTCTCTCTACTTGAGCTTTCCAATTAATCACAAAAAAGGTTCACCCCATCCTAAGGGGTGAACCTTTTAATTTTCACATAAATTCAGCAACAAGCTTATCAAAGTGCGCTTGATCCAGTGTCAGATCTGATTTGTTTAACGCTTTCTCAGCATACCCTGGCACTAATTCCTGGTACGAAGGGCGTGAAGAGTCTTGATAAATAATCCCTGTCACAAGGCTGTCATGCTGCATCAAAGTCTGCATGGCCTGTTCTTTATTTGATGAATCATAGCCTTCAATCGTATTCAATTTAGTTAAGTTTTGTTTAAACCAATCATACGTATTGATCTTATTGTATGTTACGCAAGGAGAGAATACATTGATAAAGGAGAACCCTTTATGGTTTATCCCTGCTTCAATGATCGCCGTCAGGTCTTTTAAATCAGTGGAAAAGCTTTGAGCTACGAACGTAGCGCCAGCTGACAATGCTAATTCCATAGGTGAAACAGCCTGTTCTATTGATCCTTCTGGAGTTGATTTCGTTTTAAATCCAGCAGCGGATCTAGGTGAAGTCTGGCCTTTTGTCAATCCATAAATTTGGTTATCCATGACAATATACGTAATGTCTATATTACGGCGGATCGCATGTATGGTATGTCCCATCCCGATTGCAAAACCATCTCCGTCACCGCCTGAAGCTATAACGGTCAATTCACGGTTGGCCATTTTTACTCCTTGGGCAATTGGCAGTGAGCGGCCATGGATGCCGTGGAAACCATATGACTTGATGTAACCGGATATACGCCCTGAACAGCCGATACCGGAAACAACAGCCAAGTTCTCCGGCTCCAATCCTACATTGGCAGCCGCACGCTGCATGGCAGCCTGAACGGAGAAATCTCCGCAGCCAGGACACCAGTTTGGTTTTACATCATTCCGAAAATCTTTAAACGTTGCCATATTCGAACATCTCCTTGCATTGTGTGTGAATTTCATGCGGGAGGAATGGGTTGCCATCATATTTTAGGATGCTTTTAATTTTATTAACATGTCCGACATTCATCTTGATAATATTAGCCAATTGTCCAGTCGCATTATTTTCAATAACTACTACTTTCTTAGCACTTTGCACCAATGATAGGACTTCATCAGCTGGGAAAGGATGAATCAAACGGATTTGCGCATGATTCACTTTCATTCCATCCGTTTCTAAACGGCCGATCGCTTCATCAATCGTCCCGCGTGTTGAGTTAAAACCAAGAATTAATAAATCCGCTTCTTCATGCGGTGTGTTTTTGTATACTGGTGTTTGGAATGTGTTAGTTAAATTATTCAGCTTACGCATCCGTTTATCCATTTGCAATTTGCGATTCAAGGCCGTCTCGGAAGGTCTGCCCGTTTCATCATGTTCAACACCTGTAACATGGTGTATTCCATTTTTCATACCAGGTACTACCCGTGGTGAGACTCCGTCTTCCGTAACTTCATAACGCTTGAAGTAAGATTTGTTTTCAGGCTCTTCAATTTCAAAGTCAACCAATTTTCCGCGTCTTATCTCCACTTTGCCGTAATCAAGCGGCTGAACCGTTTGTTTACCTAATGATAGCTGTAAGTCGGATAAAACGATAACTGGACATTGATATTCCTCTGCAAGGTTGAATGCTTCTGCCGTATCATAAAAAGCTTCCTCAACAGTACTCGGAGCCATGACGATTTTAGGTATTTCACCATGTGTACCATAAATCATGGCCATTAAATCGGATTGCTCCTGTTTTGTAGGAAGTCCCGTAGATGGACCGCCACGCTGAGTATCGACGATGACAATTGGCGTTTCGGTAATGCCCGCTAAACCAATCGCTTCCATTTTCAAGGAAAGTCCAGGTCCAGCTGAAGCTGTGATGGCACGTACACCGCCATAGTTGGCACCGATTGCCATTGTGGCTGCCGCGATTTCATCTTCAGTCTGTATGACCGTCCCGCCAAATTGAGGAAGTTTCTTGATTAAGTATTCCATAATTTCCGAGGCCGGAGTAATCGGGTAAGCTGCCATGAAGCGGCACCCGCCTGCAACTGCGCCTAAAGCGATAGCATCGTTTCCAATCATGAACATTCGTTTTTGGCCGTCTGCCTTTTCCAGCTCCATCGCGCCCAGTTTTTCTCCAAGCAACACTTCCATTGCCTTATAGCCGGCAGTAATGGCATCCATATTCTTCTTAACGATCTCTTCACCTTTACGGCCGAATATTTCATCAACCACATCGTTGAATACGGAAATTTCCATTCCAAGAACAGCACATGTCGCACCGATGGCGACCATATTTTTCATTAATGATGTCCCTAATTCGGCTGCTATTTCCGTAAAAGGAACAATATATAATTCTGCCTTTGTATCTTCTGGGCAGACAGGTTTGAATTTTGCATCTGCAATTATGATGCCACCCTCATGTAATTCTTTATAATTGACGTCAATTGTTTCTTGGTCAAAAGCAACTAAGATGTCTAAATCATCAGAGATAGCACGAGTTTCCGTAGTACTTACACGAATTTTGTTATTCGTGTGTCCACCCTTGATTCGGGATGAGAAATGACGGTAGCCATACAAGTAATAACCTAAGCGATTGAGGGCAATACAGAATATTTCTCCTGTACTTTCAATACCTTCACCTTGTTGTCCGCCAACTTTCCATGAAAGTTGATTGATCATGTCTTACACTCCTTTAGGACGTTCGTATATAAATGCATTTAACCGCACCTCTCTTAGAACATTCCACTATGTATAATCATCGTTCTAATTTAGGAAAGGTGTACTAAACGCTTTCAATTCTATCGGTTAAATCATCAAATTGCAACCTTTTTGCTTTTATTTTTTATATTTTCAGAATATTCATTCATATCTATATAGTAAGAATTGAAAATCACTTAAGATATTTCCTTTTCAAGCGGAAAATTACGAGTGAAATTATCAAAAAGGAGACCTTTTATAAACTCACTGGAATAAAGCCTGTTCAATTCATTTATTAAGTTATGATAATCCTTATATGACATTAAATTCTCTACCATATGATCGATTCCATCGAAGTCGGACCCTAATCCAATTTGTCTCTCTCCGCCCAAACTGCATATATGCTCTATATGTTTCAAGATATCCTTTATCGTAGCCGAGCCACTTGCTAGAAATTGCGGGACAAAGGTTACGCCGATCACCCCATTTTTCTGTAAAAGGGCTTTTATCTGCCCGTCCTTTAAATTTCTCGGATGCGGACAAAGTTGATAAGCATTCGAATGGGAGGCGATTGGGAATTTCGCCAACTTTAGGGTGTCCCAAAATCCAGCTTCAGATAAATGGGATAAATCACACCAAATTGACTTCTCATTCAATAGCGCGACCACCTCCGTTCCAAATCCTGTCAAGCCGCCCCCTCTTGTTTCTAATGCCCCATCTGCTACCAAGTTAGCATAATTCCAAGTTAGACCTACGGAGGACACTCCAAGATGAATAAGGGTTTTCAGTTTCAACAAATCATTCCCAATGCAATCGCAGCCCTCCAAAGTTAGCATTGCACCGATTTCCTTTTCTTTTAAAGATTCGATGTCTGCCTTGGTTTTTATAAATTTCATTTCCGGCTCTGATAAAATCTTTTCATGAAAAATATCCACCATCGCTAAAGCTGCTTGAAACCTCATATCAGGGTGGACTTTTTCAGGAATATATATGGCAAAACATTGGACTTTTCCCCCTTCATCCAATAAACCCCGCTTTGTTATATGTAATTTATCACTATTTGCAAAAGAAATATCCGGATCGATGAACATCTTCATCAGCACATCACAATGTGCATCAAAAATCTCCAATGTAATCCCCCTTCCTGTACCTTTTTTATAATTATAGATCCATCATAAACGACACGGGCCTTTCGTCATTTGGATTTCACGACAAAAAAGAGCCTGCTCGCCATCCGACAAACAGGACACCCAAACATGCAATTATCTTGGTTCAATGATTAGTTTTATTGCCGTTCTCTCTTCGCCATCAATAAGTATATCTGTAAAGGCAGGAATACAAATCAAGTCAACTCCACTAGGTGCGACAAACCCTCTTGCGATTGCTACTGCCTTGACGGCTTGATTTAACGCACCTGCACCGATTGCTTGAATTTCGGCTGCTCCTCTTTCCCTGAGCACTCCCGCTAGTGCGCCTGCTACAGAATTAGGATTAGATTTTGCTGAAACTTTTAATATTTCCATTCCTAGTCCTCCTTGTTTTCCCTGCCGATTCTAACTTGGCTAAATAGTTATAACACTTTCCACTGCTACTATATTCATCAAGTAAAACTTGTATGACAAAGAAAACCAGGATTGTACACCATTTATTAAAGGATGGAAAAACGGATGCCCAGTTTGACTGCCCATCCGTTCGAATCAATGATAAAAAGGATGATCTTCGTTAATCAGGATCCTTTCTATCTTCTTTGCCTTGCCAGTTTTATCATCAATTTCAAGGAGAACCCCACTTAATAGGGTCCGTCCCTCTTTTGGGACTTCGAAACGAACAGGAAGGCTGGTCAGGAACCGATGGATGACTGCCTCTCTTTCCATACCAAGGATGCCATCATATGGTCCTGTCATGCCTACATCTGATATGTAAGCGGTGCCTGCAGGTAATATACGATTATCGGCTGTCTGGACGTGTGTGTGTGTACCAACAACGGCTGTAACCTTACCATCAAGGAACCACCCCATAGCTTGCTTTTCACTTGTAGCTTCTCCATGAAAATCGACAAAGATGATCGGTGTCTTTTTTCGAGCCTCCGCCACTAGTTCTTCCGCCTTTTTGAACGGACAATCCAAATCCGGCATGAACGTTCTCGCTTGCAAATTGATGACCGCTATTTCATGCTGGTTCAATTTTAAAAATTTCATACCTACTCCAGGTACCCCGTCTGGAAAGTTTGCTGGACGGACGAGATATTTCGCTTCATCAATAAAATTGAAAATATCACGATTATCCCATGTATGGTTTCCCATGGTCACTGCCTGCGCTCCCCACTCTAAAAAACTGCGGTAAATCTTTTCTGTAATTCCCCGGCCACTTGCGGCATTCTCGCCATTGATGACCGTGATATGCGGACGATACTTTTCTTTTAACTTAGGAAGGTATTCTTGGATCATGTCACGACCTGGAGACCCCACTACATCTCCAATAAATAGCAATTTCATTGTAAAACCCTTTCTGGATTCACCTAATTATATGAATTATTCAAGTATGTATTGTAACATAATTTGGGGTAATTATAAGAATTACGCTTAACGATTAATATCGGAAAAAGAAAAAACGAAGTGGTTTGCACCACTTCGTCTTTCATTAACAATTATTTGGCGTATTCGACTGCTCTTGTTTCACGGATGACCGTGACTTTTATATGTCCTGGGTAATCGAGCTCTTCTTCAATCCTTTTCCGGATATCACGTGCGAGTCGATGTGCCGAAAGATCATCGATTTGTTCTGGTTTCACTAGAATCCGCACTTCACGTCCGGCTTGAATCGCAAAAGATTTTTCCACTCCATCATAGGACTCGGAAATTTCCTCAAGTTTTTCAAGTCTTCTAATGTAATTTTCAAGCGTTTCACTTCTAGCTCCCGGTCTTGCAGCTGATAACGCATCAGCGGCAGCCACAAGCACTGAAATGATGGAAGTTGGTTCCGTATCGCCATGATGTGAAGCGATGCTGTTAATGACAGTTGGATGCTCTTTATATTTGGTTGCTAATTCAACGCCAATTTCAACGTGACTGCCTTCCACTTCATGATCGATCGCTTTCCCAATATCATGCAATAAACCTGCACGGCGGGCAAGTACTTCATCCTCACCGAGCTCAGCGGCCAGTAAACCTGAAAGCTGGGCCACTTCAATTGAATGTTTAAGCACGTTTTGCCCATAACTGGTACGGAATTTCAAACGTCCTAGTATTTTGATGAGATCTGGATGGAGACCGTGAACTCCAACTTCAAAAGTAGTTTGTTCACCAATTTCACGAATATGTTCATCTACCTCACGTCTTGCTTTGTCAACCATTTCTTCAATGCGGGCCGGATGGATCCGTCCGTCCTGAACAAGTTTCTCAAGAGCCAAGCGTGCCGTTTCCCGTCTAATTGGATCGAATCCAGATAAAATGACAGCTTCAGGAGTATCATCAATAATAAGGTCAATACCTGTTAGCGTTTCTAACGTCCGGATATTTCGTCCTTCACGTCCGATTATCCGCCCTTTCATTTCATCGTTTGGAAGATTTACTACAGAAACGGTGGTTTCTGCAACATGATCAGCCGCACAACGCTGAATGGCAAGAGAAAGGACTTCTTTTGCTTTTTTATCAGCTTCTTCTTTGGCACGGGTATCACTTTCTTTAATCATAAGCGCTACATCGTGAGCAAGCTCGTTTTCCATTCGGTCTATAATGATTGCTTTAGCCTCTTCACGAGTTAAACCGGAAACACGTTCAAGCTCTGTTTGCTGCTTACGAACCGTCTCTTCCACTTTGCTTTCCATCTCTTCAATATGCTGTTGTCTTTGGTTTAGAGAATCTTCTTTTTTCTCCAAAAGGCTCTCACGTTTGTCTAACGTTTCATCCTTACGGTCCAGATTCTCTTCTCTTTGCAATAACCGATTTTCTTGTTTTTGTAATTCGTTCCTTCTTTCACGGGCTTCCCGATCCGAATCGGCACGAACTTTATGAATTTCATCTTTTGCTTCCAACAGGGCTTCTTTCTTAAGTGCTTCCGCTTCACGTTTTGCATCCTCAAGGATGTGCTCTGCAGAGCCCTTTGCCCCTGCTATTCTACTCTCAAATTTTGATTTGTGAATAAAATAACCAACAACTGCACCGACGATTAGGCCAAGCAAAGTGAAGATGATTGTCATGGGTTCCATCGTTTCACCTCCCCTTGCTATGAACTTTTTACATAAAATGTTGAACTGTCGGCAAGTACATTGCACATAAATTCAATATACAGCACTTAATTTTCAAAATTTTAGTTTGAAAAATTGTAAAATATACATATTAATTGTATAGTTGAGAATTTTTATTGTCAAGCGTTTGTCCCTTATGTATCAATGATTATTCAAGTTTTTCTTAATATCAACCATCATAATGTACAGCATTCATTATGGAAGAAGTCTGTAAATCTGATTTCAATGCCATTTAATCCGCTGAAAATTCCGCATTTTTCTCAAAATATACATAAAAGGCCTAAGCGAATAAGCTTAGGCCTTTTCCAAATATCATTAATCAAGCAATTCAAAATGCTCTTCTGATTCATCTTCTTCTGGTGGTAATTCATGCTCTCCATCAAGATTATAGTGATCTCTGATTTTCTGAGAAATTTCCTGAGCGATATCCTGATTTTCTTTCAAGAACAGCTTCGCATTTTCGCGGCCTTGTCCGACACGCTCTTCATTGTATGAATACCACGAACCGCTTTTAAGGACGATATCAAGATCTGCACCCATATCGATGATTTCACCTTCCTGTGAAATCCCTTGACCATACATGATGTCAACTTCTGCTTGGCGGAATGGTGGGGCAACCTTGTTCTTTACAACTTTGATTTTCGTTTTATTACCGACGATTTCATTACCTTGTTTTAATTGTTCCGCACGGCGCACTTCCAGACGAACAGTTGAATAGAACTTCAATGCCCGGCCTCCCGGAGTCGTTTCTGGATTCCCAAACATAACACCGATTTTTTCACGGACTTGGTTAATGAAAATGGCAATGGTATTTGATTTATTAATGGAACCAGACAGTTTTCTAAGTGCCTGGGACATCATACGGGCTTGAAGACCCATATGGGAATCTCCCATTTCGCCTTCGATTTCGGCTTTAGGAACAAGTGCTGCCACCGAGTCAATGACAATGATATCTACCGCTCCGCTTCGAACTAACGCTTCAGCGATCTCTAAGGCCTGTTCACCCGTATCAGGCTGTGAAAGCAGTAACTCATCGATATTCACACCAAGTTTTTCTGAATATGCTGGATCTAAAGCATGCTCGGCATCAATGAATGCAGCCGTGCCGCCAGTCTTTTGTACTTCTGCAATAGCATGTAATGCTACAGTCGTTTTACCGGAGCTTTCAGGTCCATATATCTCAATGACCCGGCCTCTTGGATATCCGCCCACTCCCAACGCTACGTCCAATGCTAAAGAACCGCTTGAAATCGTTGAAATCCTACGATCAGTCTGTTCACCAAGTTTCATAATAGAACCTTTACCAAATTGTTTTTCAATTTGTTTTAACGCCATATCTAAAGCCGCTTGACGATCACTCACTCAATTTCCTCCTCTATATTCAAATAATCGGCTGCCCGATTAAAGGTGTACTTACGTTAGCAATTATTTGAGATCAAGGTTTGACCCTGTCTCAAAACCTATCTTTACTATATACTCTTTTTACTATTTTGCCAAGCAAAAAGTCGAACATTCATTCGTTTTTTTCTTTCAGGAGATTCTTTGTAAAAAAGCGTTTTATCTTAAGGAAATCTCCATTTCGCTTCACTTACTCCCTAAAAAAACACATTTCGTTGAATTAACTTTTTTCTTTTTTCCCTATTTTTTAAGAAACAAACTTCCAAAACCAAATAAAAAGCAGAGCTGTAATAAAGCTCTGCTTATAACGTTTATAAATCCCTTAATAGGTAATGACAGCCGTACTTCACACTCCGAATACGGTTTTGCGCCCTGCTTCCGGAAAGATTCAACTCCTTGAAATGAGTGTCTCCATCCCGATAGGAAATGCCAATAAATACTGTACCAACAGGCTTACCTTCTTGTTCATCCGGCCCTGCAACACCCGTAAAGCTTATGCCTACATCCGCATCGAGCTTACTCCTGACATTAGAGGCCATTTCCATTGCACACTCACCGCTGACCACCCCATACTCAGATATGGTATCATCACTGACGCCGAGGACATTGGACTTCGCATCATTCGTATAGCAGACAATTCCGCCTTTAAAGACTTTACCGGCGCCCGGTATGGTTGTCAGCTGTTCTTGGAACATCCCTCCGGTCAAGCTTTCAGCTGCCGCGATTGAAAGCTTGCGGGCCGTTAATTCTTTTACAAGTTCCTTTATTAGCGAAGTATTATCACTTCCATAATGAAACTTACCGACCCTGCTAAGAATTTCTTTTTCCGTTTCTAAAATAAGTTCTTCGCATTTTTCTTTAGAAGAGTCTTTGGCGGTGATCCTTAACGTCACTTCCCCTTCGGCTGCCAGCGGAGCAATTGTCGGATTCGTTTGATTGACAAGGAGATCTTCAATCACCGTTTCCAGTTCGGCTTCCCCTATACCGTAGAACCGAAGAACCTTGGAATCGATCCGTTCATGCTTTTCCAATTTATTCATGATCTTTTCATAACCATAACTTAAAAACATCGGCTCCATTTCACTTGGTGGACCAGGTAGAAGCATATATGTAATCCCCGATTTGGACAAGACCATTCCCGGAGCCATGCCATGATCGTTTGCCAACACTTCACTGCCTTCTAAGACAAGGGCCTGCTTTTTGTTGTTTTCCGTCATCGGCCGTTCCCGTTTTTGGAAGTAAGCTTCAATGGATTGCAAAGCTTCATCATTAAAAACGAGCTTTTTCCCTATATGGCGAGCAATCGTTTCTTTCGTTAAATCATCTTTGGTAGGACCAAGTCCACCGGTAAAAACAATCAAGTTCGCCCTCGATTCAGCGATTTCTATAGCTTGTTGTAAGCGGCGGTCGTTATCCCCGACCACAGTATGGTAAAAAACGTTTATCCCCATTTCCGCAAACTGCTGCGATAAGAATCTTCCATTAGTGTTATTGATTTGACCTAAAAGAAGCTCTGAGCCCACTGCAATGATTTCTGCATCCATCTTTTCAAAACCACCATTCGTTTTACTTTGAATTAACAAATACTTCTTTGTTTTTTATAAAATAATCCAAACCTGACCAGATTGTAAAGATTAATGCAATCCATAATGCGATATTAGCAAATGGAAGTGAAATGAGGGCAAATGGAAGGTTATGCAGCAATAAAGCTGAAATAGAAACAATTTGTGCCCATGTTTTAATTTTACCAAGCTGGTTCGCTGCAACCACTTCCCCTGTACCCGCTAACACCAAACGCAATCCGGTTACTGCAAACTCGCGACTTATGATCACGATGGCAATCCAAGATTGACCGTACATTAGATCCAGATCAACTAAAACGATTAATGCGGCCGAAACCAGAAGTTTATCTGCCAATGGATCTAAAAATTTTCCCAAATCAGTAATCATATTATATTTTCTCGCAAAATGGCCATCGATCCAATCCGTAGTGGAAGCGATTATAAAAAGGAGGGCTCCAGCTAGGTGCGCCACTGGCAAACTGTATTCTCCCCAAGTCAGTGTCCCCCAAGAAAAAGGAACGAGCATGATGATTAAAAATACTGGTATTAAACAGATTCTTGCTACTGTAATCTTATTAGGCAGATTCAAAACTTTTACCTCCAAAATTTACGCCTGCCATTTGGGCAATGCGTCTTAGATCTAAAATAATGCTCATATGTATAATTTAACTCAAAATCCAATCTTATATGCCGGGTAAACCATCTCCCGCCGCCTTACTATTATATAGAGCAAAAATAGTCATCTATAAGATGACTATTCGGCTTTCGTAAATTGTATCGTAACCAATTGCGTATTCACTTCAGTCGGTGAAATGGAATACTCCAGCTTCTCATCATTCACATAAATCTCAGTTTCATATGCCCTGCCTATATTGATGACAGCTTCTTTTTCATTGGTGAAATCAATTTCCTGGCTTTTGTCCTTTTCGATAGTGCCCTGGAAAAGTAATTTACCTTCACCATTTTTTATGCCGACCCATGGTGAGCCTTTGGAGGTCACCTTTAATTTAAAGGTATCGGTATTTTTTAATTCATACGTACTATTTTTACCGTTGGAACTGGTGACGGCAAGATTTTGCTCTTCCTTTTCTTCTTTGACTGCTGTATCATCTTCAGTCTTCTTATCAGATGAATCTGATTTTTCTTCATTCTGTTTTTGGTCTGCATTCTTTTCTTCTTTGTTGAAATCTTCACTTTTATTGTAATCCACGACATCGCTCTGTTTTGCGTCCTTTTTGTCATCATTATCCGGATTACTCATATAGTTCAATACCAGCACCCAAATCAATACGGCCGCACCAATGACTAAAACGGCAGCCAAGATCTTCGGTAACATTTCTACAACCTTTGAATCTCCTGCCGGTATAGTTTTCCGGGATTGGACCCGTGAAAGCTGTTCTGGCAATTCCTCACTATAGACCGATGGTATTTCACTCTTATATTGTTCGAAAATCTCTTCTGAATCCAGTCCGACCGCTTCACAATATTGCTTTATGAATGCCCGTACATAGAACTTTCCAGGCATCATACTGTAATTTCCCTCTTCAATGCCAATGAGGTAACGCTTTTGAATCTTTGTTAATTCCTGCAAATCTTCTAAGCTAAGACCTTTGGCTTCCCTAGCTTCCTTTAATCGATTACCTAACTCAGTCAAATAAAACACCTGCCATTTTAAAAGTCAAAGGAACCAAAATCGGACCCTGAAAACTGGTCTTTTTGGTCGACAACTTCATATGTTATTTCTTCTTCAGGATTGTTTCGCAATTCAATAATATAATCAAAGTCTTCGAGGGTATACTCCGTATTTTGGACAAAAACATCAGGATGTTCGATTACTTTGACAGCATCAAGCCTCATTATTTCACGAATCAACTGCCAATGACGCTCATTTGCACGGCGAGTGGAAACAATTCCATCTAAAATGAACAAATTATCATTATTATATTCATCCTCAATAAGCTGACTGCGGATAGTCTGCTTTAAAAGGGTCGATGACACAAACAACCATCTCTTATTAGCACAAACACTAGAGGCTACGATAGATTCAGTTTTCCCGACACGGGGCATCCCTCGTATCCCGATCAATTTATGACCTTCCTGTTTAAATAGCTCGGCCAGGAAATCGACAAGCAAGCCCAGTTCATCACGAACAAACCTAAAAGTGTTTTTCTCATCGGCATCGCGCTGAATATAGCGTCCATGCCTGACTGCGAGGCGATCCCGTAATTTAGGTTCCCTAAGCTTAATGACCTTTATCGTATCCATCGTACGGAGGATTGACTCGAATCTTTCTATATTACGGCTGTCTTTCGCCAACAAAAGTAACCCACGCCTGCCTTCATCGACCCCGTTAATGGTGATGATATTAATGGAAAGCATACCCAGAAGGGATGAAATATCCCCTAATAAACCAGGACGGTTGACTTGGATTTCATATTCAAAATACCATTCTTTATTATCCACGATAACACTCCTTAAGCCTAAAAGCTTTTACCCTAATCATTGGCAAAAAACTTATCCATCGTAAATTTCAAGGTCTGAACACTTTAATATTATTTGTCTAGCTTCTATAATATAGCATTTCTTGATAAGTTAAAAGGAAAAACCCTATAAAAGTATTCATTTTTATATAAGAGGACAAATAGCCATCCACTTCAATCCAAAAGGCCCTGTTAATTAATAACAGGGCCTTTTGGATTGATATTTTACTTCGTTCCATTGTTCTCGACTAACTTGACCATGACACTTGCCATGGCATGTTTTTCTTGATCGCTTGCCACTGACCAAAGATCAGCTAGCACTTTCTCTTGATCATTCTGGGGCTCAACCTGATTAGCCAGGTAATCACCGATTTCATAAGCCAAGTTGTTAACAGCGCTTTCTGACAAACCTTGTTGTTCACCTTGATGTAATCTGTCGCCTAAGAAGTTTTTCCATTGATCCCAATTGTCCAGTACAGACATGAATGGTCACCCTTTCCTTCAAAATAGTACATAGATATTTTGTGAAGGAACCGAGGAAATTATACATGTCTAGAAAAAAAAATCATGTATACCATCCGCCATTTACACCTAAAATTTGCCCGGTTATATAGGACGACTTGTCGGAAAGCAAATAGTATACGGCCTCGGCGACTTCTTTGGAATGCCCCATCCTGCCCATCGGGATGTCGCCTTTGATGATTTCCAGATCTTCTGCACTGAAGGATTCGAGCATGGAAGTAGAAATCGCACCGGGGGCAACGGCATTCACCCGGATCCCATTAAGCGATACTTCTTTGCTAAGCGCCTTGATAAAAGCATTTTGACTGCCCTTGACCATTGAATATAATACTTCACAAGATGCACCTGTCTGCCCCCAAATCGATGTGACCGCAACGATGGCAGCCTGTTCTTGGTACATAAGCTTTGGAAGCAGTTCCTTTGTTAATTGGAAAGGGCTCGTTACATGCAGCTGTACCATTTCAGTAACGATTGTCTCATCCATGTCAGATATAAGCCCGTAATAGCTATTGCCACTATTAAGGACGATTGCATGGAGGGCAAAAATATTTTCCGCCAATTTCTTGTAGCCTTCCGGTGCAGCCAAATCCGCTTGAATCGGAATAAGTTCGACTTGATGAGGCTTCAGTTCTTCAATCAGGGCAAGTATCGCTTCTTCATTGCTGTTATAATGTAAATAAAGTGAGTAATTCTCCTCGGCGAGCTTTATAGCGATTTCCCTGCCGATTCCTCCACTGGCTCCTGTAATAAGGGCAAAACGTTTCCCCACATTCCCGCCCCCTTTTATATTATTTAGGAAGTACCTGACAGACTGTCATCCGTTCATCGGATATTAAGTCCTTGGCGACCTCCCTGATATCTTCGATCGTTAGTTTTTCCAATACCGATACAACATCGAACAAGTTCATATCATTGAATGCATATCTGGTGAATTGATTCGCTATATATTCCGGCGAATTCAGGGAACGAAGGAAAGAACCGATTTTTTTCTTGATTGTCCTTTGCAGGCTTTCTTCATTCAGGCCGGTTCCGGCTTTTGATTTTTGCAGGATACCGAATAAAGACTTCGTCAACTCATCAGGTTTGGCACTGTCCCCGCCAATTAACGCAAACCCGAAACCTTGTTCCTGTGTATAATCATATGAAAAGCTTTGATCGATCAACCCTTCCTCATATAGTTCCTCATGCAAAGGTGAACTCTTGCCAAATAGCATTTCCAAATAAATATTGGTAGCCAATTCCCTTTTCAAAAGCTGTAAACCGGATTGGTGCACATTGATGGCCTTGATGCCCAGCATCACTTTTGGTGTCTGGACATTCATCCTTAAGACTTCTTTATCCTTGGCAACGGTTTCCGGCTCTTCGTCAAATTTACGTTCCACTGCTGGTTGTTCGTTGTACCCTTTATCATTTTGATTGTCCCGAATCAGTTTCATGGTACTTTCGACATCTACCGGTCCTACAACGAATAGGAGCATGTTACTGGGATGGTAAAACGTATTATAACATTCATAAAGCATGTCTTTCGTAATATCTGCAATGGATTCCACAGTTCCGGCAATATCGATTTTCACTGGATGCTGATGATACATATTGGCAATGGTCCCGAAATATAACCGCCAGTCTGAATTATCATCATACATGTTGATTTCCTGCCCAATGATTCCTTTTTCCTTCTCTACCGTCTTTTCTGAAAAGTAAGGATCCTGGACAAAGTCAATTAAGGTAGTTAGATTCCTATCGAAATCGGACGTGCTCGAAAATAAATAAGCTGTACGGGTGAAAGAAGTAAAGGCATTTGCCGATGCTCCCTGCTTTGAAAATTGCTGAAAAACATCACCATCTTCCTTTTCAAATAGCTTATGTTCAAGAAAATGGGCAATCCCATCGGGTACTTTAGAGAATTCAGTTTCATTCAATGGTTTGAAATGGTTGTCTATTGAACCATAATTCGTCGTGAAAGTAGCAAATGATTTATTGAACCCGCTTTTCGGAAGAATATATACTTCGAGACCATTTTCCATTTTTTCATGGAAAAGTTCTTCTTTCAATTGAGTGAATGCTATTTTTTCCATTACCCTTGCACCTCCGCTTCCGTTAGGAAATAAATCGTATCAAGCTGAATCTTTTGACCAACTGCAATGATTTCTTCCTTTGTCGTCCGCTCTGTTTTTGCAAACCACTCGTCTAGTGATATATCCTGCCCGGAAATCACATTATGATATAAAATTTCCACAAGTCCTCTCGAAACGTCAATGGTTTCAAGGAGTTGGTTCTTAACGACCGCCTTTGTCTGTGCCAGTTCTTCATCGGAAAAATTCCCTTGCTTCATTTCCTTCATTTGTGCATGAATAATATCCAATGCCTGCTTGTAGTTGGCATTTTCAATGCCGGCCATGACCATCAGTAGTCCTTTATGACTTTCGAGCCTTGAAGCTGCATAATAAGCAAGGCTGGCTTTCTCCCTGACATTAATGAAAAGTTTCGAATGTGAAAAGCCGCCAAAAATCCCATTGAATAGCTGAAGAGCATAATAATCCGGATCACCGTATGCAACTTGGGTTCGATAACCGATATTCAATTTCCCTTGTTTCACATCCGAATTCTCGATGATTTCTTTTTCCTTCTCCACTACCTTGCCCGTCTCCCTTGGCAGTCTCACAGGCACTCGTTCTTGCAACGACACATACTTGTCGGCTAGTGCCTCCACTTCCGATTCATCGATGTCACCGATTACATATAAATCGATTTCATCCTCCGACAGCATTTTTTTATAGTAGGCGAAAAGGGACTCTGGTGTTATCGTTTCCAAGTCTTGAAGATTACCGCTCGCTTCTAAAGCATATGGTTCGTTTTTGCACATTTCCTCTACAAGGCGTGTAGCTGAATATCGCATTTTGTCATCGGAAATGGATTGAATCCGCTGTTTTAAAGAACGGATTTCATTGGAAACCGTTTTAGAGTCAAAGGCTTCGCCGTTTTTCTTCGGATTAAAGATCACCTCTGATAATAGCCCAAATGCCTTTTCGAGAAGGGGGGTTGGATCACTAAGGAATTTTTCATTTACGATATCGATCGTAAAACTTATGATTTGATATTCTCCTTTTTTAGCTACATCGACATAAAACCCTGCTCCATATAAATCATCAAGATAAGATCGAAGCTCGGGTGTTGTAGGATATTTACTTGTATTGCTTTGTAACACATATGGCAGCAATGCACGATATGTAACGTCCTCTTTTGTCAACGGGGCTTTCATCTTCAGCACGAGAGTATTCGTTTTATATTTATCCGTCCGGACCACATGAAGCTTGTAGCCGCTTTTTTCCGTTATTGTATCGGAAGCAATAGACATGAATAATCCTCCTCATTATATAAATCACCTTTATTAGCTTATTGTTTGTAGATTGGAACCCTTTTAAACATCTACTTAAAATATACATGTGAAAGGAAAAATCATGCAAGTTACAGCTACTTTTTTTGGTTTTTCACCAGCTCACCATCACTTATGGCTTAATCTCAAAAGAAAAAACCGGCCAGCACAGTTTGCTGACCGGTTAGACACTTATCTTTTCCCTTTGATGTATGGCTGTCCGGATGCTTTTGGGGCATCAGCACGTCCAATGAAACCAGTTAGAGCAATGATCGTCAGAACATAAGGAGCGATCAAGAGATAAACGGATGGAATATCCTTGAAGAAGGGAAGGCTCGAGCCAACGATACTTAAACTTTGAGCCAAACCAAAGAATAAAGCTGCTCCCATTGCCCCGATCGGGTGCCACTTACCAAAAATCATGGCGGCAATGGCCATGAAACCTTGACCATTAATTGTCGCATGATTGAATTCATTCGAAAAGATGGTAGCATAAATCGCTCCGCCGATACCTCCAAATGCACCTGATAATAAAACGGCGGCGTATCGGATTTTCGTAACATTGACACCCATCGTATCAGCAGCCATGGGATGCTCACCCACTGCACGGATCCTTAACCCGAATGGTGTTTTATAAAGTACATACCAAACGACAAAAGATATTAGAATCGCTATATATACGATGTAATAACCATTTGCGAAAAAGATGGGTCCAATAAATGGAATATCACTTAGTAACGGAACATCAATCCTTGGGAATGTTTCTGTGATTCTATCAGTTTGACCTTTGTCAAAAATCAACTTCACCAAAAACATGGTCAGACCAACTGCCAACAAGTTGATGGCTACCCCACTAACCGTTTGGTCCGCCCTGAATGTGATGCATGCCACAGCGTGCAGAATGGAAAACAGCAAGCCGGCAATCATTGCCGCCAAGACAGCAAGCCAAGGAGTCCATTCCCCAAATACATCAGCAAACATTAAGTTAAATACAATCCCTGTAAAGGCACCAATGACCATCAAACCTTCTAAACCGATGTTTATGACACCAGCCCGTTCAGAAAACACTCCTCCGAGTGAAGTAAAAATAAGTGGTGCAGCTAGAGCTATCATAGATGGAATAATAATTTGTAATACTTGGTAAAAATCCACTTATTTCACCCCTTTCTTAAATCGAGCGGCAATCCAACGAATAAAATAACTGGAAGCAACGAAGAAAATGATCAATGCTATGACAATATCTACAATTTCACTAGGTATTCCGGTTTCTAGCGGCATATTTAAGGCCCCGGCTTTCAGTCCCCCAAATAATAAGGCTGCCAGCACAACACCAATAGCCGTGTTCGCCCCTAGTAAGGCTACTGCAATCCCATCAAAGCCCATACCTGTGAACCCGCCTTTGACTGCTGCATAACCGAAAGTTCCAAGGCCTTCCATCGCACCGGCAAGGCCTGCAAAAGCACCTGAAATAACCATGGAAAGTATGATATTCTTATTGACACTCATCCCTGCATATTCGGATGCGTGCTGATTGAAACCTACAGCTTTCAGTTCAAAGCCGGTTTTTGTCCTTTCAAGTAGGAACCACATGATGATTACGCAAATAATCGCTACCACTATTCCCCAATGCATGCGGGAAAAATCCGTAATGCTTTCAAAAAAAGGAGACCGCAGTGATGCTGTATCAGCAATTCTTTCTGTTTTATCCAGCTTGTCAGTCATTACATTCCTAATTAAATAATTCGTCACATATAAAGCTGTATAATTCAACATGATAGAAACGATTACTTCATGTACACGGAACTTAGCTTTTAAATAACCAGGGATAAATGCCCACAATGCCCCAGCAGCTGCACCAACTAAGATGGCAAATGGCAAATGGATGATCCTTGGAAGATCAAAAGCGATTCCGACCCAAACTGCCGCCAGCCAGCCTACAATTAATTGCCCTTCTACACCGATATTGAATAGGCCAGTACGAAAAGCAAAAGCCACTGCCAAACCAGCAAGGATATAAGGGATGATTGTCCTGACGGATTCCCCTACATAATAAGAATCCCCAATAATTCCATTTATCATGGAGCCATAGCCGGCAACTGGGTCATAGCCGCTTACTAACATGATTATGGCCCCAACGACCAAGCCAAGGATAACTGCTATTAACGGACTCGTTAATTTAGATAAATACTTAGACATTTTGTTTTCCACCTGCTTCCGTCCGTTTACTGCCGGCCATAAGAAGGCCAAGCTCCTGTTCAGTCGTTTCTTTCGGATCGACAATCGCGACGATTTCCCCTTCATATATAACGGCAATTCTATCGCTAACATTCATGATTTCTTCCAATTCAAATGATATGAGAAGTACCGCTTTTCCTGCATCACGCTGTTCAATTAGACGTTTATGGATAAACTCGATCGCTCCTACATCAAGCCCCCGTGTTGGCTGTGCGGCAATCAATAAATCCGGGTTCCTATCAACTTCCCGGCCAATGATCGCTTTTTGCTGATTCCCGCCAGAAAGAGCCCTTGCCGGGGTATATTCACTAGGAGTTCGAACATCGTAGCTTTTGATCAACGAACGCGCTTTTTCAAATATTTTCTTTGAGTTCAAGATACCGGCTTTTGAAAAAGGCTTTTGATAGTAGGTTTGCAAGACAATATTTTCCCCAATGCTGTAATCGAGAACCAAACCATGCTTATGCCTGTCTTCTGGAATATGGCCGACACCTGCTTCAGTGATTTTACGCGGCTTCAGATTCCTGATCTCTTTTCCATTTAGCTTTATCGAACCTGCTGTTGTCTTCCTTAGGCCGGCCAATGCTTCAATTAGTTCGGATTGACCATTTCCATCTACACCGGCGATACCGACAATTTCTCCTGCACGGACAGTTAAATCCAAGTTCCGAACAGCTGAAACGCCCCGGGAATCCTTGACTTCCAGTTCCCGAACCTCGAGAACTACATCCGAAGGAGTAGCTCCCGTTTTTTCCGTCTTGAATAGAACTTCCCTACCGACCATTAAGCTGGCCAATTCGTTAGGATTCGTTTCGTTGACATTCACTGTACCAATTCCCTGCCCTTTGCGTATAACCGTTACCCGGTCACAAACCTCCATGATTTCCTTAAGTTTGTGTGTGATTAAAATGATAGATTTCCCCTCTTTGATAAGGGCTTTCATAATATAAATCAATTCCTTGATTTCTTGAGGAGTCAATACAGCGGTCGGTTCATCAAAAATCAATATTTCCGCTCCACGGTAAAGCGTCTTAAGAATCTCGACACGCTGTTGCATCCCTATTGAAATATCGGCAATTTTCGCATAAGGGTCAACACGAAGCTGATATTGTTCCGATAGTTTCCTAACTTCCTCGCTCGCTTCTTTTAAATCTATCTTACCCGCTTTTGAAGGTTCTTTTCCTAAAATGATATTTTCCGTTACTGTAAAAGGGTCAACGAGCATAAAATGCTGATGGACCATCCCAATCCCTAAATCATTGGCAATGTTGGGACTGGTGATCTTGACTGGCTTGCCATTCACACGGATTTCTCCTTGCTCAGGCTGGTATAAGCCGAATAAAACATTCATCAAAGTGGATTTACCCGCGCCATTTTCACCTAATAATGCGTGAATCTCCCCTTTTTTAACCTGAAGTGTAACGTTATCATTTGCGACGATGCCGGGGAATTCCTTACGGATATTAAGCATCTCAATTACATATTCCACGTATTATCAACTCCTAAAATGAGTGTAAATATTCTTAAATCATTTAAGTGCTTCTACTAGCTTATTGATTTTTTAAAAAAACCAAATGAAAAACTACGATTCTTTCATAGTTTTTCATTCGATATTTTTCAGTTGCAAAGCGCGATTTGGAAAAGAAAGAATAGAGGGCAATCCTGCCTCCCTATTCTTTCTGGTATTGCAGCTTATAAACCAAGTTTTTCGAATTCTTCATCAGTACCCGGAACTACGAATTCACCTGATTTAATTTTTTCTGTCCATTCTTCGACCGCTTTTAAAGATTCTTCTGTTACGTTATCTTTTGTATCGGAAATGCCTACACCATTTTCTTCGATACCGTACTCAATTACTTTTCCGCCTGGGAAGTTTCCTTCTTTCGCTTTCTCGGAAAGGTCTTTAACTGCCACGTCAACACGTTTTAGCATGGAAGTCAGTGTGATGTTGTCGTCAGTTCCAGGAACTGCCCCTAATTTAGCTTGGTCGCTATCTACACCGATAACATAGATTTCTCTCTTAGGATCTTTTTGCTTTTGCTCGACTGCTTCGGTGAATACACCTTTTCCAGTTCCGCCAGCAGCATGATAAATAATATCGATACCTGAAGAATACATGGAGCCTGCTGTGGATTTACCGATATCAGCTTTATTGAAATCTCCGGCATATTTAACTTCTACTTTCGCATCCGGATTTACAGATAAAACCCCAGCCTTAAAGCCAACTTCGAATTTCTTGATTAATTCAGATTCAACTCCGCCGATAAACCCGACTTTGTTTGTTTTCGTTTGCATTCCGGCAATTACACCTACAAGGAATGAACCTTGCTGCTCTTTAAAATTAATGCTGGCTACATTCTTTTTGTCTACTACTGTATCCACGATGGCAAAGTGTGAATCGGGACGTTGGTCAGCCACTTCACCAACAGCTTCAGCTAAAAGAAAACCGATACCGTAGATTAGTTGGTAATCTTCACGTACAAGCGTATTCAGATTCTTAGCGTAATCGGCATCAGATTTAGATTGCAGGTAGTTGTAGCCATCTTTACCTTTTTCCAGCCCATTATCCTTACCGAATTCCTGAATGCCCTTCCAAGCGGATTGGTTGAATGACTCGTCATCCACGCCGCCAGTATCAGTTACCATCGCAACAGTGAAGTTGTCTTTGTTTTTCCCATTTGAAGATTCTTTATCATCATTCTCTGAATTACCACATGCCCCCAATAGCGTACCGGCTGCAAGAACAAGTGAAAGAGCTAGACCCAATTTGCGCTTTTTCAATTTTTATCCCCCTAATTTACATAGTTTTTTGAGCAGGAATGTTCTGAAAAGTCATTCATGTTTGCGTTTTCACTTCTCGTTTTTTTGCATACGTTTGATTCGACTTGAATCGAAACAAACGCTTGCATTCACCCGTATGCAGATCAAGGCCTACACACGTTTACGAAGAACATGAAAGCTGAACATATTGGCTTTGAAGTAATTAACAGAATACAGGATAGGCTGGTCCCAATCATCCAGATGCATCTGCTTTAGAACGAGTAGTGCGGCTTCTGGCGAGCATTTAAGGATAGGAGAAACTTTCTCATGATATCCAATAGGCTCAATCTCCGCTACGGCATGTGTAATTTTTCGATGCGCATCTCTTTCCAAAATATCAAAAAGAGACTCATCATTACGGTCAAAATTTTCTGATAGAATAGATTCAGGAATTTTGTCAATACAGTAGACAACTGGCTCCCCATTCGCTGTCCTTACTCGCTCGATGATGACGATGCGTTCATCTGTCGAACAAGAAAACCTGCGTATATCCTCTTCTGTAGGTTCTTGGGCCGTCGAGCTTAAGAAAATCGTACCCGGCTTCATTCCTGCCTCTTCAATCATGTTCGTGACACTTTTTAATTGCTCGATACCTGAAGTGAACCGAGGTTTCGGATTGACGAAAGTCCCAACTCCATGGCGGCGAATGATGATGCTTTCTTCTTCCAAAATTCGCAGCGCTTCTCGAAGTGTCGCCCTACTCACTCCCAATTTTTTCGCAAGATCGAATTCTGAAGGGAATTTTTCATTTTCCTGATAGACTCCTGCTTCAATATCCTGCTTCAGGTAATCAATGACCTGCAAATATAAATGTCGACTATCTGATTTTATTGACATACAGTTTCCCCCAGCTAATTTCTTAAGACATCAGACCTCTGATGTTGAATCATTCCTACTAATCGAAAATAATATAACATTTTTTTTGATATAAATAAATAGTGTTTTACTATTTACTTTAAAAGAATTTAGGAGAAATTACCCTTCCCTGTGTCTTTCAATCTAGATGCGGCCGCGGGATTTGTACGATTATTCTCCTAAATCAAATAATTTTTTTTTGAAAATGCAAATGACGGCAGCTATGTTCAAGATGCTATTTTCCTGTATAATAGGATTTATCTTCTTTGAAGGGATGTACACAAGATGTTAAAGATTACAGAATACACGATTGAAAAATTGAATGATCCATTTGGTATTTTGTCCGGGGAGCGGTACGAGTTGTTCTTGGATATCGAAGTGCCTGAAGAGGATGAGCTCTTTTCAGAAAATGGTTTATATATCCGGGTGCTTTTTGCTATGGAAGAGCAAATAGGCAAATTGATTAAATATGATATTTTTGAAAAAGGGAACGAAGGCGCACTCGAATTCGATTTGGAAGAAGATGAAGAAGCGATGATTACCGACTTCTGCCTTAAACATTTAGACGAGGCGATGAATAATTAAAAAACCGGGCTGCTGCCCGGTTTTTTTTACCTATGATGAATGCGCCTCATCTTGTTCATCTATAGTTACCAATACATTTCGTGGTTTACTGCCTTCATATGGACCGACAATTCCCCTCGCTTCCATTTCATCAATCAACCTCGCTGCCCGCGTATAGCCAATCCGGAAGCGGCGCTGTAGCATGGAAACAGATGCAGTCTGCATTTCAACGATCAAGGACACCGCATCCGCGTATAAATCATCTTCGACTTCACCATTTGAAGTTTCTGCAATTTCATCCGGTATCATCTCTTCGTTATATTGTGCTTTTTGCTGTGAAATGACATATGTGACAACTTCCTCGACTTCATTGTCGGATAAAAAGGCCCCTTGGACGCGGACCGGTTTCGAAGCTCCTGAAGGCAGGAAGAGCATGTCACCCCGGCCTAACAGTTTTTCGGCTCCGCCCATGTCGAGGATCGTTCTCGAATCGGTCATTGATGAGACACTAAAAGCAATCCGAGATGGGATGTTCGCTTTAATGACCCCTGTAATTACATCTACTGATGGCCGCTGAGTGGCAATTATCAAGTGTATGCCAGCGGCACGTGCCATTTGTGCAAGCCGTGTGATGGCATCCTCTACATCATTTGAGGCGACCATCATCAAATCCGCCAGCTCATCGACTATGACTACGATATAAGGCAAGAGCGGTTGTTTGGCATCTTCTTCGATGTTATACCGGTTAATATAATCATTGTAGCCTTCAATATTACGCGTACCGGAATGGGAAAATAGCTCATACCGCCTTTCCATTTCACTGACCACTTTTTGCAAAGCCTGTGCAGCTTTCTTTGGATTTGTCACTACAGGTGCGAGTAAGTGGGGAATTCCATTATAGACATTCAGCTCCACCATTTTTGGATCGATCATCATCATTTTCACTTCATGCGGTTTTGCCCGCATCAGAATACTCGTGATAATCCCATTGATACAAACGGATTTCCCGCTGCCAGTAGCACCAGCCACTAGTAAATGCGGCATTTTATTGAGCTCCGCCTTAACCGCTTCACCAGAAATATTTCGCCCTAAGCCTATTTGCAGTTTTGCGTCAGGCTTGTCAACTTCTTTGGCCTCTAAAACTTCCCTTAATGACACCATCGCCACTTCGGAGTTAGGTACTTCTATTCCGATTGCCGATTTTCCGGGAATCGGGGCTTCGATCCTAATATCCTTTGCGGCAAGTGCAAGGGCCAAGTCATCGGATAGGCTGACAATTTTACTTACCTTCACCCCTACGTCCGGATGTACTTCGTATTTGGTTACGGCTGGGCCTAAGTGAACTTGGGTGACCCTCGCTTTCACTCCAAAGCTATGAAAGGTGCGCTCAAGCTTAGCCGCATTTTCGTGGATCAATTGGTATTCTCCGCTTTGGTCCGTTTTTTTGGGCTGCAATAACAGAGAAAGAGGCGGTAAAAGATATTCTTTATTCTCCACTTCCGTAAAATTCATAGGCGGAACGGCATCATCCTGTTCCTCTGCATTATCTGCTGCAGGTCCCGTAACGGCCGGAATTATTTCGTCTTCGTCGCTATAGGCTTTATCAGCAAAGCTGGAAATGATCCGCTCCGTCGCCATTTGCTGTGTTTCCTCTTCGTGAAGAAGGGGCTGATCCGTTTCTTCCGCCGGTTCTTTTTCCCGTTTCTTCTTTTTCACGGGATTCTTTTTCTTTTCTTTTTTGTCTTCATTCCACGTTTTCATATCATCTCTGAATGCGGACCATTGCTTTTTGAAAAAGCCGCCAAGACTCATGAAAAACTTCCCGAGGGTTTCACCTAACGTTTTCCCGGTCAATAGGACGGCACCTACAATGATAAAAAGGAATGAAACGATTTTCGATCCGGCTTCGTCGAATAAAAAGTATGAGGCTGCAAATAATATCGCTCCAATCATGCCGCCCCCAAGGTCCTTTGAGCTGGCCTTGCCGGTCACTTCCATCCAGAATAGTTCCCAGGTATTCGAAATGACGCTGGGTTTCGTGAACGGTCCTCCATCTGCAAGCATGTTAAACAGTGTCACATGACTTAATAGGAGCATGCTCGCGACAAGGAAGTACATCCCGACCAATTGCCGTTTCAACAGGTAAGGGACCTCCCTCTTTATCATCAAATAGAACCCAGCTGCAATTGCTCCCAACAAAAAGAGGATATACCATTCCCCCATGAAAAAGCGGATTAAAAAGACCGTCCCGTTTCCCACTGCTCCAAGCTTGGCAATGGCAATGATGGCCAAACCTATTAAAGTGAGGCCAATCAATTCATATTTAAGCGTTAGTTTTAACTTCTCTGTACCATTCTTTTTTCTGCGTTTCTTCTTTGCCATAATATCACCTGATTCTTCATGAAACTATTCTAACTTTCCTATTCAACATCACTACATGATTTCCCTTCATGAAACAAACGTTCGCCACTGATTATACCAAATAAACATGACCCTGTCCTTGATATAACACCATTTATTCTTAAGGGGACATTTTGCCCATATAATGAATAAAGCAGCCAAGCGGCTGCTGATTTTCATTCCAGTATATCATAATTTACCTCAGTTAGTCGTTTTTACTAAGGATTCATATGTTCGAACACATTTATGACAGCCCCCGGCTGAATGTGTACATTCATATAATCTTCAGGGTCCGTGCTGACGATTCGATCAATGCGAAACGTGCGGCCACCGTCATGTTCAACCATCACATGTACACCATTGTAGATCATTTCTATTAAATTTGCCGTCTTCTCATGGTGATGAGGGAAAATTATTTCTTCAGGAACGATCGTATAAAGTGTCATTGCAGAAGCCCCTCCTCTTCCCCGGCAATTTTTGGCCTTCTTTCTTCCATGAAGCTATTTAGCTTTCTCATGGCCTGGCCTACTCCTCCTACTTCATCGATCATACCGATTTCAACTGCCTCGGCCCCAATTACATTCGTGCCGATATCACGGGTTAAGTTTCCTTTAGCAAACATTAAATCCTTAAAACTTTCTTCCGTAACGTTGGAGTGGCGCGTAACAAATTTAATGACTCTTTCCTGCATTTTATCCAGGTATTCAAAGGTTTGAGGCACGCCAATGACTAATCCTGTCAAACGAATTGGATGAATCGTCATCGTTGCTGTCTCTGCTATATAGCTATGGTCACACGAAACCGCAATCGGCACACCGATCGAGTGACCTCCCCCAAGTACTATCGAGACGGATGGCTTTGATAGCGAAGCCAGCATTTCGGCGATGGCCAGTCCCGCTTCGACATCCCCTCCGACTGTATTTAATATGACAAGCAGCCCCTCTATATTGGGATTTTGTTCAATTGCCACAATTTGTGGAATAACATGTTCATATTTGGTCGTTTTATTTTGAGGCGGCAGCTGCATATGTCCTTCAATTTGTCCAATGATCGTCAAACAATGGATTTTTGAGTCTTGAGATAGTTGCGGAACATTAGTAGCCCCCAGCTGCTGGATCTTTTCGATTAAAGTTGAGTTCTTACCTTCCTGCTTGCCTTCATTTTCATTTGGTAATGGTGCATTATCCACTATGCCAACCCCTTTCTCTTTTAGCCTATAGCTTTATTATGTCTCGAGTCTCGGACTTCATTCTTCAAGATATAAGAGTCACAAAAAAGAACCCCTGACTGTTCAAATCAGGGGTCCCTTACTTAATATTCCATGATGATCGGTAAAATCATTGGACGGCGTTTCGTTTTTTCATAGAAGAATTGGTTTAACGCATCACGCATTTCCTGCTTCAGCGTGGACCAATCAAAAGGTTGGCGCGATCCATTTTTCTTTACGATTTCACTTACTATTTCAGTTGCTTCCGCAATCATTTTTTCTGATTCGCGAACATATACGAAGCCCCTTGAAATGATTTCAGGGCCCGCTGCAATGCTTTTATCCTGACGGTTCAACGTGACAACCACAATCAAAATGCCATCCTGGGATAATAAGCGCCGATCACGGAGAACGATATTACCCACATCTCCAACGCCGCTGCCATCTATCAGGATATTTCCTGCAGAAACTTTTCCAGAAAGACCCATTTTATTTCCCTTTAGTTCGATGACATCCCCTTTTTCGGCAATTATGATGTTTTCACGCTTTATTCCCGCAGCAATCCCAACCTTTTGATGGGCATATAAATGGCGGTATTCCCCATGTACGGGGATTAAGAATTTAGGATTCATCAAATTGATCATCATTTTAAGTTCTTCCTGGCTGCCATGCCCTGTTACGTGCACTTTATATTTGTTAGCAGATACCACTTCAGCACCTACCCTGTATAGCAAATCGACGGTTTTGGATAAAATAAGTTCACCGCCCTGCAGGGGTGATGCACTGATCAAAACTGTGTCTCCCTTTTTGATCGTTACCTGCTTGTGGGTCTGTTTTGCCATTTTTTGAAGTGCCGCAATTGGTTCCCCCTGATGACCTGTCGATAACACGACGATTTCACGGTCCTCATACTGGCCAATTTCATTAATTGGGATTATCAGCTCTTCCTCGACCTTTAAGTAGCCAAGATTCAGGGCTGTTTCATACACGCGTTGCAGGCTTTTTCCTACAACTGCCACTTTTCTGCGACTTGCTGCCGCTGCATTGAAAACATGTTGAATCCGGTTGATGTTCGAAGCGAAGCACGCAACGATTATCCTTCCGGAGGCAGCGTGGAAAGCCTCTGTAATATCTTTGGCCACAACTGCTTCCGATGTCGTATAACCTGGCCTCTCGGCACCAGTACTATCCGAAAGCAAGCATAGGACACCTTCTTCACCGATACCGGCCATTTTACCGATTTCCGGTTTATATAGTTCTGTTGCTGCTTGGTCGAATTTGAAATCCCCTGTATAAACGATTGCACCTTCGCGAGTGTGGATCACGACTCCGACGGAATCGGGAATACTATGGTTAGTCCGGAAAAAAGACACGGCTGCTTGAGGGAAACTTAAAAGGGAATCCGAATCGATTTCAGTGAATGTTGCCCTGCCGTTAAAGCCATCTTCCTTTAATTTCGTTTTGATTAAAGCAAGTGTAAGCTTTGTTCCATAAACAGGAGCTGGTAAGTATTTCAAGACATAAGCAAGCGCTCCCATATGGTCTTCATGACCATGGGTAATGAATATCCCCTGCACCCGTTCCTTATTATCCATCAAATAAGAAATATCAGGGATTACCGCATCGATTCCGAGCATTTCGTCTTCCGGCAACATTAAACCTGCATCAAGAAGATAGATGTCCTCATTCACCTCAACGACGTACATATTTTTACCAAGCTCCCCTTGTCCTCCAAGAGAAATCACTTTTATTCCATTATTTTTATCTTTACCCAATCGAATATCCTCCTTAAAAAATCCCGTTCATAATTTCCCAATGATTTCATTATAACCGATGTTCAAAAAACATGACAACACTTACCATTTTCAAAGGGACTTTTTCATTTAATTCAAAAAAACAACCCATTATGTAAGAGATCCTTTGTACTTTTACCAGTTTCGATTGATCATAAAAAAATTCAATATTTTCATCCCGAAATCGGAAAGTATATCCCATTCATATACATCATTATGTAAAAACAAGCCAATCTTCATCGATCAGCTTGTTCCGTGTCTTTTTATTTTTTTAATACCTTGGTTAATGCCAGGCGTTCCTGCTCGGTCAATGGCACGATTGGAAGTCTCACCGATCCGACGTCAATTCCATATAACTGAAGCGCTGTTTTGACAGGTGCAGGGCTTGGCGCTGCAAACAAACCTTTTATAATCGGTAACAGATCCTGATGCAGCCGGGCTGCCTCTTTCAAGTTCCCACTGATGAAGGCCTCCACTATTTTCTGCAACTCATTGCCAGCAATATGTGAAGCAACCGATACTACACCCACACCACCAATCGCCAATACCGGGAGTGTTAAAGCGTCGTCCCCGCTATATAATGCAAAATCTTCATCCGTTCCAGCTATGATTTGGGTCATAGCATTTAAATCCCCGCTCGCTTCCTTAACGGCTACGATATTAGGAATTTTTGAAAGGCGGATGATCGTTTCCGGTTCAATGTTAACTGAAGCTCGCCCAGGGATATTATATACCATTACAGGAAGCGTCGTACTGGCTGCAATAGCCTTAAAATGCTGGTACAGACCTTCTTGATTCGTTTTACTATAATACGGGGCAACCAACATTATCGCATCTGCCCCATTTTGTTCCGCTTTTTTTGTCAACTCGATGGAAGCATACGTATTGTTGCTTCCTGTACCCATGATGATGGGCACACGTTTGTCAACAACCTTAGAAACATGACGCAATAACGCGATTTTCTCCTCCGAAGATAAAGTTGGAGATTCCCCTGTCGTTCCCGAAAGCACAAGCGAATCGGTTCCATTGGTTAATAAGTAATTAACCAATGTAGTCGTCTTTTGAAAATCAACATTTCCCTTGCTATCGAAAGGGGTGACCATCGCGGTTGATACTCTACCAAATATCATCATCTAACACCTCTTTAATTTTTAAAACCTTTATTTATTAAAAAACCTGATTATTGGACTTCCCTTTCATGCAATTGAAATGCATAGTGCAGGGAATTAACGGCTTCTATTAAATCTTCTTCTTTTACGAGTACCCAAATTGTCGTATGGCTGTCAGCTGACTGGAGAATGGCAATTTCCTTTTCGGAAAGCGCTGTGACAATCTTCGCTGCAACGCCTGGTACTCCATTAATGCCTGCACCGACTACTGATACCTTGGCACAATTCCTTTCAATGACCGGTTCATGACCAAGCTCGGCCAAAATCGAGAGGGCAAGTTCTGTCGTCTCTTCCGAAACGGTATAAACTACACCACTTGGATATATATTTATAAAGTCCACTGAAATGGATGCATTGGCCATCGCTTTGAAAACTTCAGCCTGAAGATTATATTGATCTTTTTTCGCACGGACCTTGATTTGAGTGATCTTTGGTACATGGGCAATCCCGGTTACAAGCCTTTCACGTATGTCACTACCCTGGCTTCCCTTGTTCATGCTTGTAACTAGGGTTCCCAAACCTTCGCTATATGTTGACCGTATCCGAATCGGGACTTTCGCCTGCATCGCAATTTCAACAGCTCTCGGATGAATGACCTTCGCTCCTTGATATGCCATGTTGCAAACTTCCGTATATGAAACGATTGATAATGGACGAGCTTGATCGGCGATCCGTGGATCTGCTGTCATGATTCCTTCCACATCCGTAAAAATATCGACCCGTTCAGCCTGCAATGCGGCACCTAATGCAGCTGCTGAAGTATCACTTCCACCACGGCCGATGGTCGTGATGTCACCATTTTTAGCAGCTCCCTGGAAACCTGCTACAACGACAACATCCTTCACCTCAAGTTCTTTCATGAGGCGATCGCATTTCATTTCGATTATTTTCGCACTGGAATAGTCGGTATTCGTCAAGAATCCTGCTTGCGCTCCAGTATAAGCGACCGCATCAATACCATGTTCCAAGAGCATGTTCGTAAATACAACAGATGATATCGTTTCTCCGACAGACATAAGTAAATCCTGTTCCCGTTTTGAAAGGCTGGCTTTCGCTCCATTTACAAGGGAAAGTAAGGTATCCGTTGCATAAGGATCGCCTTTTCTTCCCATTGCTGAAACCACAACCACCACTTTATAGCCTTCTTTAATGGCTTTTTCGATATGCCCCTTGGCAAATGAACGGCTTTCCTCATCACGAACGGATGTCCCACCGTATTTCTGGACGATAATTTTCATAATATGCACCCCAAATATAAGCCAGCTCCCCGATCCGGGAAGCTGACAAAGACTCTCTATCCTATTGGAATTAATTTTCTGTTGAGTTCATTAAGAATAAATTATTACTTAACGGTAACCAAACCTAATTTTAAAAGGCTTTCAGCAATTTGAACGGAATTCCAAGCTGCACCTTTTAATAGATTATCGGAAACCACCCATAAATGGAAGCCTTTATCTTCATCCAAATCTTTGCGAATCCGACCGACGAATACATCATTCTTGCCGACGGATGAAGCAGGTGTTGGGTAAACTTGTTGTTCCGGTTCATCTTCTAACACTACTCCAGGTGCTTTTCTCATTAACTCCTTGATTTGAGAGGCCGCTATGCCTTCTTTTTCAACTTCAATGTATACAGATTCCGAATGACCTGTTACTACAGGAAGCCTCACGCAAGTTGCGGCCACTGGAAGGTCTTGCATATGCATGATTTTCTTAGTTTCATTAATCATTTTCATCTCTTCGAATGTGTACCCGTTATCTTGGAATTTATCAATTTGGGGAATGACGTTAAAAGCGATTTGATAATGCTTTTCGTCTCCTTTTACCGGTAAAATTTTCGGATCGATTTCTTTTTCATCAAGCAAGTCGCGAGCTTGTTCCTTTAATTCATTTATCGCTGCTGCACCTGCACCCGAAACAGCCTGATAGGTAGAAACAACAATTTTTGATAAGCCGTATGCCTTGCGGACAGGTTCTAATGCCACAACCATTTGGATAGTTGAACAATTCGGGTTTGCAATGATCCCATTATGCTGCTTCAAGTCTTCTTCATTTACTTCAGGAACGACTAGCGGCACATTTTCATCCATGCGGAATGCGCTCGTATTATCGACAACTATCGCACCGCGTTTCACTGCTTCTGGAGCCAATTCCTTAGACACGCTTCCTCCAGCACTGAATAAAGCGATATCGATGCCCTCAAAGCTTTCAGGTTTTGCTTCCTGCACTTCGATTTCTTCGCCCTTAAAAGTAAGTTTGATTCCAGCGGAACGAGCCGATGATAAAAAGATGATTTTCTTAATCGGTAAGTTCCTTTGTTCGAGTGTTGAAATCATTTGTTGTCCTACTGCTCCAGTTGCTCCCACAACTGCAATATGCAATCCCTGTGTCTCAGTCATTTATACATACTCCTTTTCTATCTCTTAAATTAGTTATTTATTGGATTTACTACTTCTTGTTCAGAATATCATTTATTTTATCACATTAACATTCCAAAGGGTCGCACTTTAACAAAATATTCTGGTAGTGGAGTGGGTTTTTATAACTTCAACCTACAAATTTATGCATATATGTCAGTCGATAGAAAGCGGATCGAGTCAGAAATACTTGTTCAGGCTAAATCATCCTTGAACCTTTCGACGATGACAGGTTGAATTTGTTCCCTTTCCAGTGCCGCCATGATCGTATCCCTTATCATGCTCATCCTTGCAACCATGGAACTTGGTTTGCCTGTGGGATTATCCTGGCCATATGGAACGAAATAAATATCTTTAGCTGCCATCAGCCTCATTAGATTGACACCATTTAACCCAAGTGCATCATTTGTTGATATTGCGACCACGACTGGACGGTGATTTCTCATCGTCGCCTTTGCAGCCATAAGTACTGGCGAATCGGTAAGAGCATTTGCCATTTTACTCATTGAGTTACCCGTTAAAGGAGCGATCACCATGCAATCAAGCGGCAATTTAGGTCCTAAAGGCTCTGCTTTGACGATTGTATCAACGACATGGTTCCCCGTCAATTTTTCTATTCTTTCGACCCAATCCTCGCCCTTTCCAAAACGGGTTTCCGTGTTTTGTACAGTCGATGTTACGATTGGGATGACTTCCGCACCTTCATTTACAAGTTTTTCTATTTCCGGAAAAACTTCATCATATGTGCAGTGTGATCCGGTTAATCCGAAGCCAATCCGTTTACCTTTGAGACTCATATCATTTTCCCCTTCCTTTTCAAGAACTCGCCTTGAATCAATAGTCCCAGTGCATTCGCTAATATTTGACCAGCTGTTTTCGGGGCAACTATGCCCGGTAGGCTCGGTGCCAACAGCGCCTTGATTCCCCTTTTTTCAGCGTAACGAAAGTCAGTCCCCCCCGGTTTTGAAGCAAGGTCGATGATTAATGTATGAACGGGCATATTAGCTATGACTTTTGCGGTAATTATCGGAAAAGGGATCGTATTGATGCATATATCAACATCTTTCATTTCTGCAGCAAGGTCATTTAAATGAAAAGGGGCTAATGCCATTTCACTGATCCTCGCAATATCTTCGCTTTTTCTTGCCCCCACCTTCACTTTTGCTCCAAGTGCATGGAATGACCGGGCTACACTCATCCCGACCCTTCCCAGCCCGAGAACGGCTACATTCGATCCATGGATAGTAAAATCCGTATGTTGAATGGCCATCATGATTGCACCCTCAACAGTGGGAATCGAATTATAAATAGCCACATCATCACGTTCGAACAATAAAACGAGTTTGCGATCCACTTTCTTGAATATCTCATCAAGGTAATCGTTACTGATTCCTGCATAAAAAGTGCAATGTGCCGGGGTATTTTTTATCATTTCTTCAGTCAAAACAACCTCTTCACTGGAAAAGATCGTTTCTACTTTCCCATCTGAATCCGTGCCCCGGACAGGTAAAATAACTGAATCTAATTCCTTGAAGTTTATATCTTCCATTTTTTCCTTAACCGCTCCGGTAAAAGCATGGTCGAGCTGTTCAAAACCTACCAATAATAGCTTTGCATCAAGCTCCGTCAGTTTACGGACAACTTCAAGCTGACGCGCATCTCCACCAATTACAGCGATTTGCATGCCTGTGAGCATTAAAACCGTCACCTTCTTTATATAAAAGATCCTAAACATTCCTTGCCTCATGATAATTCCTTCAGGAAGCAATTCGGTTTTTGCTACATTCTCTAGTTACCCTGCCATCTTATGTTTTTACTTAAAAAACGGTGATAAGAAAAGAAAAAACGCCATAGCTATAACCAGCTAAGGCGTTTGCGTGAGTGCATTTCGAGAAGTTCCAGGGAGAATGGCACGAGCTTCATTATCCGTCCATTTGCTCTCCGTCTTTAAGTGAAAGTCCTTCCTGAAAATCAATGATGACCATATCCGCACCGATTTTTTTTATATGTTCCCATGGCACTCTTATTTCACTGCCATTCCTTAAAAGGCCGAACCATTTGACAGATGGGATGATCAACGAGGTAATTTGTCCAGTTTCATCTATTTCCAAATCCGTCTGACCAAGGATTCCTAATCTTTCCGCCCTATTCACATCGACTATTTCCTTACCGCTCAGTTCACTTAACCTCAAATTTGGTTCCCCCTTTTTCGCCTTCTATTCAATCTATATCCGAAAAAGGTAAACTTAGAAGGCATTTATCCAAATATTGTCCATGATACTGGACCCTCACTCCTTCAAAAAAAAGCCTGACCTCCCCTTAATAAAAGGAAGGTCCAGACTTTTTCGTAATTATTTGTCCCAGTTTTCCAGCGGGCTCACTAATGACAAGGAATGTTTCGTAAAGATCTGATTAGCCAATTCATTGACGGTATCCTCTGTCACTTCGTCGATCTTGATGATGATATCATCTAGTGAACGGTGCTCACCCAACATAAGCTCATTTTTTCCGTTCCGGCTCATGCGGCTATTCGTGCTTTCAAGGCTGAGCATCAAGCTTCCTTTAAGCTGCTCTTTACTATTCCGTAATTCCTTTTCCGTTATGCCATCCCTTTTTAAAGTATCCAATGTTTCCTGAATGGTTTCATACAGGCTGTCAAGCTGATTTGTGCCTGTCCCCCCATATACTGTCACCATACCGCTATCTTGATAGCTGGAATGATAAGAGTAAACGGAATAGGCTAGGCCGCGTTGCTCCCTGACGTCCTGGAATAGGCGGCTGCTCATGCTTCCTCCAAGAATATTATTCAAGGTAATCAGGCTGTATGTTTTATCATTGCCGATTTCCAATCCGTTATAACCTAGGCATAAGTGGGCTTGTTCCGTATCTTTTTTACGGGTGATCCTATTTTCATGGAAGGAAGGTTTGACCAATTCAAGACGGTCTTCCCCTCCTTGATACGAGCCAAAGTAGCTTTCGACTTCCTTGATCAATTTTTCATCCACATTCCCAGCAATGGACACGACTACTTTATCGGGTGTATACATGTCATGGACGTATTTTTTTAATGTATCACTATTGAAAGTTTCAAGCGTATTTTCCGTCCCTAGTATTGGATAACCAAGGGGGTGGTTTTCATATACCGCCTTGCTTAAGAGGTCATGGACAATGTCATCGGGTGTGTCTTCGTACATTTTGATTTCTTCATAGACGACATTTTTTTCTTTTTTCAATTCTTCCCCATCAAATGTTGAGTTGAAGAACATATCAGCAAGGATTTCAAGCGCATAACTTGCATGGTTATCCATTACTTTAGCATAATAGCATGTATATTCTTTTGAAGTGAATGCATTCACCTGTCCACCAATACTATCGAACGACTCGGCAATTTCACGCGCATTTCTCGTAGTTGTCCCTTTGAAGAACATATGCTCCAGGAAATGTGAAACCCCATTCAATTCTGGTGTTTCATTTCTTGAACCTGTTTTGATCCATACTCCAATTGCTGCTGAACGTACAGTTGGAATATTTTCCAATACAATTCTAACTCCATTTTGACACGTGTATTTCTTAATCAACTAACATTCCTCCCAATCATTCTATGCTGCTATCGTTACTAATACATTATGGATTCGATCGCTCTTCATCTACTGCTTCTGAAACGGTAACAACATCTAAATCTTTCTTTTTTATTTCAATTATTAACGTTTCCAATGATTTTGCAGTAGATTCAGTCGGATGCATCAATATAAATGCTCCAGGGTGTACCTTAGAAAGCACTCTTTGTTGAAGGACTTCAGGGCTTGGCTTTTGCCAGTCAATCGTATCCACACTCCACATGGCGGTCTCCATACCGAAAGAATCCGCGATTTTCACCGTTTCATCCCGGTAGCTTCCACTTGGCGGTGCGAACCATTTCATTTTCAAACCTGTCACCGCTTCAATGACTTCATTCGTTTTGCGAATTTCCTCACGTGTAGCTTGTGCGGATATGTTCTTCATATCTGGATGTGAATAAGAATGATTTCCAATTTCATGCCCGCCACCCTTAATCATCTTGGCCAATTCAGGATTTTTCTTGGTCCAATTACCTTCAAGGAAAAAAGTGGCCTTGACATTATTCTTTTTTAACACGGCCAACATATCTTGTAAGTATTCATTCCCCCAGGCCACATTGATTAAAAATGAAACCACTGGCTTTTCGGGATGAGCCCGGTAAATGGGAGCCGGATCCAGATCCTCCATATGTATCTTTGCAGGGACCTGCTGAAATACCAGCTTATCCTTATCGAACACGCCCTCCTTCTTCATGGCTTTATACGAATCATCAATATTTACTTTCAGGCCGTTATATGCAGGAACGGTTTTCCAAACAGAATCTATTCGTGCATCCTGTGGTGCAATCTCATATTTTTTTGTTGATTCTTTTATTTGTAAAAGAAGCTCGTCTTCTTGCTTCATTGAAGCAACTGAATCATCGGTTAATTGGGTCAAATAAATTTGTGTATATGGATTTTGCACTAATAACCATGATATACCTGCAATGGCACTTATCGCAACTATCTGCTTCCATTTATTATTCATTTTTTACGCCCCCTTCATACCAAAATGTATGAAGAAAACGGACAAGGTAGAACATGACATCCTTTTAACGCCTTCGTACTATGGATATTCCAATACCTTTAAACAAAAAAAGCATGCAGATTCACAAGGAATCGCATGCCGGATTTTCATATTTCATTACGATTGAGAAGGGTTTGCTGCCTCTTTTTGCTCTTTCAAGACTGCTTTACGGGAAAGGTTTACCCTTCCTTGCTTATCGATCTCAGTAACTTTGACCAATAATTCATCGCCAAGTGAAACGACATCTTCCACTTTTCCGACTCTTTCTTCAGCCAGTTCAGAAATATGTACCAAACCGTCTTTACCATTGAAGATTTCAACGAAGGCACCGAACTTTTCGATACGTTTAACTTTACCTAAGTATAGTTCGCCCACTACGACTTCACGTACGATATCCTCAATGATTTTCTTCGCTTTTTGAATCATTGGTTCATCAGTAGAAGATATGAATACCGTTCCATCTTGTTCGATGTCGATTTTCACCCCAGTTTCTTCAATGATTTTGTTGATATGTTTTCCGCTCGGCCCAATGACATCACGGATCTTATCCGGATTGATGGACATTGTAACGATTTTTGGGGCATATTTGGATAACTGCTCACGCGGTTGATTGATTGTTGACATCATTGATTCCAAAATGTGCATCCGGCCATGTTTGGCTTGAAGTAATGCTTCTTCAAGAATCTCTCTTGAAAGTCCCTCAATCTTAATATCCATTTGTAGGGCAGTAACACCTTTTGAAGTCCCTGCGACTTTAAAGTCCATGTCTCCCAGATGATCTTCCATACCTTGAATATCCGTTAAGATTGTATAGTGCTCACCTGTTTTGACAAGGCCCATGGCAATACCGGCAACTGGAGCTTTCAATGGAACACCGGCATCCATCATTGCCAAAGTGCTTGCACAGATACTTGCTTGTGAAGTTGAACCGTTCGATTCAAGGACTTCTGAAACAAGTCTGATTGTATATGGGAAGTCTTTATCATTTGGAATGACAGGCTCCAATGCTCTTTCTCCAAGTGCACCATGACCGATTTCACGGCGTCCTGCCCCACGGATAGGACCTGTTTCACCTACACTGAAATGCGGGAAATTATAGTGATGCATAAAACGTTTTGACTCTTCGGTTCCAAGTCCATCCAGAATCTGCACATCACCAAGTGCACCTAATGTACAGATGGATAGTGCTTGGGTTTGTCCGCGCGTGAACAATCCGGAACCATGTGTACGGGGCAGAATGGTGACTTCAGATGATAATGGTCTGATTTCGTCAGGGTTACGGCCATCCGGGCGCACTTTTTCTTCCGTGATCAAACGGCGGACTTCGGATTTGACCAATTTATTCAGGATTTCTTTGATTTGCTTTAATTTTTCTTCATCAGCTTCTTCTTCATAATGAACCAACACACGATCTTTTACTTCTTTGATCGCGTCTTCACGAGCATGTTTTTCCTGAACTTGTACAGCTTTGTTCAAGTCTGCTTCACATAGGCCTTTCACTTCTGCTTCCAGTACCGCATCCACTTGGTATAAAGTGACCTGCATTTTTTCCTTGCCGATTTCAGCAACGATTTTCTCTTGGAATGCAATGATTTTCTTGATTTCATCATGTCCAAACATGATTGCTTCAAGCATGGTTTCCTCTGGTACTTCATTTGCTCCGGCTTCAACCATGTTGATAGCATCTTTAGTGCCGGCAACCGTCAGATTGATGTCACTTTTAGCTAGTTGGTCAACAGTAGGGTTAATAATGAATTCATTATTGATTCTCCCCACTACAACTCCAGCAATCGGACCTTCGAACGGAATATCGGAAACTGAAAGTGCAAGGGAAGAACCTAGCATGGCTGCCATTTCCGTAGAGCAATCTTGATCGACACTCATGACCATGCTGATGATCTGAACATCGTTCCTGAAGCCATCGGCGAAAAGCGGACGGATTGGACGATCGATTAAACGGCTTGCAAGAATTGCCCTTTCACTCGGTCTCCCTTCACGTTTGATGAAGCCTCCCGGAATTTTACCGACTGCATAAAGTCTTTCCTCGTAGTTGACTGTCAAAGGGAAGAAGTCAACATTTCTAGGTTCTTTCGAAGCTGTCGCTGTACTTAATACAGCAGTTTCTCCATAACGGACTAAAACTGCCCCGTTCGCTTGTTTGGCTAATTGCCCTATCTCTACCGTTACATTACGGCCGGCCCAGTCAAATGAATACGTATGTTTTTCCTGTCCCATTTATTAAACCCCTCTCTGAATCTTCACTTAGAGGCTTAGTTTACCTAAACCTGTATTGGATTAAATCATTTATATGTGAAAGTAACTGAACTCGAGTTAAAACCAAACTATTCCTATTATGCACGAAAAAAACAAGCATTAACAGTAAAATGAATAAAAATTTCATTCATTTGATTATGTATATCCTGATCATTTATAAATGGAAAAGGACCCGGCTCCTGCCGAGTCCCAAGGACGAAGGCCCAGCCTTAAGTAGAAAACGTCCAAATCATTTGATTAACATCAAAAAAGCGGGAAATTTCCCGCCTTCCTGAAAAAATTATCTACGTAGACCTAATTTGTTAATTAGTGTACGGTAACGAGTAACGTCTTTGTTACGTAGGTAAGTTAAAAGATTACGACGTTTACCTACCATTTTTAGAAGACCGCGACGTGAATGGTGGTCTTTTTTGTGTGTGCGTAAGTGATCGTTCAAGTTGTTGATTTCTTCTGTTAATACTGCGATTTGAACTTCTGGAGATCCAGTGTCAGTATCGTGAGTTCTGAACTCAGCGATAAGTTCGTTTTTGCGTACTTGTGTAATTGCCATGTTAATATTCCTCCTAAAATTCTGTAAAATCACCTATTACCGAGCCAGCGTCGGAGTCTCGACTAGCCAAGCAATGGTTATTTTCATACATACAATAGAATACATGTTTTTCATTAAAATTGCAAGTCTTGTCTTTTTAAGCTTCAAGCTTTGCAAAATAGGCTAATGCATTTTGCTTATCCGTTTCGATCTGAGCGACCAATGCTTCAAGTCCGGAAAATTTCTGCTCACTCCGAAGTCTTGTATGCCATTCAACCGAAACCTGGTTGCCATAAATATCCCCCGAGAACTCCAAGGCATGAACCTCTACAGTTGGATATTCAGGTTTTTCGTCGTGGAACGTAGGTTTGTAACCGACATTGCAAACTCCATTATACCATTTACCGCTTATTTTGATCCTGACGGCATATACGCCTGCAGCAGGGAAGATATAATCGTCACTTACTTCAATATTAGCGGTGGGGAAACCCAGCTTCCTGCCCCGCTTTTCACCGTGAACGACATGACCTTTCGTTAAATAGCGTCGGCCTGCCAAATGATAAAAGTCGGAAAAGTTGCCATTACCGAGAGTTTCCCTGATTCTTGTCGAGCTAACCTTTATATCTTCAAGTGTCTGTTTTTCAACGACTGTCTGCGAAAATCTGCCCTGTGCGTAAACAGGCAAATCTTCCATCGACCCTTGACCATAGCGACCGTATGAATAATCAAAGCCTGCAACTACATGACGGACATTCAGCCCGGCAATATATTCGTCAACGAACCGTTCCGGCAGTACCGAAGCAAATTCCTTGCTGAAATGGACAATGAATAAATAATCGATCCCCAACGACTCTATGATATCCACCTTATCTTCAAGTGGAGTGATATAGCGGATATTTTCCGTTTTCCTACCCAGTACTGCTGAAGGATGCGGGTCAAATGTCATGACTGCTGACTTAAGATTCATTTCATCGGCTTTTTGCTTGGCGGTTTGAATAACAATCTGATGACCTTTATGTATACCATCAAAAAATCCAAGCGCCATCACAAGCTCGGGAAAATCATCCGAATTAAATTGATGAGGATGCTCTATTGCGATCACTTTCACCTTTCAATCTCCTCTTTCCGGCGGTAAAACGGTCTATATTTCTTGTGCCAATACTTTTACAGGTTTAATTAATCCCTCTTTTGTCGGATGTATTTGATAAATGGCAATGGCCTTATCTGCTGGATCGACCATCACAAAAGGCTTTCCTTTTTCAACAACAACATCCTTTGTTTGTTCCAATACCGCGCCGTTAAGTACTTTCTTTGCTACTTTATCACTAATCTGAAATTTGGGCAAATGAAATAATCCCCGCTCCAAAGGCAACAGAAATTCTTCCGTTTGACCACTTTCCATGAACTCTTCCACTTCAGCAAATGTAAAACAGTCCTCCTGCTTAAAACCTGCTGATTCAATACGTGTCAAGTCTGACATATGGGCAGGAAAACCCAGTTCTTCACCTATCATGACTGCAAGCGTCCGAATATACGTCCCTTTGCTGCATTTTACGCGAAAACGAAAAGATATGGTTTCCCCTTTAAATTCAGAACGATCATCGAGGAGGGTAATATCATAGATGGTGACCTCCCTTGTCGGCCTCTCCACTTCTATCCCTGCACGGGCATATTCATATAATTTCTTACCGTTTACCTTTACCGCTGAAAACATCGGCGGGGTCTGTTCAATTTTCCCAGTCAATGATTCAAGAACTTCCAGAATCCGTTTACGCTGAATCACTTGATCAATCTTTTTCTCTTCGACTTTTTCACCGCTTGCGTCTTCAGTCGTTGTTGAAAAACCAAGGGTCACTTCCCCTTCATACGCTTTACCGGCTTCTGTCAAATATTCAGCTATCTTTGTTGCCCTGCCAATACAAATAGGTAGAACCCCTGTTACATCAGGATCTAAAGTACCTGTGTGCCCAACCTTTTTTGTCTTTAAAATCTTTCTTAATTTAAAAACACAATCATGGGATGTCAATCCCTTGGGTTTCCATAATGGAAGAATACCGTTCACGCTTTCACCTCATCTTTTATAAAACACCTTAAACTATTATGAAGCCCATTCCGAAAGGTGTTTTTCCTTTTTTCATATTCGGTTTTCAAAAAAAAGAGACCGACTTCAAGAAGTGCAAAGCACTTATTGAGTCGGCCTCCCTTTTACTGCTTGCTTATTCCTCGTCTTTTTCAGCCGGTTTATCCTCTGAATTGATTTGGGAAATCAACGACTCGATACGATTACCATAATCGACCGATTCATCAAATTCAAAAAACAGCTCAGGGGTTTTGCGCAGGCGGATTCGCTGCCCAATTTCTGAACGCATGAATCCTTTTGCCTTAGCTAGACCTTGCAGGGTTTTCTCCCTTTGTTCCTGGTCACCCAAAACGGAAATATAAACTGTTGCCTGTTGTAAATCGCCTGTAACCGCGACATCCGTCACTGTAACAAATCCGATTCTTGGATCTTTAATTTTTCGGCCGATTATTTCACTCAGCTCTTTTTTCATTTGTTCGCCAACACGATTTGAACGAAGGCTCATAATATCACCTCGATAGCCTAAAGCCAGTCTATATCTGTTATTGTTCGCTCTAGTTCCGGAAAAGAATCTAGAAATTTAAGGGCATTTTGAAGTTCCCGTTCAGTAGCCTTCCTTGAGGATGTTACGGTTACGATTGAAATCTTTGTCCGCTGCCATAAATCCTGAAAATCGGTCTCTGCTACAGAAATGTTAAACTTCTGCTTAAGCCGTGTCATGACACGCTGAAGCACGGCCCTTTTTTCTTTTAAAGAATGGGTGTCATGGATGATGCATTCACATTGGACAGAGCCAACGATCATTTACGTTCGATCTCTTCCATTACATACGCTTCAATTACATCGCCTTCTTTAAGGTCGTTGTAATTTTTAATCGTAATACCGCACTCATAGTTCGTTGCCACTTCTTTAACATCATCTTTAAAACGTTTCAATGCATCAATTTCACCTTCGTAAATGACGACACCTTCACGAATTAAGCGAATTCCGCTATCACGTGTAATTTTTCCTTCTGTAACGTAAGAACCGGCAATCGTACCTACCTTGGATACTTTGAAAGTCGTACGAACTTCAGCCTGACCGATAATTTTTTCTTCGAATTCAGGGTCAAGCATCCCTTTCATAGCCGACTCGATTTCTTCGATCGCTTTATAGATGATGCGGTGAAGGCGGACATCAACATTTTCTGATTCTGCTGCACGCTTCGCATTCACGTCAGGACGGACATTAAATCCGATGACGATTGCATTCGAAGCTGTAGCAAGGATGATGTCAGACTCTGTAATGGCACCAACGCCAATGTGAATGATTTTCACTTTAGCGCCTTCCACTTCTATTTTATTCAGGGAAGCGGCTACTGCTTCCGCAGAACCTTGAACATCAGCTTTTAGAATGATGTTCAATTCTTTAATTTCCCCTTCTTTCATTTGTTCGAACAAAGTATCCAGGGTTACACGGGATTTCTCATTGCGTTGTGAAGCAAGTTGTCTCTGTGCACGCACTTCCCCAACTTGACGGGCCGTTTTCTCATCTTCAAAGACGATGAAACGATCGCCGGCTTGTGGCACTTCGTTCAATCCAGTGATTTCAACCGGTGTTGAAGGACCAGCATCCTTAACACGGCGTCCAAGATCGTTAACCATCGCACGAACACGTCCGAATGTATTACCGATAACAATCGGATCACCGATTTTCAACGTTCCGTTTTGAACTAGCAATGTGGCGACCGATCCGCGCCCTTTATCCAAACGTGCTTCGATAACCGTTCCATTTGCTTTACGAGCTGGATTCGCTTTATACTCCTCCACTTCACTGACAAGAAGAATCATTTCAAGCAAGCTATCGATACCCTCACCGTTCTTAGCTGAAATTGGTACGAAAATTGTGTCTCCGCCCCATGCTTCAGAAACTAAACCATGTTCTGTCAATTCTTGCATGACACGGTCCGGATTTGCGGCTTCTTTATCCATCTTATTGACAGCGACGATAATTGGTACTTCTGCCGCTTTAGCATGGTTGATCGCTTCAATCGTTTGAGGCATAACGCCATCATCCGCAGCGACGACAAGAATGGTGATATCGGTAACTTGTGCACCGCGGGCACGCATTGTTGTAAACGCAGCATGACCTGGTGTATCCAGGAATGTTATTTTCTTATCGTTAACTTTAACTTGATAAGCACCGATATGCTGAGTGATTCCGCCCGCTTCGCCTTCAGTAACTTTTGTATGGCGTATGGAATCAAGCAATGTCGTTTTACCATGGTCAACGTGCCCCATGATCGTCACGACAGCCGGACGTTCAATCAAATCTTCAGAAGCGTCCTCAGTGACAAGTGATTCAAGGTCTGTTAGGTCGACACGAATCTCTTCTTCGGCCACTACACCGTATTCCGCACAAATCAATTCAATTGCATCTTTATCCAAAGTTTGGTTGATTGTTGCCATAACACCAAGCATAAAGAGCTTTTTAATGATTTCAGAAGGTTCACGGTGCAATTTTTTCCCAAGTTCCATAACAGTCAAAGACTCATAAAACGTAATTTTCTCTGGAAGTTCTCTTTCTTTACGTTTTGTTACAGGTGCCTGAGGCGCTTGTTGTCTTTGTTTATTATTTTTATTCTTGTTATTGCGATTCTTGTTGAACTGACCTGTTGGTTTTTTCGTCCCAACAGGTTTAACTGGTGGTTTCTTCTTCAGTTTTTCTTTATTGACTGTGCTTTTTTCATCCGCTTCAGCTTCGTACTTCGCCACCGTAGCGTTAGCTTTTGGTTCTTGGCTTTTATCTTCGTTTTTAGGTTTGATTGAATCGTTTAATTTATTTACAGTTGAATCGTCTAATGCTGTCATATGGTTTGTTACCTCTATATTCATTTCTTTAAGTTTATTTATTACATCCTTGCTTGAAACGTTCTTTTGTTTTGCATATTCATATACACGCAATTTTGTCATACGTTCACCCCCGTAAAATTTAATCGAGCAGCGTTCGGAGTTTTTGTGCAAAACCTTCATCCAGAACTGCGACGGCAACTCTAGCATCCTTACCTATCGCATGGCCGAGCAATGACCTGCTTTCGACTCTTTTTAAAGGAACCTGATAAAATGCGCACTTATCAGATATTTTTTTTTCAGTGTTTTTTGAAGCGTCCGCGGATAAAATAACAACTTTGGCATTACCGCTTCTAATCTCTTTAACCACTAATTCTTCACCCGAAATTAGCTTGCGTGCTCGATTGGCCAAACCTAATAGAGACATCCATTGTTGTTGTTGGGTCATGGTGTTAGTTTTTCTCCTTATTCACTAATTCAAGCAATTGTTCATAAAGGGAAGAATCGATTTGGGTACTAAGGTGATTAGCCAGCACATTTTTCTTTTTGGCCAGCTCGATAACATCCCGATCAAGAGTCAAATAAGCTCCCCTTCCAGATTTCTTACCGGTCGGATCCAGGCTGACTTCTCCTTCTTTAGATCGTACGATGCGAATGAGTTCTTTCTTCGGCTTCATTTCACCTGTTGCCACACATTTACGCATCGGGATTTTTTTTCGGCTATTCATCTTTTTTCACCTCGAATTACTCGTTATCCTCTTCGAAATCTGTTTCCTCTTCAGTAACATAACTATCTCTGCTCAAAAGGAATTCCTGTTCTTCCACAGGATATATACCAGCTTCGCGGGCTTCCGTTTCACTCTTGATATCAATTTTCCAGCCTGTAAGCTTGGCAGCTAACCGGGCATTTTGTCCACGCTTGCCAATTGCCAGGGAGAGTTGATAATCCGGAACGATTACAGTCGTCGCCTTTTCCTCTTCTTTAACAATGACCTCAAGTACTTTTGAAGGGCTTAAAGCATTCGCAACGAAAATGACCGGATTCTCCGACCATTTGACGATATCGATCTTTTCACCTTTCAATTCGTTGACGATGGCCTGAACACGCTGGCCTTTTTGGCCTACACAGGAACCGACAGGATCGACTTCTTCGTTATCGGAGTGCACGGAGATTTTTGAACGGTCGCCTGCTTCGCGGGCAACTGACTTAATCTCTACCGTTCCATCGAAAATTTCAGGCACTTCGATTTCGAATAAACGTTTTAAAAGGCCAGGATGTGAACGGGATACAAAAATTTGCGGGCCCTTGGAAGTCTTTTCAACTTTAGTGATGAAAACTTTAATGCGGTCATGAGGTTTATACTGTTCATTCGGCATTTGCTCATTCACCGGGAGCAAAGCCTCGATTTTACCTAGGCTCACATAAATGAATCGGGAGTCCTGGCGTTGAACGATACCAGTCATGATATCCTCTTCACGATCGATGAATTCGGCATAAATGATGCCCCGTTCCGCTTCACGCACCCTTTGAGTGACGACTTGTTTTGCTGTTTGTGCAGCAATACGGCCGAAATCCTTAGGTGTTACTTCCATTTCGACAACATCCTCTAACTGATAGTTGGGATCAATTGCTCTTGCTTCTTCAACAGAAATTTCCAGACGTGAATCGAACACTTCGTCAACAACGTCTTTTCTGGCAAATACACGCATTGTTCCTTTACCAAGATTCAAGTCGATACGTACATTTTGTGCTTGGTTAAAGTTACGGCGATATGCCGATATAAGGGCAGATTCAATCGCGTCGATCAAAACCTCCCTGGAAATTCCTTTTTCGTTTTCTAAAATATAGAGAGCATCCAATAACTCATTGCCCATGGTGATCCCCCTTACGGATATTTAAATTAATGATTTGCTTGACTTAAGAGAAGGTAATCGCCAATCTTGCCTTGGCTACCTTTTCGAATGGTATGACGATCGTTTTCTTTCTTGTCTTGATTCTGACTTCGAGTGTCACTTCTTCACCATCGAAACTGGTTAAGATTCCTTCGAATTCTTTTTCATCTAAAATGGGCTCGTATGTTTTTATGTAAACATTTTTACCGATAGCATTAAGGAAATCCTTCTCTTTTTTCAGAGGCCTTTCAGCTCCGGGTGATGAAACTTCGAGAAAATAATTTTGTGGAATCGGATCAACCTCATCAAGCTTTTCACTGAGTTTTTCACTCACATTTCCGCAATCATCAATATCTACGCCTGTTTCTTTATCAATGTACACTCGAAGGAACCAGCTTTTACCTTCCTTCACATACTCCACTTCGACTAATTCAAGCTGCAATTCCTCAAGAATTGGTAATGCTAATTCCTCTACGACTTCCGTTACCTTTTTACTCATTTGTTTCCTCCATACGTGCGTTGTATGCGCTTGGTTTCGGATTCAAAATTAAATGGTCAATACAACACGAAAGAGTGGGTTTCCCCACTCTTGCCATTGGTTCCTCTTAGTATTTCCAATAAAAATATACCATAATCAAGATATTTATGCAAATATCATGTCTGTTTCTTCCTTTTTGAAATCCGTTTCCTCTTTAAAATAAAGATAACTGATTTTGTTCAGGCAATGACTCCAGACAGCCTTGTTTATCAAGGTATTCAAGGATGGTCTTCGAAACCTTACCCCGTTGTTGAAGATCTTCTTTGGAGAGGAATTCACCATTTTCCCGCGCGTTGACGATATTGATCGCCGCATTCGTTCCAAGACCTGGTATCGAATTGAAAGGCGGAATCAAAGTGTTCCCTTCAATTAAGAATTGATCTGCACTGGATTTGTACAAGTCGACTTTAGCGAATGAAAATCCTCGTTCACACATTTCCAAAGCTAGTTCAAGAACCGTCAATGTATTCTTTTCCTTTGTGGATGCATCCAATCCCTTTACCATGATTTCTTCCATTTTTGCCTTGATCGCTTGTGACCCCCGTGTCATGGCGTCGATTTCAAAATCATCGGCACGTACTGTGAAATAGGCTGCATAATATAATAAGGGCAGATGCACTTTAAAATAGGCAATCCGGACAGCCATTAAGACGTAAGCTGCAGCATGGGCTTTCGGGAACATGTATTTAATCTTCTTACAAGAATCGATATACCATTCCGGCACCTCATTTTTCCTCATTTCCTCTTCGAATTCCTCCGAGAGCCCTTTCCCTTTACGTACAGATTCCATGATTTTAAACGCTAGGGAAGGATCGAGACCTTGATAGATCAGATAGACCATAATATCATCCCGGCAGCCTATAACCTCACTTAGTGTACAAATCCGGTTGTGGATCAGTTCCTGTGCATTGCTCAGCCATACATCCGTACCGTGGGAAAGGCCTGAAATCTGAACAAGCTCGGAAAAAGTCGTAGGTTTCGTATCTTCAAGCATCTGCCGGACAAAACGCGTACCAAATTCCGGGATGCCAAGCGTACCCGTTTTACACATGATCTGTTCTTCGGTAACTCCTAAAGATTCAGTACTGCTGAATATTTTCATTACTTCCGGATCATCGGTAGGAACGGTCTTTGGATCGATGCCACTTAAATCTTGAAGCATCCGGATCACAGTCGGATCATCGTGTCCAAGTATATCAAGTTTCAAAATATTGTCGTGAATGGAATGGAAATCAAAGTGAGTTGTTTTCCACTCAGAATTCCGGTCATCCGCAGGAAACTGAATTGGTGTGAAATCATAGATATCCATATAATCCGGAACAACGATGATTCCGCCCGGGTGCTGTCCAGTCGTCCTTTTCACACCAGTACAACCGGCAACAAGGCGATCAGTCTCGGCTCCTCGCATATGGATGTTATTATCAGAGGAATACCCTTTTACATATCCATAAGCCGTTTTTTCAGCGACCGTACCAATCGTTCCGGCACGATATACATATTCTTCACCGAATAAGACCTTCGTATAGTTATGGGCCTTCGGCTGATATTCACCGGAGAAGTTCAAGTCGATATCCGGAACCTTATCCCCTTTAAATCCAAGGAAAGTTTCAAACGGGATATCATGCCCGTCTTTTGTATAAGCGATGCCGCAATCGGGACAGTCTTTATCGGGCAGGTCAAACCCGGAACCTACAGAACCGTCATTGAAGAATTCGGATTTCTTGCACTCAGGACATACATAATGCGGCGGCAGAGGGTTCACTTCTGTAATTTCAGTCATGGTGGCAACGAAAGATGATCCAACAGATCCCCTTGAGCCAACTAGATAACCATCATTCAATGATTTTTTAACAAGTTTGTGAGAAATCAAATAAATAACGGCAAAACCGTGGCCTATGATGCTTTTCAATTCTTTCTCAAGACGGGCTTCCACGATTTCCGGCAGGTTTTCTCCATAAATCTTCCTTGCCATGCCATAACTCATTTCACGCATCTCTTCATCTGCACCTTCAATTTTAGGTGTGTATAACTCATCCTTGATAGGCTTTATATCTTCAATCATATCCGCGATTTTATTCGTGTTGGTCACCACGACCTCTTTGGCCTTCTCAGAACCTAGGAAAGAGAATTCCCGAAGCATTTCATCCGTTGTCCGAAAATGTACGTCAGGTAGCTTATGACGATTGAGCGGATTAGCGCCGCCTTGTGAATTCACAAGGATTTTACGGTAAATTTTATCATTCGGATCCAAATAGTGCACATTTCCCGTGGCTACGACTGGCTTATCCAATTTTTCACCAAGCTTGACGATATTGGAGATGATCGTTTCTAATGATTTATCATCCCGTACATATTCAAGCTCGATTAAATGCTGATACACTTCCTTCGGATGGATTTCCAGATAATCGTAGAACTCGGCGATATCGACGACTTCCTCAAAACCCTTCTGCATCATCCCTTCAAAAACTTCGCCTTTATCGCATCCCGATCCGACAAGGATTCCTTCACGATACTTTTTAAGCTGTGAGCGCGGTAATCGCGGAACACGATAGAAATAATCGATGTGTGAAATTGAAATTAATTTAAAAAGGTTTTTTAAGCCAGCCTGTGTTTGCGCGATCAGCGTACAATGGGACGGCCGGGAACGCTGATAAGCATTTCCTTTACCCATATTGTCATTAAGTTGATCATGATGGGTAATCTCCTTTTCCATTGCATCCTTCAGCATCTTCAGCATAAGGTAACCTGTAGCTTCGGCATCATAAATGGCCCTATGATGCTGGGTCAAATCAATATCGAACTTCTTACATAGTGTATTTAAACGGTGATTTTTAAACTCTGGATATAAGAAACGGGCAAGTTCCAATGTATCAAGAACAGGATTGGAAGCTTTAGGATAACCCAAGTTTTTATAACCTATATTCAAAAACCCCATATCGAAGGCTGCGTTGTGGGCAACCAGGATCGCATCGCCCGCCCAGTCCTTGAACTTTTCTAGCACTTCCGAGACCTCTGGAGCATTTTCTACGAGATCATCAGTGATTCCAGTCAATTCTATCGTCGTATTGGATAGTGGGTGATGCGGATTAGCAAATGACTCGAATCGATCAATGATGTCACCGTCACGAATTTTCACTGCCGCAAATTCAATGATCGTATCATAAACGGCAGACAGACCCGTCGTCTCTACGTCAAAAACAACATAGGTGGCATCTGCCAAAGCGATATGTGCCTCATTATAAACGATGGGTACACCATCATCCACAAGATTCACTTCGACGCCATAGAGGATTTTAATACCATTCTTTTTCCCGGCACTATAAGCTTCAGGGAATGATTGTGCTCCCGCATGATCTGTAATGGCCACAGCCTTATGCCCCCACTTTGCAGCCTGGGCAACAAGCGCTGAAGTAGGCGTCACTGCATCCATCTGGCTCATTGGGGTGTGCAAATGCAGTTCTACACGCTTTTCTCCTTCTGGGGCCTTATCCTGCCGTCCTTGTTTAGAAATCTCATTTATATCATTTGCGATCATCACAAGGTCACGTACGAATGTATCATTTTGGATGCTGCCTTGGGCACGTACCCACATCCCTTTTTTCACTCGGGCAAGTATGGCGGCATCTTCTTTATCACGCGAAAACATTTTGACCAATATCGAGCTCGTGTAATCCGTGACTTTAAATGTCAACAGGCTTCGTCCGCTTCGTAACTCACGCACTTCTGCATCAAATACGAAGCCTTCAATAGCAATCCTGCGCTCTTCATCGATAATTTGTTCTATTCTGCGGAAATCCGCATCTTCTTTAATCGTATAGCCAATTTTAACCGGTCCTTCGTAGACGCCATCGTCGCCGCCTTTATCCGATTCTTTCTTCTGCATTTCCACTAGCGCAGCAAGTCCCTTTTCCGTGTCTTCCTTTTGTTTCTCTTCTAAAAACTTTTGATAATCTGGATTCGAAACCGTTTCCTTCACTTCCGCTTCAAGTGTCAACGGAGGAAAACCGAATGTTTGGTAGATATTAGAAATGATGCCAGAGTATTTTCGTTTTAACTGACCAGCCTCTGTATCATTTCGGGCGCTTACGATAAGCTTATATCCATTTACCGTTGGCACTTGATCATTCAGTAGCGACAACAGTGCTGGAGACATGCCTTCAAGCTCGCCAATGCAGTTTTTCCAATACTCTTTTACCAATTGTTCGGTCACTTGCGGATTGGCCACATTCAAGTTGAATGTGACCTTTGCAATATGGGAAAACGTACTTGCTAGATGAGTAGCAAGTCTTGTATGAACACTGCAAGGAATTAAAGCAGGTATATTAAAGGCAAAATGCCATGTTTTGGACTCCCTCTCGATTGAGAGTTTATCAATTTCGGCACCTATGAAATAATTCACAAAGGCATCCTCGGTCAAGTCCATTTGCTGGAGCAAGAGTTGAAATCTCTCTCTACCGCTATTTGGATTTTGATCCATTCCCTCTCTCCCCTATCTACTATCTCTTTAGATATTATTCACTATCATTTTCGTTTTGATATCAGAGGCTATTATAACATATCATGAATGTTTCACTAGTATCCAAATCCATGAAAAGGAAAGGCATCATCCAATTGAATGATGCCTAGTTCCCCCATTTTTAAATTATCCCAGTATTTCGTGAAGCTTTTGAGTTAGTTCAGCTCTTTCGAGTTCAAGAACCTCACCCGTTTTACGGATTTTCACTTCGACAATTCCGTCGGATGCCTTTTTACCAACAGTCACCCTGACAGGAAGACCGATCAAGTCAGAGTCTGCGAATTTTACACCCGCACGTTCTTGACGATCATCCATTAGAACTTCCATGCCTTGTGCCTTTAAATCATTATATAAATCTTCTGCCAGGGCAGCCTGAGCCCCATCTTTCATATTGATTGGAATCAAATGGACTTGGTATGGCGCTAAATTTGCTGGCCAGACCAATCCTTTTTCATCGTTGAATTGTTCAGCAACAGCTGCAAGTGTACGGGAAACTCCAATACCATAACATCCCATGATCATAGGCTGCGACCGTCCATTCTCATCTAGGAATGTCGCATTCATAGCTTCGGAATATTTAGTTCCCAGTTTGAATACGTGGCCTACCTCAATCCCTTTGGCAAATTTGATTTTTCCGTTTCCGTCCGGTGATGGATCACCCTCTTGGATGAAACGAAGATCTATATAATTGGCCACATTAAAATCACGAGCGGGATTTACGTTCACATAATGGTGGTCTTCCTCATTTGCACCACAAACTCCATTAACCATGACTTCGACGGCAACATCCGCAATCACTTCCACTTCAGAAGTGACTTTTATTGGTCCAAGTGATCCAATTGTACACCCTAAGACTTCCTTCGTCTCATTTGGATCGACCAAATCAACAATTGAAGCATTATAGAAATTCTTCAGCTTGATATCATTGACTTCATGATCTCCTCGTACCAAAACTAGCACATACTTTTCATCCACTTTAAACAATAATGATTTTATTAGTTTCGCTGCATCAGTATTCAAGAATGATGCAACTTCTTCAATCGATTTTTGACCTGGTGTATGAATTTTTTCAAGTGCAATTTGTTCTTCGCTGCTTTTTTCATATTTTACACTGACAGGTGCCATTTCAATATTGGCTGCATAATCGGAAGTATCCGAATATGCGATGGTATCCTCCCCTATTTCAGACAGGACCATGAATTCATGTGTATCCTTACCACCCATTGCCCCAGAATCGGCAATGACAGCACGGAAGTTCAACCCACAACGGCTAAATATATTCGAATATGCCGCATATAAATTTTTATAAACAGCATCCAGGCTTTCTTGATTAGCATGGAAAGAATAAGCATCCTTCATGATGAACTCACGTCCACGCAACAATCCGAAACGCGGTCTTTTTTCATCACGGAATTTGGTTTGGATTTGGTAAACCGTCAACGGGAGACGCTTATAGGATTTCACTTCATCGCGAACTAAGCTGGTTATCACTTCTTCATGAGTGGCACCAAGCGCAAATTCACGGTTGTTGCGATCCTTAAGCCGCATCAACTCTGGACCATAGGTATACCAGCGTCCAGATTCCTGCCAGAATTCTGCTTGTTGTAAAGCCGGCATCAACAATTCTACTGCACCAGCATTTTCCATCTCTTCCCGAACGATCGCCTCAACCTTTTGAAGCACCTTTTTTCCAAGCGGCATAAAACTATAAACCCCGCTGGAGTTTTGTCTCATAAATCCTGCACGTAATAGCAGCTGATGACTTTTGATTTCAGCATCTGCAGGCACTTCCCTCAATGTAGGGATCAACGTCATACTTTGTTTCATATCTGCACCTCTTCAATATTTCCTTTAAATTACTTGCAGCTACGGTAAATTTGACACCGCAACATTAATACGGTCATTTCATACAAAAAAGACTTTCCGCGTTATTTAGAAAAGCTAATTTAATATACTCATTCTCGATTATACTTACGATTTCCCTAGAAAACAAACAATTTCCCCAAAACGGTTAAAAAACTAGGAAATCCCTTTGGATATGGAAACGGCCAACAGATAATTCTGCTGGCCTTTTTTTTCATTATCTAAACATGTTTACAGGAAGAATCGCTGGATATCATTCCAGGTAACGACAATCATCAATAACATCAGCAAAGCAAAGCCGATGAAGTGGACCATTCCTTCTTTTTGACGATCAATTGGTTTCCCTCTTAAGAATTCGACCACAAAGAATAACAGTCTTCCTCCATCCAATGCCGGTAGCGGAAGCAGGTTCATGATTCCCAGGTTTATGCTGAGCAGCCCTGCCCATTTCATTAACGTGAATAAACCTTGTTTCGCCACTTCCTCTGTTGATTTATATATTCCTACAGGACCAGATAAACTGTCGATCGTAAACCCACCTGTTACGAGGTCACCAAGGATGATGAAGATTTGTTTTGTCCAAAAATACGTTTCTGTAAAACCATATTGTATAGCTTTAATCGGTGCTTTTTCAACCGGCGGGTATACACCGATAATCCCGATTTTCTTGCCTTCCCTTTCCACTTCTTGTGGAACAACCGATACTTCTAATGTTTTCCCGTCCCTGTCAACGACGAACTCGATTTCTTGCCCAGGGTTCTTTTGAATGCTTTCCTGAACATCTCCCCAAGTGGAGACTTCCGTCCCTTCTATGGATTGAATGACATCCCCCGATTTTAAACCGGCATTTACAGCCGAACCATCTGGAGTCAACTCACCAAGTTTCGCTTCATCCACCACCACTCCTTGAAACAGGCCGATCAACACAAAAATGACAAAAGCCAAAACGAAATTCATTGCCGGACCAGCTACAATCGTCAGAAAACGATGCCCAAGCGACTTTGAGGCAAATTGCCGGTCAAATGGAGCAATCTGGTTCTCTACACCATTTTCAACGATCACAGCTTCTTTATGAATAGCAAACGTTTTTAGTGTATCTTCCTCGCCCTCTTCATAACCAGTAAGGATCAGTTTATGATCCAGGTCGATCACTTCAACTTCCACAAGACGAATATCAGGATATTTATCTTTATTGTTCAAAATGATCTTTGTAACATTCTCATCATTATCAAACATTAATCCCACCCGATAGCCGGGTTTCAACTCTATATTTTCTGCGTCTTCACCAGCCATACGCACATAACCGCCAAGAGGAAGCAATCGGATGGTATAAACGGTTTCCTTCTTTTTATATGTGAATACTTTTGGCCCGAAACCGATTGCGAACTCACGGCATAAAATTCCTGCTCGCTTTGCAAACACTAAGTGCCCAAGCTCATGGAAAAATACTAGAGCTCCAAAAATGATGATGAACGCTATAATCGTTTCTAAAGTCTGCATGTTCCGGTCACCTATCTTTCACTAAAGATTCTATATACTGCCTTGTCATAATATCGACTTCCTGAATTGTTTCTAAATCTGGAAGGGCTATGACGGAATGCTGATTCAGCGCTTTTTCAATTAACGTTTCTATTTCAAGGAAGGTTACCTTTCCATATAAGAATGCAGAGACTGCGGCTTCATTGGCAGCATTCAACACAGTAGTCATCGTTCCGCCCATTTTACCTGCTTTATAAGCGAATTGCAAACAAGGATATCTAGTGAAATCCATATCCCTAAAATGCAGTTTGCCTGCTTCAGCAAGGTTAAGTCGTTTGCGACCTGCTAGCGGAATGCGGTCTGGATAAGTAAGTGCATATTGTATCGGCACCCGCATATCCGGTGTCCCCAGTTGTGCTATCACGCTGGAGTCATGAAACTCAACCATGGAATGGATGATGCTCTCCTTATGTAGCAATACATCAATTTTATCGTAGGGAAGATCGAATAGCCAGTGGGCCTCAATGACTTCCAACCCTTTATTCATCATTGATGCTGAATCGATCGTAATTTTAGCTCCCATTGACCAGTTTGGATGGTTCAGTGCCTCTTCCACCGTTACATCCTTCAATTCTTCCCTGGTCCGATCTCGAAAACTGCCTCCTGAAGCAGTAATGACAAGACGTTCTATATTTTTTTCCTTTTCACCTTGCAATGCCTGAAAAATAGCGGAATGCTCACTGTCAACCGGCAACAATCTGACCCCCGCTTTTTTTGCTTCACTTATGACTAAATGTCCTGCCGTCACCAAAGTCTCCTTGTTGGCGATAGCAATATCTTTTTTAGCCTTTATTGCTTGAAGTGTCGGATAAAGACCCACGCTTCCGATGACGGCATTGACCAATATCGTCGCCTGATCATAAACAGCAACAGCAGTCAACCCCTCATCTCCATACATGAACTCGATATCTTTACGGCTGGAGAATTCACTTTTCAAAACATGATAATCTTCTTCCGTCTGGACTGAAACCAGTTTCGGTTCAAACTCTTGTATATAAGTCCTGACCAATTCTATATTCTTTCCAGCAGAAAGCGCCACGATCTTGAATTGATCTGGATGGGACCTAACTACATCCGCTGTTTGTTGACCAATCGATCCTGTCGCGCCCAAAAGGCTGATATTTTTCAAATTGTTCATCTCCTAATTCATATAACGCTTGCCTATATTTATATTATAAAACATGCAATAAATGCAAAATCGGTAAAATGAATATCACACTATCAAGCCTGTCCAAAATTCCACCATGTCCAGGGAGAAGCTTCCCTGAATCCTTAACGCCATAATGACGTTTATACGCCGATTGGACGAGATCACCCAATTGGCCGAATACCCCAATGATTAATGAAATCAATAATAATTGTAATAACGTGTAATCAAGGCTGGAGAAGACGTAAAACAGAACACCCACTACCATCGCGGAAATTAACCCGCCGATGAATCCCTCCACGGTCTTGTTTGGACTTATTTCTGGCCATAGCTTTCTTTTACCAAGTGATTTACCAATGAAGTAGGCTCCGGAATCGGTTGCCCAGATCGTAAATAGGGTAAGCAGGATATAGATCAGCCCCAACCCCAAAGAGTCACGTGTTTCAAATAGGTAGTAGAAACCTATCCCCAAGTATAGGATTGAAATCACTAGAAAGCCTGCGTCATCAAAGGTAAAACGGTTTTTTGAAACGACTGTATAAAGTAACAGCAGCAAAACCCCGATTAAGAAGACTTGAACTTTATCGTAATTTATTTCTGCCAAAAAAGCGGTATGCTCATTAGGCAATAAAAGCACCCACAATAATATGTGAGAAAGAAATGCTTCAAAAGATAGTACACGTAACTTTTTCATTTTCATCAGTTCATACAAACCAATTGAAGCTAACAGATAAACCGTCAGTAAAAAGGGAGTGCCCCCTAAAATGACTAGTGGAATGAAGATAGCGGCAACTACGACCGCCGTAATAATTCGTTGTTTCATTATTCCATTTTCCTCGCCTTCTACATTAAACGCCACCGAATCTTCGTGAACGCTTTTGATACTCCTCAACTGCCTGCAATAAATGCTCTTCACTAAAATCCGGCCATAGCACTTCAGTAAACCACAGCTCCGTATAAGCCGACTGCCAAAGCATGAAATTACTTAAACGGATTTCACCGCTTGTACGGATCAGTAAATCAGGATCCGACAAATGTTTGGTCATCAGGTAATTGGATAGCATTTCCTCAGTTACATTTTCCTTTATTATACCATTCTTAGCATCTTGAATGATGCTATTCACTGCAGATACAATCTCCCCACGGCTTCCATAATTCAGGGCAAAATTCAGAATCATCCCATCATTGTCTTTCGTGTCTTCCATTGCCCGTTTAACGGCACTTTGAGTATGTGACGGAATGAGTGACAAGTCCCCAATCGTTTCAACTCTTACATTTTCGGAAATGAGCTCGGGTAAAAATGTCCCAAGAAATTCCTGGGGAAGCTTCATCAAAAAGTCGACTTCACTTTTCGGACGTTTCCAATTTTCAGTGGAGAACGCATAGACCGTCAAAGTTTTGACCCCTAATTTATTGGCAACTTTCGTAATTCTACGAACGGTTTTCATTCCTTCATGATGACCCGCCACACGTGGCAATGCACGCTTTTTGGCCCAACGGCCGTTCCCATCCATAATGATGGCGATATGCTGAGGAACATCAAACTGTTTAATATGCTGAATCCTATTTGTTACATCGGAAGAAGCATCTTTTTTAACGAAACGCTTCCAAAGTGAATACATATGTTAGTCCCCCATCAGGTTGTACTTATCTCTCTACAAAGGCAAAGTTTTTCGTGCACTATGTATATCAAGCTTTCTGCCGCTTAAAAAGAATCTATATTATAATATCAAAAAAAAACTGGTTCTCATATTATTATTATGAAATTTATTTCTTCATTAGAAGCTTGAAAGAGTGAAATCATTACTTCTTTTTTTCTAAAACCGGTTATGACTGCCATGAAAAATGCAAAAAAGGACCACCTCCAACGTTTGCATGCAACATACTAACTCAAGGAGTAATCATTATCGGAGAAACCTTATTATAACAGTTTTCTCCTTTAAGCACACCTATATGTTAGCACCAAGACATGACCCAGTATGGATTCGGCCCTCTTTATATAATCAATTCTTCATTGGAAATTATACTTCCAAAATTTCTTTTTCTTTATCTTTTGTAATTTCATCGATTTTCGTGATATTGCCATCTGTCATCTTTTGGATGTCATCAGCATAGCCACGTAAATCATCTTCAGTGATTTCACCATTTTTTTCAAGCTTTTTCAAATCATCATTAGCATCGCGACGCACATTACGGACAGCTATTTTCGCCTCTTCCGCTTCTTTTTTCACAACTTTCACAAGCTCTTTTCTGCGCTCTTCAGTTAACGCCGGGATGGCTATCCTGATGACCGATCCATCATTAGAAGGATTTAAGCCTAAGTCTGATTTCAAAATCGCCTTTTCGATTTCACCCAATACCGTTTTATCATATGGTTGAATGACTAATAGCCTAGCTTCAGGGACAGAAATACCAGCCACCTGATTTACTGGTGTCGGCGAACCATAATAATCAATCGAGATTCTATCAAGCAATGAGGCATTTGCCCTTCCGGCACGGATGCTTGCTAATTCACGTGTGTACGCTCCAATGGCTTTTTCCATTTTCGTTTTCGCATTCGAAATAACTTGTTTCGGCATCTTTTATTTCCCCCTTACAATAGTTCCAAGCGTTTCGCCTAAAACGGCCCGTTTAATATTACCTTTTTCCATGATTGAGAAGACGATCAATGGAATATCATTGTCCATGCATAGTGAGGACGCAGTTGAATCCATTACTTCTAACCCTTCTTTGATCACATCAAGATAGGAAAGTTTATCATACTTCACTGCATTTTTGTCTTTAACCGGATCTGCATTGTATACGCCATCCACATTATTCTTCGCCATCAAGATGACATCAGCTTCAATTTCTGCAGCACGCAGGGCGGCAGTGGTATCCGTTGAGAAGTATGGATTACCTGTACCAGCTGCAAAAATCACCACTCTCTTTTTCTCAAGATGCCTGATTGCCCGGCGTCTAATGTATGGTTCTGCGACTTGTCTCATCTCAATGGAAGTTTGCACGCGCGTTTCAATTCCAAGCTGATCAAGGCTGTCTTGTAATGCCAATGAGTTCATGACTGTAGCCAGCATACCCATATAATCGGCATTAGCACGATCCATGCCCATTTCACTGCCTATTTTCCCGCGCCAAATGTTTCCGCCTCCGACAACGACAGCCACTTCCACATCAAGCTCTGCCACTTCCTTGACTTGTTCAGCAATGGATTTAATTACTGCAGGATTAATTCCAAATCCTTCTTCACCGGCTAATGCTTCACCACTTAGTTTTAGAACGACACGTTTATATTTAGCGTTACTCATGAGAACCTCCAACTATGTAATCTTTTCATTCGTTCATCATGCTTTCTTGCAATACTGCCAAAAATTCATGACATTTCAAAAAATAGGGAACACAAGAGTGTTCCCCATTATTAACTATCTGACAATTAGTCTTTTTTAACTTGGTTCATTACTTCTTCAGCAAAGTTTTCTTGACGTTTTTCAAGACCTTCCCCTACTTCATAACGAACGAATGATTGGATTTTTCCGCCTTTTGATTCAACGAATTGTCCCACTTTTTGATCAGGGTTCTTAACGAAAGCTTGTTCGTTAACACAGATTTCTTCGTAGAATTTATTGATGCGTCCTTCAACCATTTTCGCAACGATTTTTTCAGGTTTTCCTTCATTAAGAGCTTGCTGCGTAAGAACTTCGCGTTCGCGTTCTAATTCGCTAGCATCCACTTGGTCGCGAGAGATATATTTAGGGTTAATTGCAGCAATATGCATTGAAACGCCTTTAGCTGCCTCTTCGTCAGTTGTACCTTCAAGAACTGATAGTACGCTGATGCGTCCACCCATGTGAAGGTATGCACCAAATGCGTCGTTATCTGTTTTAGAAACGACTTGGAAACGGCGAAGAGTTAATTTTTCCCCGATTTTAGCAACAGCAGCATTGATATGGTCTGCAACTTTTGCTCCATTTTCCATTGTTTGCTCAAGAGCAGCTTCAACGCTTTCAGGTTTGTTGGCAAGAAGGAACCCAGCCAATTCTTTAACAAGAATTTGGAAGCCTTCGTTTTTAGCGACGAAATCAGTTTCAGAGTTCACTTCAAGAATAACCGCTTGGTTTCCTTCAACAACGATTGAAGTTAAACCTTCAGCAGCAATACGGTCACCTTTATTAGCAGCTTTCGCAATTCCTTTTTCACGTAGGAAATCGATTGCCTTTTCCATATCGCCTTCTGTTTGTACAAGTGCCTTTTTACAGTCCATCATACCGGCACCAGTTTTTTCACGCAATTCTTTAACTAATTGTGCAGTGATTGCCATAATATATATCCTCCTCAAATTAAATGCAGTTTATTCAATCTTTACCCATTATTGCCAAAAAATACTTGTTACCTTCAAAGAAAATGACGAGCCTTGACAATATTTCTGATAAACATCCACTTTTTCAGTCAATATGACGGAACTAAATCAGCTGATGATTTTCATCCCTTAAAAATCGCCCATACCTTTTTAAAAAGACATTCCGTACAGTGATTTTATGTATGTTTATTTAGTGCAAAAAAAAGGGATAAAAGGCATTATCCTCTTATCACCTTTTTTTCTTACTGAATAAGCAACCTTTTTTACTTATTAAGCAGTAGTTGTTTCAGTTGCTGTTTCTTCGCCTTGTTTAGCTTCTAAGATAGCATCTGCCATTTTACCTGTTAATAATTTAACAGCACGGATTGCATCGTCATTCGCAGGAATAACTACATCGATTTCATCCGGATCACAGTTTGTATCAACGATACCAACAAGTGGAATGTGTAATTTGTGTGCTTCCGCAACAGCAATACGCTCTTTGCGTGGGTCGATAACGAAGATCGCATCTGGAAGAGTCTTCATATCTTTAATACCGCCTAAGAATTTCTCTAAGCGATCCCATTCTTTTTTAAGTTGGATAACTTCTTTTTTAGGAAGTACTTCGAAAGTTCCGTTTTCTTCCATTTTTTCGATATCTTTAAGACGAGCGATACGTTTTTGGATTGTTTCAAAGTTTGTTAAAGTTCCACCTAACCAACGTTGGTTTACATAGTACATACCAGAACGGATAGCTTCTTCTTTAACAGATTCTTGAGCTTGTTTTTTAGTTCCGACGAAAAGAACAGTACCACCGTTAGCAGCTAGTTCTTTCACGAAGTTATAAGCTTCTTCAACCTTTTTAACTGTTTTTTGAAGGTCGATGATGTAGATGCCGTTACGCTCAGTGAAGATATATTTCTTCATTTTCGGGTTCCAGCGACGTGTTTGGTGTCCGAAATGCACACCAGCTTCAAGCAATTGTTTCATAGAAATGACTGACATTTTAGTTCCTCCTAAATGGTTTTGTTTTTCCTCCGCACCGATCATTTTCATACAGAAACTGTCGTAACAGCACCATCTGCAAGAATCACGGGGCGTGTGTATTAACACCATTTCATAATATATCATAATGACTCTGCACAATCAAGAGATAAGTTTATCTATTCATTCGAAACTTTAGTAATAGCTCTACCTCCGTTTGACCGCGACCTAACTTTTTGGCGATTTCCTCTACTGAAAGTCCTTGATCCGCTAACATATCCACTTTTTCATTTAATGACCGTTCATTTAACGAAGCCTGCAGCATGTCCGAAAATTCCATGCCAGCCGGCTTCCCCTGATTTTGAGGGGAAGTGGCAGCCGATGCAAGCTCCAATTTGTCCTCGACTTTTACGGGTAAAGCATTTGCCTCATTTTCTTCAGGCATTATTTTATAAGCGTTAATCGCCTGCTTTTTAGCCGCGGCACGGCTTCCCACTTTATACTCTAGCAGAATGTTTTGTTCTTGTTTTTCTTCCTTTGTTTCTTTGATTGAACCATTTTCTTGTCCTTTTTGTCCATGCTCTGGATTCATTGCCACCGAATTGGTGATTGCCTTTACCAATGTCTCGTTGTCTTCTTTCATCTCCATTAAATAACCAGACAAAAGTTGTTCCATTTCTCTAATGATGGCTTTTTGGTCTTTTTCCAACTTACTTAAACGATTTTGACGAAGATATAAAACGATGATGGCGAAAATGGTGAACATGTTCAATACAAACAACAGAAATATAAAAAATGCTGACATGTTGCCTCCTAATTAACGGGAATAGTCAATCCTATTACCTTTTATACGGATGGGGATCTTTTTTCACTGTTGTTTTTTTCTTGGTTACTTTCTCTACTCTCTTCTTGACAAAGTACAGTTCGAACATTCTGTGATTTCAAAACATTTACGGATGCGGGTATCCGTAAGAATTGATTTATAGCTGCTTTCTTCGTTCAATTGGGATCTTTATGCTTTCCAGACCCCACGACCCTCTTCAATGAAAATATCATGATTAAATCTTATGATCTTGCATCGTGTTTCTTAATTTATAAATCGCTTTCGAGTGAATTTGGGATATCCGGGACGTAGATAGGCTCATCACTTGTCCGATTTCGGTTAAGGTCAGTTCTTCTTTATAAAAAAGCTGTAAAACCAATTGTTCCTTTTCATTTAGGGTTTCTATGACTTTGGCTAATTCCTCATACAGTTCTTCCCTTAACACATGTTCCTCAGGTAAATCCGCCTTTTCATCTTTAATATGAAAATTCGCGCTTTCTTTATCATCCTCTTGGGGGTTTTCATCCATTGATAGTACATTGGCAAAGAAATTCTCATTTAATGCAGCATATACTTCATCTTCCGGTATATTCAATTCAGCGGCAATCTCATTTGGCAAAAGGTTCCTCATGTATCGCTGCTCCAGCCTCTCTATTGCAGATTCAATTTTCTTGGCTTTATCTCTTGCACTCCGTGGAAGCCAATCCTCTTTTCTTAATCCATCTAAAATGGCACCACGAATTCTAAATGATGCATATGTGTCAAACTTGAGGTCACGCTTCGTATCAAAACGTTCCAGGGCATCGAATAACCCCATCATCCCTAAACTCCTTATATCATCCCGGCTCACATTTTTAGGAAGACTTACTGAAATACGTTGAACATGGTACGATACGAGAGGTATGTATTTCTTTACCAAAATGTCCCCGGCTTGCGGATCTCTGCAATCCACCCAATTTTTCCAACATAACTGCTCTTCTTCGATGGTCAGATGAGACATTGGACATCCTCCTAACATTGTTATACGATTTGTGATCAAAACGGCCCTTAAAGCCATAAATGCAATAATAATTCGGATGCAAATGCATCTGTCATATTTTTGAATCCGTCCTATATGTTTTTAGTCCCTTTTGTAACGGTCCGTATATTTAGCAAGCAATCATTTAAATTGAATTCAATCGTTCTCCCGCTATTCCCGCCAACATCTTCAGCAACGACTCTAATCCGCAAGTCAGATAACTCTTTCCGGACAGCTTCCACATTCCGTGGTCCGATTCTCATTAAATCCCCTCCGGAGGCAAATTGAAACATTTGTGCTCCGCCAGCAAGCTTCGCTTTTAGGAATGGCATTCTTGCGCCTTCTTTCACTAAGACCTGCACTAATTCCTTTATCGCCGTATCTGCAAATTTGGCAACGTTGATCTGTCCCGATTTAGCGAGTGAAGAGTCAGGCAACATGATATGGGCCAAACCTGCAATTTCTTTTTTTTCATCATAAATCACAACACCGACACACGATCCCAACCCGGAAGTACGAATCGTATAGGGAGGTTTTATTATATTCATATCCGCTATTCCAACCTTAACAACCTGGACCTTTACCGATTCAGTCATTATGTGACACTCCTAAAGCGGAAAAAATGATATCAAAAAATTCGGGATCAGGTAATAGAAAGAAATGACCACTAATGGAGTCAGCAAAAAGCTGGTCCTTTTCAAGTACAGTATCAATAACGATGGCTGCGTCACTTACTTGAGATAATTCCAATAACCCATAACTGATCGTTGCCCCTACCATATCGATGCTCAAGGATGGAACGGATGGATGGATATTCAATCGGGTGAAATCAGAAAGGGAAGAGAGATAAGATCCCGATAAAATATTCCCTAATTCCTGAAGGCAAGAGAGCGCCAATTCAGTATAGGGTGCTGAATCTATCAAAAAGGTCTCATCACCTGTCATCTTACGAATCAAGTATTGGGCTACAGGCAGTGAAAGGATAAAAAACATACTCCCTGAAGCATCACCTTCTATTCTAAGGAAAACGCTGGCCACGACGTGATCGGCCCCGCCAGCCATTTCCATCATTTCATCAAAGGAAACGATTCGGACATTAGGAACATTCATATCAATTTTCCTATTAAGGATGGCAGAAAGCGCAGTTGCTGCGTTTCCTGCACCTATATTACCGATTTCCTTCAAAATATCGAGTTGAAGAGGGTTGATTTTCTCAATGAACGACATATGATTATCCTTCTCTTAACATATTTTCAGTCATTTCCAGACTTAAGGCCTTCTCCAAATTAATTAGGACAAGCAGTCGCTTTTCAATTTTAGCCACTCCGCTAATGTATTCTGAAGCCAAATGTCCCACAACTTCAGGCTGAGGTTCGATACTCTCCACTGGAATATCCAAAACATCATTGGCAGAGTCCACTATTAACCCAACCTCCATATCATCCAGAATGACGATGATAATCCTTGTTGCTTCATCGTATTCCACCTCTTCAAAACCAAAGCGAACCCGTAAATCAATAATTGGGGTGATTACCCCCCTTAAATTTATGACTCCCTTAACAAACTTCACAGCCTTTGGAACTCTGGTAATATGCAGTAGCTTTTCGATACCGCTGACCTTATCCACTGGAATCGCATATTCTTTATCCTTAATTTGAAATACGATCACTTTCATATCCTCCGACATCTATTCCCCTCCTTTTAATAAACTCATCATTGGTGTGTAGTATTGACGAAATCCGAATCGACACGGTTGAACCAACGTCCCATTACGTGTCCCATTTATCTATCATCAATGAATCAATGTGTTGCAATCTATGATTAAAGCAACTTGACCATCACCAAGTATCGTTGCCCCCGATATTGCAAATGCACTAGTTAAATAATTACCCAGTGATTTAAGAACGATTTCCAGCTGCCCGATGAATGAATCAACGACTAATCCGGCTAATTTATCGCCTTTTCTTACAATGACCACAGAGAGGGACTCTTCTTCTTCCTGACTGATAGGCACTTCAAATATATCTTTCAAGAACAGAAGCGGCAGAATCTTTCCCCTGAAGTCAATGACCTGTTGATTATGGGCATTCAAGATATCTGATTTTTTTATGATTGCTGTTTCTATAATGGAAGAAAGCGGTATGGCATATTTTTCGTTTTGGATTGCAACCAGCATGACAGAAATTATGGACAATGTAAGTGGAAGCTGAATAAGGAAGATGGATCCTTCATTCTCTTTGGAATCGATCGTGACAGATCCACCGAGGGACTCAATGGTATTTTTAACTACATCGAGCCCCACACCGCGTCCCGATACATCTGAAATGGTTTCCGCGGTTGAGAAACCAGAAGCGAATATCAATTCATAGATTTGCTTATCCGTTAGGGTGGAGGCAGTTTCCTTAGTTAATATCCCATTGGATAGCGCCTTGTTCAAGACTCGATCTTTATTGATTCCTGCGCCGTCATCCTCGATTTCAATGAAAACATGATTACCGCTGTGATATGCTTTTAACAGGATTTTACCTTCTTCATTCTTTCCTTTCGCCAAACGTTCTTCAGGTGTTTCAATTCCATGATCCATGGCATTCCTTATTAAATGGACGAGAGGATCACCGATTTCATCAATGACTGTACGATCAAGTTCCGTTTCGGCACCGGTGATATCCAAATTGACTTTCTTGTTTAAGTCCCTTGCCAATTGACGTACCATTTTAGGAAAACGATTGAATACAGTTTCCACGGGCACCATCCGCATATTCAATACGATTGTTTGTAAATCACTGGTTATACGGGACATTCTTTCTACTGTTTCATGCAATTCTTGATTATCCAAATCACTGGATATTTGGTCAAGCCTGCCTCTATCGATTACCAGTTCCTCGAATAAGTTCATTAATATATCAAGCCGCTCAATGTTCACCCGAATGGTCTTGCTTGATGCCGTCTTAACGGGTGCCTGTTTTTTCCTATCATCATATTCAGTAGGAAGCGCGGCATTATTTGTCTCATGTTTTGGGTTTTCAGTAACTTTATCCTCTTTAGAAAGGGATGCATCCCGCAAGCGTTCGAGATCAAGTGCATTTACAACAACTTGATCCACTTCGGAAACCTTCATGATTTTTTTCTTTATCTCATCACTCGATTCTGTTGTTACCATCGTGATTGTAAATCGCTGATCGAATTGCTCTTCTTCCAAAAGTTCGACGGGTGGATGTGACTTGATTACTTCACCTGACTTTTCAAGCACCTCAAAAACCATAAACACCCGGGCAGCTTTTAAAAGACAGTCCTCACGCAACCCTATCGAAATTTCGAAGCTGTTGAATCCTTGATCTTTTGACTGCTGAAGTACTGTCCATTCAAATTCATCGTACTCTCCAACAGTCATTTCCTCCTTTTCAAGGACCGCAGAAGCTGCTGCAACTTCTGCAATGGTTGAAGAAACGGGCGACTCCCCTTTTTCAATCATTTCCAGCTGATGGACAACCCCCATCACATTTCTTTTTCCATCTCCACCTTCAGCAATGGACATGACCATCGCTTCTAAATCATCCACCGCTAAAAATATCACGTCAAACAATTCAGGTGAAAGAACGATTTGACTGTTTCGGATCGCATCCAACACATTCTCCATTTTATGAGTTAAATTGGCTAGGTCCTCATACCCCATAGTTGCCGACATCCCTTTTAAGGTATGGGCGGAACGAAAGATTTCATTTACTATCGAGAGGTCTTCCGGGTTCTTTTCGAGTACCAGCAACTGTTCGCTGCACGTTTGAAGATGTTCTTTACTTTCTTCAATAAATACCTCTAAATACTGATTCATATCCATACAATCTCACACCTCCACGTGTTAACAATAGCTTATTACCGCTCTAGCTATTTTTTCTACATCCTCTATGCTATCTATTAACTTGGTATTGATTGCAGCCTTAGGCATACCAAAAACGATTGAAGTTTCCTGTGATTCGGCTATCGCTTTTAAAGGACCCTTTTGTTTAAGCTTGGTAAGCCCCTTCGATCCGTCCATCCCCATCCCGGTCATGATAACGGCTATTTTCGCATAATCATTCATTTCACTTACCGATTCAATTAGCACATCAACCGACGGGCGATGTCCATTACGCAATTCGGATTGATCCAAAAGGATTGCCCAGCTCATTCCGACTTTCCTCACTTTCAAGTGAAAGCCTCCAGGTGCGATGTAGGCGACACCTTTTTGAATCAGTTCACCCTCTTCAGCTTCCTTCACTTTTATCTTGCATAATGAATTCAGGCGTGTAGCCAAGGATTTTGTGAAACCGGGGGGCATATGCTGGACAATGAGTATGGGTGCATCAATTTCTTCTGGGAGTCCTGTCAAGACGGTCTGCAGAGCTCTCGGGCCTCCTGTTGATGTACCGATGACTATTATTTTCTTATATCCATCGGACCATACACTTCGGTTTTTTTTGTTTATTGATGATTCTAATGAATCTATTTTACTATATTTTTTCCAAACCGATGGGCTTCTTTCAATATTTATCGCATTTTTTTCTAGTTTGTGAACATTTGCCCTGCTGGCAGCCATAACTTTTTCATGGAGTTCTTTCTTGATTTTATGTAAGTCCAATGAAACGGCTCCCGAAGGTTTAGCCACAAAATCAAAGGCTCCACTGTTCATAGCGGAAAATGTATTTTCCGTTCCTTTTTTCGTTGTGCTTGATAACATGATTACAGCGGTTGGACATTCATTCATGATCCGGTTTAATGCTTCCAATCCGTCCATAATCGGCATTTCCACATCCAAAGTCACGACATCGGGTTTTAAAGCCTTTATTTTGTCTATGGCATCTCTTCCATTCCTGGCAGTCCCGATGACTTCCATCCTGCTATCTTCTGCTAAAAACTCTGAAATTAACTTCCTCATAAATGCAGAATCGTCCACTATCAGCACTTTTACTTTATCCATCTAAGGAGACCTACTTTCCCAAAAAATATCTCTTCATATTTTGGAGGAAACGGCTTTTTTGCAAAGTCAATTCTTCCCCAAATGAATGATTTGCATATCTCGAAGCAATGTCCATGATGGCTTTGGATACATCGGCTTCGGAATCGAAAAGGAGAAAGGGCATTTGTTTGGTAACGGATTTGGGTACGGTTCTATCATCTGGCAAATAACCTAGAGCTACAGCTTCCAGACCCAAAAATTTCACTAGCGCATTTTGGAGCCGTTTAATCGTTTCTTTGCCGTCCTTACTCGAGAAAACACGATTGCAGACTAGGAACAATGGAATCTCTTTGTTTACTGAATGAATATATTTCATTGCGGAATATGCATCCATGATAGAAGTAGGTTCAGGCGTCGTGATAACGACCAATTCATCCACACATAACAGGAATTTCATGGAATCCTCAGTGATGCCTGCACCCATATCAAATAAGATATAATCGTAATTCGCCAACAACAAACTGAATTCTTCATTAAAGCGGGTATACTTATCTTCATCAAGTGAAAAGAGATTCGTCACTCCTGTTCCGCCTGTAATGATTGAAATATTTCCTGGTCCTGACATGATGATATCCTTCAAACTACATTCTTTTTCAAAAAAATCAATAATACTGCAGGGCGAGTGTTCCCCGATCAAAATATCAATATTCCCCATTCCGATATCCATGTCGAACAACAGTACTTTTTTCCCCTTTTGGGATAAGGCAATGGAAAAATTCAAAGAAAAGTTTGATTTTCCCACTCCACCTTTACCACTTAAAACGGCAATCGTTTTGGCCATTGATTGATTTTGGCGGGCTTTCAATCTCCTTCGTAAATTCTCAGCTTGATCTTTCATATTTTTTAGCCCCAAAAGCCATTTTCATTAGCTGTGATGATGTAGCTATTTCAATATCGTCCGGTACATTCTGTCCATCTGTTATATAGGCTGCTCCTAATTTATGAGTGTGTATAAAATTGAATATCGGCCCGAAAGTGGAAGTTTCGTCGGCTTTTGTAAAAATGACCTGTTTAATCGATATGGCAGCAAACTGTCGATAAATATCTTCCATATCCTTCTGTTTAGAAGTCAATGACAACACTAAATAGGTTTCCATCTCATCTGTAAAATGGATGATTTCATTAAGATCCTTAACATATTGCGGGTTACGGAAATTCCTTCCGGCCGTATCAATAAAAACAAAATCATAATGGGAGAAGCGTTCAGCCGCCCTTTTGAAGTCTTCCAGATTATAAGCGACTTCTATGGGAACGTTTAAGATCTTGGCGTATGTCTTAAGTTGATCTATTGCAGAAATCCTGTACGTATCCGTCGTAATGAAAGCCACCTTTTTATCATGCTTCAACATGGTTTCTGCAGCCACTTTTGCCAGGGTCGTCGTCTTTCCCACACCTGTTGGGCCAACAAAATTAATATACTTTTTTTGCAGCCCTGTTTTTCCATTTTCGACTTTTTCCAAAATCCCGAACATGGCTTCTTCCAACCAAACTTGAACCTCTTCATCAGTGGATTGTTGTTTAAAAACGAACCATTTTTCAAACAGCTCATCCATGATTTGGGACCGAAGTGAAATATCCACTTCCTGCTGGGTTAGGTATTCGTGGATCTTCTGCAGTTTCCCAGGATATTTTCGATCAGGTGAATAGATTTGCAAGCTCTTTATCATATCTTTCAAACCTTCGATTTCTTTTAATAAGTCAGCACTTTCCCTATTGCCTTCATTAGGTTCAAGGACGTGACTTGCCATTTCCAGCTTTGCTGGCAACTTCTTCGATTTTTGTTTGGTTACGGTTTGGATAGACTGGGACACGGGGTCTATGGCTGCAATGACTTCAATATTCCTCTTCTTGAATAATCCTAAGAAACCACCAGTATATACAGCCTTTGAACTTAAGATTACCGCATCACTGCCTAGTTCCTCCCTTATTCGCTTCATTGCCTCGTTCATTGATGGTGCCAAATATTTCTTTACCTTCAATCGAAATTCACCACCCCTACACTTTGTACTTCTACATTCGATTCGAGTTCATTGTATGAAAGAATCGGTACATTAGGAAAATAACGTTCAGTTAATTGCCGTGCATACATCCTTACTGCTGGAGAGCAGAGTAAGATCGGTTGGTGGTCCATTAGGGTCAACTCTTCCAATTTGGCTGCAATCGCCTCCAATATGGATTGCGATATAGTTGGATCCAATGATAAAAAATTACCATGTTCGGTTTGCTGTACACCATCAGCGATGGTCTTTTCCACTTTCCCCGATAATGTTATGACTTTAATTCTATTTTCATCCGTAATAAAAGAATTCGTTATTTGTCTGGCTAAATTCTGCCTTACATATTCAGTAAGCAAATCGGTGTCTGTCGATAACTTGCCATAATCAGCAAGTGTTTCGAAAATGATCGGTAAGTTCCTTATTGAAACTTTTTCCTTTAATAATTTTGCCAATACCTTTTGTACATCTCCTATAGTCAAAGGATTCGGTGTGACTTCCTCCACTAGTATAGGTGCCGATTCGTGAAGATGATCGATCAATTGTTTCGTTTCCTGCCTGCCCAATAATTCCTGCGCATTGGCCTTTATGACTTCCGTCAAATGAGTGGATACAACACTTGGCGGGTCCACAACTGTATAACCCAACAACTCGGCATGTTCTTTCATGTCATCCGTGATCCACTTGGCCGGTAAACCGAAAGACGGTTCTATCGTATCGATTCCTTCGATTGAATCATCCTCCATCCCTGGACTCATGGCCAAGAAATGATTAAGAAGCAATTCCCCCTTTGCCATGACATTTCCTTTAATCTTCAGCCGATACTCATTGGGATTCAACTGAATGTTATCACGTATCCTGACGACAGGGATCACGAGTCCCAATTCAATTGCAAGCTGCCTGCGGATCATGACGACCCGGTCCAGCAGGTCTCCCCCTTGATTGGCATCCGCAAGCGGAATCAATCCATATCCAAACTCAAATTCGACCGGATCGACACTTAAAAGGTTAACGACGCTTTCTGGACTTTTCATTTCATCGGTTTCCAACACTTCTTCCATTTCTTGTATTTCACTTTCATCCTGCTTTGGTATCCTTGAAATTGTATACCCTCCAACGACTAATAAAGCAGCAATCGGAATGGTGAATAAGTCAGAAATGGGAGTGAATAACCCTAAAAGGAAAATGGTTGCTGCTGTTAGGTAAAGCATTTTGGGAAATTGAAATAACTGTTCAACAATATCCGCTCCGAGGTTTCCATTTGAGGCTGCCCGGGTTACGACTATTCCCGTAGCTGTAGAAATCAATAAAGCAGGTACCTGACTCACGATACCGTCACCAACCGACAACATGGAAAAATGGACGGCCGCTTCTCCAAAGCTCATGTCCAATTGCATGACGCCAATGATCATACCGAAAATCAAGTTAATGATGACAATGATGATGCCCGCTATGGCGTCCCCTTTAACAAACTTACTCGCTCCATCCATGGATCCATAAAAGTCTGCTTCGTTACTAATTTTTTCCCTTCTGGCACGTGCTTCATTTTCGGAGATCATCCCAGCATTTAAATCTGCATCGATGGCCATCTGTTTCCCTGGCATCGCATCAAGCGTAAACCTTGCCGCTACCTCCGAGACCCGTTCGGAACCTTTCGTGATGACGATGAAATTGATGATGACCAAAATGATGAATACAACTAATCCTACAAGCACGTTACCGCCGACTACAAATGACCCAAAGGTTTCTACAACTCCCCCAGCATCACCATAGGTCAAAATGGCACGAGTCGTCGAAACATTCAACCCCAGCCTGAACAATGTCAGTAAAAGGAGCAAGGAAGGAAAGATTGAAAATTCGAGAGGTTCTTTCATATTCATCGTAGTCAATAGAACCAGCAACGCAAGAGAGATATTTAAAAGGAGTAAAATGCTTAACAACCATGTTGGCAATGGAATGACCAACATGGCAACGATCATGATGACGCTCGATATAACAACTAAATCTCTTGCTCGTATGTTTTTTTCTCTCCTAACTAGCGGGTTACCCTATTACTTCTTTACAGTTTACCTTTGGTTTTATATACAAAGGCCAGTATTTCAGCGACCGCTTTAAAGAACTCTTCAGGTATCGCCTGGCCTAATTCAGCTTGATCATATAAAGACCTGGCCAAAGGCCGATTTTCCACCATGATCACATCGTTTTCTTTAGCAATGAATTTAATTTTCTGAGCAACAAAATCAACGCCCTTTGCCACTACATACGGAGCCTCAGCTTTTTCTTCATCATATTTTAAAGCAATAGCAAAATGCGTCGGGTTAGTGATGACGACATCCGCATCGGGAATTTCCTGCATCATTCTTTGAGCGGCCATCTGCCTCTGCTTTTGCTTTATCTTGGATTTGATGAGCGGGTCCCCTTCGGAATTTTTATACTCATCCTTGATATCCTGTTTGGACATCCGGATGTTTTTTTCAAAGTCATACTTTTGATACAAATAGTCTAATAGAGCAATGAACAATAAAGCCACAGCAGCATAATATCCTACTTTAATCGTAATATCCGCCAATGTTGCCATCGCTTCTTCCACAGAAACCTGTGATAAAATCATAATCTCATCCATGCGCTGCCATAGTACATAAAAGGCAACAAAACCAACAAATGATATTTTAAGAATGGATTTCAATAATTCAACAATTGCCCTCATTGAAAAAATACGCTTGAATCCTTTAATGGGATCCAATTTATCAAGTTTGAACTGAATGGATTCAGTCGAAAACAAAAATCCGACTTGCATGACATTAGCCAATATCCCAGCCACTAGCGCTGCTGCGAAAACGGGTCCCAGGATAAGGCCCATCTCCTTTAAAACCTCAATCATGATAATTTGCATATTTTCCTCATTGAATCCAGTCAAAGTAAAATGTTGCAGATATTCTTTCATGAGACCGAGCAGATGATTATACATGTACGGTCCCATAAGCAATAATACTGAAAACACTGCAAGTAAATTCACAGAGGTATTTACATCCTGACTCTTTGCCACCTGACCTTTTTTCTTCGAATCCTGGCGTTTTTTGGGAGTCGCCTTTTCGGTCTTCTCACCAGCGAAAAACTGCAAATCCAACTGAAATCTCTCCATATCAAACGCCTCCAATCAACTGCATTAGATGACGCATGGTCAAAAGCAAGAAATTGAAGAGTTGGGTGACAACTGTCATCATCATCCCCATTACCAGTATGATAACCGCTAAGCCGGCAATGACTTTCACTGGAATTCCGACAACGAACACATTTAATTGAGGGACTGTCCTGGCAAGGATCCCTAGCGTGACATCCACTAAGAAAATACTTCCCACTACAGGTATGGACATTTGAAAAGCAATCATGAAAGCTTTGCTGAAAGCTTTGGCCAAATATTCTATCAGTGCATGATCTCCGAATGGTACAAATAATTGGTCAATTGGGATGAACTGATAACTATAAAAAATTCCATCCAAAAGCAAATGATGACCGTTAGTGCTCATTAAGAATAATAAAGCGACAGTATAAAGGTATTGTCCCATCAACGGGCTTTGTGCACCCGTTTGGGGATCGATGACATTCGCTATTGAAAAACCCATTTGAAAATCAATCAATCCGCCAGCGACTTGAACGGCCGACAAAATCATATACGCTGCAAACCCAATGAAAAGGCCAACAAGCGCTTCCTTCATGATCAATAAATAAAACGTCACATCCAATTCCAGAACCGGAGCATCGATGGTGTAGTACATGATCCAGGCAAGGAAGATTCCAAGCCCGACCCGATGTTGTACCGGTATTGAACGGTACGAAAAAATCGGCATGGCCACGAAAAATGTAGTGACCCGGACAACAATTAATAAAAAGGCTGGAAAGTGCGGAAATAATTCCTCCATGCCCTACCCTACAAATCGATTCAGATTGCCGAATATTTCATTTGCATATGATAATAGGTGGCTCAGCATCCATGGAGCCAATAAAATGAGTCCCAATAAGACTGCGACGATTTTCGGAACAAATGCCAAGGTTTGTTCCTGTATCTGTGTAGTCGCCTGAAAGATGCTTACTAATAGTCCTACAATAAGAGCGATTACCATCAATGGGCCAGCGATAATCAATACCATATAAATTCCTTTTTCTGCTATATCAATAACAAAATCTGCACTCATTTTTTCTCACCTGCTTAAAAACTCTGTAATAAAGACTTCACCACTAAATACCACCCGTCAACAAGAATGAAAAGGAGGATTTTAAATGGCAGGGAAATCATGACTGGCGGCAACATCATCATCCCCATCGACATCAGAACACTTGCAACGACCATATCAATAACCAAAAAGGGAATGAAAATCATGAAACCTATTTGAAAAGCTGTTTTGATTTCACTGATCGCAAAAGCAGGTACAAAGGCAGTCAAGGGAATGTCCTGTATCGTTTCAGGCTTATCCACCTTGGCATAATCCAAAAATAACGCCAGATCCTTTTGCCTCGTATGGGCACTCATGAATTCCTTGAATGGTATCGACGCCTGTACATATGCCTCTTCTAAATCTATCTCTTCATTAAATAACGGGGTTAATGCCTTTTCATTCACTTCCTGAAAAGTCGGTGCCATTATGAAAAATGTCATGAAAAGCGCCAAGCCGACCAACACCTGATTCGGCGGCATCTGCTGTGTAGCTAGCGATGTTCTCACAAAGCTCAGGACAATGATGATTCTTGTAAAACAGGTCATCAAGATCAATATGCTTGGAGCCAACGATAAGACAGTCATCAGAAGAACAAGTTTGACGGAAGTAGAGACATTAGTGGGATCACTGTTATTAAAAAACTCCATGAACTCATTCATTCATTGTCTCTTCCTTTCCTATCAAGCTCCTTTAACAGCTTTTTTCTGCTATCAGACATTTGATCAAGTTGATTTTTGAACTCTGCAGAGAAACTACCGGTTTCGGATCCGCTTTTCTTCAACCACTTATTTTTCAACTTCATTGCAAGTTCCCCAGGCTGGATCATTTGATCGATCTTATCGTTGTGATCTTTCAAAAGCTGTTCATATTCCTCGGGATCATCTATTTCTTTCAATAGCTGAATGTTTTCGCCGACCCCGATCACCAATATTCGCCGGCCGACTTTAACAAGCTGAACAGAACGGTTTGCACCAAGGCCCGTACCGCCTAAATTCTCCACTGAATTTGCCTTTTGATACGATTTACTTTTTTTATTGATGAACTTTAATAGGATATATAGAAGGGCCACTACAAAAATAGTAGCAAATATCATCCTCAGAAACTCCCAGACGGTTATCCCCACTTTGTCAGGATTCGTTTCCTGTTTGGTAGATTTCGAGTCTATTGATTCACCTTTATCCACCTTTAAATCATCTGGCTGTTCATAAACATCCTTCACTGATTTTTCAAGATCTTCCGCATGGGCCTGTATGGCCCCAGAGAAGAATATTGCTATCATCAGTGAGACCTGAAGCCATTTTTTAATTAACAATATGAAGACACCCTCTTAACTTAATGCTTTATTTATGGCTTCCAAAACACGGTCTGCCTGGAATGGCTTCACGATAAAGTCTTTTGCACCGGCCTGGATCGCATCGATGACCATGGCTTGCTGCCCCATCGCTGAACACATGATGACCTTAGCTTGAGGATTTATCTTTTTAATTTCCTTTAACGCTGTAATTCCATCCATTTCGGGCATGGTAATATCCATCGTTACAAGATCCGGATGGGTTTCTTTATATTTCTCCACTGCTTGAGCGCCATCTGCTGCTTCCCCGACTATTTCAAAACCATTTTTAGAAAGGATATCCTTTATCATCATTCTCATAAATGCTGCATCGTCCACAATTAAAATTTTATTAGCCATTTTTTCGTCCCCCAAATTATTTTATTTTATTTAATCGTTCACTTTGACTCATGATATCCGTAACACGTACCCCAAAGTTCTCATCAATCACCACTACCTCGCCTTTTGCTATCAAGCGGCTGTTTACAAGGATATCCACTGGCTCTCCTGCTAATTTATCCAATTCGATGATCGATCCGGAGGACAGCTCCAAAATATCCTTTACGGAGCGTTTCGTTCTTCCAAGTTCCACAGTCACTTGCAAGGGGATATCCATCAGCATGCTGAGATTTTTCGTTTCAGGCTCCTGAAGCTGATAAGGCTGAAAACTAGTGAAACTGGCAGGCTGAACATTAACCGGCTGTCCTGTTGATACGTATGAAACTCCAAAATGTTGTGGTACATTCGGTATTTGGTTCGTAGGTTGGGTTTGGTGACCGCCTTCTCCATGAGTTTCACTTGCCGAACGATCAGATCGGTTATTCTGGAATGCCGGCTCGTGAGTTGGAATGTTCATTACTGGATCACTTTGTGCTATTTGGGTTTTCATATCGGCAGGTTGGCTTTCGCTCGTCCCACTTAATAATTCAGAAACTAACCCTTTAGCAAACTCTAATGGCAACAATTGCATAATGTTGGAATCAATTAAGTTGCCGACACGGAGGCGGAATGAGATTTTTGCAAATAAATCCTCGTCAGGTATTGCATTTTCACCTACACCATTTAAAAAGTTAAGTAAATCTACGCTGGGTGGTGAAATATCCACTTTTTTAGTGAAAATGGTCGACATCGATGTCGCAGCAGAACCCATCATTTGGTTCATGGCTTCCTGGACAGCACTCAATTGAATTTCCCCAAGCAGGTCAGACGGATTCTCCCCATCTCCGCCAAGCATCAAATCTGCAATGATAGCTGCATCGCTCTGCTTGATTACCAGCATATTTATACCTGAAAAACCTTCTGTATATTGCACTTGAATCGCTACATATGGATGCGGGAATTCTTCCGCAATCTGTCCCCTTTCAATTAAAGTAACCGTCGGGGTAGTGATATCCACTTTCTGATTCAACAACGTGGATAGGGCAGTGGCCGAACTTCCGAAGGAGATATTACCAATTTCACCGAGGGTGTCGAGTTCCATCATTGATAAATAATCGTCAATCGAGAGAGGGATCACCTTATCTTCTATATCACTTGTACCTTTTAAAAGGGCATCTATCTCGTCTTGTGAAAGCATTTCATCACTTACCATCTTCGTCTCCCCCTTTCAAAATATCAAGAATCTGGATAGCATGTTTTTTTCCTACTTTTCCTGGCTGCCCACTGTATTTTGGGATCCCACCAATTGTAATCGTCAAAGGTTCATCGATTGCCTTATTTAAATCGATGACATCGCCAACATCAAGCAGCAAAAAATCCTGGATGGTGATATCCGTAGAACCAAGTTCGGAAATAATGGGAAGGTCTGCGTTTCGGATACGTTTTTCCAAAATCATGATTTCCTCTGGGATTTTTTCCTTTTGGGAATTCTCCATCCAATAATGAGCAGACAACTTTGGTATGATCGGTTCCAATACGACGTGAGGAATGCAAACATTAATCATTCCGCTCGTTTCTCCTATTTGTGTATTCAAGGAAATGACCACAACTGTATCATTGGGCGAAACCAGTTGCAGGAATTGTGGATTCACCTCGAACTCAGTCATCACCGGTTCGATTTCAACAATCGTTCCCCAAGCCTCCTGTAAATTTTCAAAAGCCTTCTCGAATAAATTCGACATGATTTTCGTTTCTATTTCCGTTAAACTATCTACCTTATTCGCGCTTATGCCCCGCCCGCCCAAAACACGATCCATCATGGAATAGGCGATATTCGGGTTGACCTCAAGAATGATTCGGCCATCCAAGGGCGGTACCTCAAAAACATTCATGATGGTCATTTTCGGAATCGACCGGATAAATTCTTCGTATGGTATTTGATCTGCCGAAGCAACGGAAATTTGGACATATGTTCTAAGCTGAGCAGAAAAGTATGTGGTCAGCAGCCTTGCAAAGTTCTCGTGTATCCTAGTCAAACTCCGGATTTGATCCTTTGAAAACCGAAGCGCCCTTTTAAAGTCGTATACTTTCACTCTTTTTTCTAATTCTTCTTTTTTTAAATCATCTGCATCCATTTCACCTGTGGAAATGGCCGATAACAAAGCATCGATTTCATTTTGCGATAATATTTCCCCGGACATTAACACTCACCTCCAAAGCTTCCCCTTCTTATTTAATGAAGCAAGGATGTTCTTATTGCAGAATCGAGGAAGTTATATAAACCTTTTCAACTTTTCCTTCTTCCATTAATTCATTCATTCTTGTCTTTAAGGCTTCTTGAAGCTTTTCCTTGCCTTTTTTACCGGTTAACTCTTCCGCTTTCATTTCGGATAGTTCGGTAATGATGATATTCTTCACTTGAAAATTTCTTTTTTCCAACTCTTCTTTTGCTTTTTTATTTTCTGTTTGGACCATAAATGAGATTTTAATATAATCATTGCCAGCAAGATTCGTAGTAATTTCAGGAACCTCAACTGATGATTTGACAATTTCGTCAATGCTAGGTTTATCTTCGGCAGATATGGGATCAGATAACTTTGTCACAACCACGACCGCTATGACACCAACAAGCGTTATAGCCACGAGTATAATCAACATAATAGTCAATAGATTTTTTTTCATGAACTTTCCTCCACATCCTTACGAAAACCGAGAATATTAACGGTACGATAAAATTGTATAATGGCTTCAACCAGTTCCTCTTCCTTCTCTAGCACAACAATTTTCTTACCATTTGTAAAAGTAATGGTCGTATCTGGCAATGTCTCGACTGTGTCTATGTACAATGCATTTATATGAAAGCATTTTCCATTGAGCCTTCTGACTTTGATAATGATATTTAGGAGCCAGAGCAAAAGACCTGGCTCCTCCCTCCCTTAACCTATCGTTTTAAGTTAACCAATTCCTGTAAAATTTCATCCGACGTCGTTATGATCCTTGAATTCGACTGGAAACCACGTTGAGCAACGATCATTTCAGTAAATTCTTCGGATAAATCCACATTGGACATTTCCAATGAACCTGATGCAATCACTCCGCGCCCTTCACCTGCGATATTGATGTTTGCAGTACCTGAATTGATTGATTCCTGAAAAGTGTTACCACCCGTTTTCGTCAAGCCTGATGCATTGGAAAACTTGGCAACGGCCAGCTGGCCTAAGGTTGTGATAAGTCCGTTGGAATAAACGCCATTTATTTCTCCTGATGAACCAATGTTAAAGCTTTCCAGTTTCCCTTCTTTATTACCATCCGGATTGACAAGAGCAGTAGTGGAACCTTTAACTTGAGTAAGATTCGAGAAATCAAAATCCAAATTAACTTTTTGAATGCTTTCATCAACTGCTGTATCCGAGTCATCCTCTTTGCCGCTTGAAATGTTTATGGTTTGACCTGCCTGGGTTTTATCAGCTGCCACTATCTGACCATTAGCATCGAACTTCACCGAAGTGAACGGTTTTGGTTTAGTTGTTGATGTATCCCCCAAAGCAGCAGGTTCTTCATCAAAAAGCTCCCATTTATCATTTCCGTTTTTTTGGAAATAGATAGTTGCCGTTTGTTCCTTTCCTTTTTCATCCACAACTTTCATTTGCTGGCTAAATACGGTACCATCAATTGCGTCAGAAGCTAGATTTCCACTTACTGATATTTTAGTAGTGGTAATGGCAGGTAAAATCGCATTGACGTTAACAGCAACGTCGCCAATCGTTTTTGATCGTTTCCCGTTTTCATCAATCTTGTAAGCCTGTACTTTCAAACCATTCGCGTTAACAAGCGTACCATTATCATCCAGATAAAAGTTACCTGCACGTGTATATGAAAGCGAATCACCTTGCTTAACGACGAAATAGCCATCACCGGAAATTCCTAAATCAAGATCGCGGCCGGTGGTTTGCAGGCTTGACTGTGTATGGATCGTATCGATTGTAGCAATCGTGGAGCCTAATCCAATTTGTTTAGAATTGGTTCCGCCTTTATTGGCTGTTGCTGCACTTGCACCAGATACCGTTTGGTTCATCGCATCGCTGAATGTCACACGGCTTTTTTTGAAACCATATGTATTGACATTGGCAACGTTATTACCGATAACATCCAATTTTGTTTGTAAGTTTTTCAATCCGCTTATTCCCGAATACATTGAACGAAGCATGTAAAAGCTCCCCTTTCATATAACGACTGCTTCCGTCATTCCACAGTCCAGGCTTCCTTTTCCAAGTCCAGCCTATTTATCTAAAATTATGGTTTCATTGATGTTCGTGAAAATTTGTGATGTTGCTTCATTCCTGTCCATGACCGTGATGACCTTGTTGTTTACCGTGCTTACTATGAGTGCCGCATTATCTGTAATGATAAGAGATTCGGTTACACCCATCTTTTTGGCCTCATTGGCTTTATGGGCTATTTTGCCCCAGGTTTGCGGTGCTATATCTATATTCCTATGACTCATCCGTAATTGAGCGCATGTTTACTAATGATCAATTTTTGATTTGTGGAGACAGAGCAGCTTGAAAATGCTGTTGAAAGCCTCGTTGGGTCATCTGCCCTTGCATAAAACGGTAATTTGGTTTGTGACATCAGCTGAGCGGAATTTGCTTGAAAATCAAGTTTATTCATATTCCTGCCCCTTAAGCTTCAGCGATTTTCATCAATTGCTCTGATGATAATTTGGTTTTGTTTTCATCATCCACTTCAATTTGCAGCTTGCCATTACTCATGGATACCGAGATTACGACTGCGGACGACTCCCCATTTTTTTCGTCCATCCAGGAAACGCGCTTGCCTATTAATTCACTGGCCGCCGTCAGGCTATTCGACATGGAACTTGTTTGTTTCATTGCCGAAATATTTGCGGGTTCAAGCTTTGTGCCATCTTCTAAAAGAAAATAAACACCATCACCCTTATATTGAATGGATTTAACGATGCCTGTCCCTTCTTCTATCGCAAGGTCATCATCGCCTTCATCCAATTTGTGCCAAGTGACTTCCTTCCCTACAAAAGAGTTATAGTTCATTAAACTATTTTGTTGATTGATCCCGATTATTTCTTCCATTTGGGCTCCCATATTCATCATCTGTTCCAGAGAAGAAAAAGTGGCCATTTGGGCGATGAATTCCGTATTGTCCATCGGACTTGACGGATCTTGGTTTTGAAGCTGGGTAAGCAACAATTTCAAGAAATCATCTTTTCCCAATGCATCCCCGGTTTTTCTGTTTTCAGTTTGAGATTTTGATAATAATAGCGACGTATCGATGGTCGTCATTTTTTCACCTACACTTCCAGATTTAACAGAGCATCGGCAAGGGATCCCGTAAACTCGCTTTCCGTCTCATCATTGCTCTCTTCCTTACTCTCCTGTTGTTCATTATGTTCATCCGCATCTTTCTGGCTGAATTTCTCAGAGTTAAAAGCATTGAAGGCCTGTGATATTTCAATTTTTTCAATTTGAATGTTTTGTCCGCTAAAGGCTTGTTTTAAACCATGAATCTGATTCTCCAGCATATCTTTGGCCTGGGCAGTAGTGGCCAGAATCTTGGCTGACAGCATACCATCCCTTTGAATCAACTCGATTCTTAGGGACCCTAAATGTTCAGGAGTCAATCTGATCAACAGTTTATTTACACCGTTAGTTCCGCTAAAGTTAGCCTTACTTAAAATATTTTCAAATTGCTTAACAAACTCTTCTTGGTTGACGGTTTGCACACCTTTGGGAGCTGCCAAGACGAATTGCTCCAGCTTTGTCATGAGTAAAGGCATACCAGACCCTTGATGTTTACCGCTATCCGGACTTTGCAAAGTCACACCGCTGCCCACTGCCCCGTCTTTATTTACCTTGTCACTCGCGGATAATGGCGAGAATGCGCTTTTCAATATTTCTATTGCTTTGGTTTGCCCTTTCTCCAAAGTGGTGGATCGGTCAGCATCTGTTTTTGATATTGACTGATTGGACAGCCATTTCTCCAGCTTTCCCGTTATCCCTTCAAGCAGGTGTTTCATTTGTTTCTGGATGGCCGCTTCATCTTGTGTCATATCCTTATTCTCCGAGAGAAGATCTTGAATTTTCACCAGTTTCAAAAGATTCACCACACCAGATAAGGGGAGGTCATGCCATTCTCCTTCGCTCAATACAGTAACTTTTTTCAGGATTGTATACAGTTCCATGACATTGGCTGATAACAAGCTTTGTGGATCCAGGCTTAAGTCATCCACTTCTTGTTCTAAATCCAGTTCCTCGATGCTCGCAAAGAAATCAGCAAGGGCACCCTCATCATTTCCAGCTACATTTGTTAGGATCTGTAAAATAAGGCGGTTGTCTTGTTGGTTTACTGTAAGAGCTTCGGCAAAACTATCTTCCACTGTGTCACTCAATCTTTCAAGTTTCAAGAAACCAAGCAAATCCTTTATTACAGACATATTTCCTTCAGTGATGCCAGTCATATCCGGTGGAATGGAGGGTTCTGCCCCCATGGCTGACTGAAGGATGGAACCGAACCCTGAATTAGTTTGCTGATTTGCCTTAATTGGTACCTTTAGACTTAATGATGCCAAGGGAAGTAAAGAATTAATGGCTGAATTCATATATCCACCTCCTCACTCTTTCCACTTAAGAACTTTGTTCCGTTAGTTTCTTCGTTAATCTTGCAGCATCAGCCGTTGTCATTTGCTCCAAAACCTTAGCTAAAGTGGCTGCTTTCATACTTGAGAGAATTTCCACTGCATCTTCATCATTCATTTCTGTAATGATAGGTGCAGCTCTCTTGGGAGCCATCGTTTCATAAGTACGGATTATATCTTTGAACGCTTGTTTACTATTATTCTGACTATCCTTAAGTTGATTCATTTCTGTTTGAAACTGCTGTTTTTCCGCTTCTGCCTTCGCAATGGCCTTGTCACGTGTATCAATGATGCCCTCAAGCTTTTCTATCTCTTTTTCCTTATTTTCAATCTCGGTTTCTAATTTTTCGAGCTTCATGGAAACTTTCTCATCATTCTTCGCTGGTTTACCATTCTCTTCATCCTTTTGATCCGATTCAATGAAGGGTATTTTCGCAGACATTTCCTTTGCCTTTTCCACTACATTCACCCCTGCAACTGTAAAAACGATCAACGCTACAGTTACCGCAAAGATTAATGGAATGAAGATGACAAGAAACCATTGAAACTTGCTTATCTTCCTTTCTTCCAATTCTTCCAATCCATTAGATTCACTTTTTTTACGCATTCCATCACCTTACGCCTTTACTTAAGAATTGCCGGATAGATATTTCATCCATTTCTTTGTTCTCAGCTTCCTTAATGACATCGAGAAATTCAAGAAAATCATTTTCTTTCATTTTCTCGTACTTTTTAACCTCGATATTTCTTTCCATTAATATATCCCGTTGAATATTCATCTTGTATCGCGCTTCAATGACTTCCTCTTGACAGAGGGTTATGAGTTTTTCCAAGTTGTCCATAAATAACTGATGATGACGAATATCCTGAACGGATAATCCATTTCGCAGCTTCTCCTGTTGAAACTCAAGCAACTCTTCTTTTTTCTTTAAAAGCTTATATAATTTTTCTGCCACTTCTTCAAATTTTTTTAAAGCAGCATTATATTTAGCTAGTGCATCGGTTTTTTCTTTTTCTTTGATGGACAGGATCTTCTCGAATTTATATTGATAAATCATCATTAATCACCTTTCTCCATCAATTCGACAAGGGCGTTGATACTATTATCTTTAGAAGCTTTTTCATGGGTTCCTTGCTTTAAAAATGAAATGATTTCTGGATAGCGTGTAATTGAGTTATCAATTTGTTTGGAAGAACCCTTCTTATAAGCTCCTATATTTATCAAATCTTCCGACTCCATATAGGTTGATAAACTTGCCCGCAATATTTCTGCGGCGTTTTTATGCTTTTCACCAATAATATTGTTCATGACACGACTAATGCTCTTTAATACATTGAGTGCTGGAAACTGTCCTTTATTGGCCAAGTTGCGGTCCAGTATGAAGTGACCATCCAAAATTCCCCTGACAGCATCAGCAATCGGTTCATTCATGTCATCACCGTCAACGAGAACCGTATAAAAAGCTGTAATGGTACCGAGCTGATTTGTTCCCGTTCTTTCGAGTAACCTTGGAAGGATGGCAAAAACGGATGGCGTATACCCTTTGGTCGTCGGCGGTTCCCCGATGGCAAGCCCAATTTCCCTTTGGGCCATCGCAACCCTCGTGACAGAATCCATCATCAGCATCACATTCAATCCTTTATCACGAAAATATTCCGCGATGGCAGTTGCCGTCAAAGCACCCTTTATCCTCATCAACGCTGGCTGGTCAGATGTCGCCACTACAACGATTGATCGTGCCAGCCCTTCTGGTCCAAGGTCTTTCTCAATGAATTCTCGAACTTCACGGCCACGTTCCCCAATAAGACCGATTACGTTTAAGTCCGCCGTCGTATTCCTTGCCACCATACCAAGCAACGTGCTTTTCCCGACACCGCTCCCTGCAAAGATACCGACACGTTGTCCTTTTCCAACTGTTAATAAACTATCAATCACCCGAACTCCTACATCTATCGGTTCATTAATGGGAGGTCGTTTCATCGGATTTGGCGGATCTTGATCCACGGAAATTGTCGCGAGACCTTTGGGAAGCATTGAGTCATCAATGGGATGTCCCATTGGATCGACTACTTTGCCAATCAGCCCACTTCCCACCTTTATCTCAAGGCTCCGTCCGCTCCCTTCCACAATACACCCCGGTGCAATATCACTAACTGCTGTAAATGGCATTAAAATAACCATTTCATCACGGAATCCGACAACTTCAGCTAAGATTCGATTTTTCTTTTTTTGTATACCTGTATAGATATAACAAACATCACCTACAGAGCTTTCAGGGCCTTGAGATTCTATCATTAACCCCACGACACGTTTGACCCGTCCATAATGTTTGAAAGGATCAACTTCATCAACCAAGGGCAATAGGTCTCTAGTTTTCATCTTTACTCCCCTTCCAGCAATTCAGTTAGTTTCACTTTTATTTCCTGCAGCTGACTGTCGACACTGGCTTCCATCCTTCCGTTTTCGGATTCAATGATACAGCTGCTTTTTTCAAGATCATCATCCGGAAAGATATACAACTCGGTATCTTTCGGAAAGATTGCCATCAACTCATCTTTATGAGAAAGAATCGATTGATATTGGATCGGGTGGATATGTAATTGCACTTCACGGTAATCCCTCACCTCTTTGATGGCTCTTTTGACTATGGATAAAAAAGAATCTTCATCTTTTTCAAGCTGTTGCCCGATAATTTTCTCTGCCACTTTCATGGCAAGATTCAAAATAACCGTTTCAGATGATTCAATGTGGTCCCGATAATCTTTTTTAGAAGACTCTACCACTTCTTTTGCGAAGGCTATTTCCGCTGCAATCTCGTTATAACCCTTTTGAATCCCATCTTCGACTCCCTGCTGATAGCCTTCTTTTTGAGCTTGTTCGATAAACTTCGCTTTCTCTTGATTCTCCCATTTTTCTCGGTCTAGCTGGATTTCAGCATCAATCGCTTGGGCTTTTTGTTTAGCTTCGAGCAATAACGTTTCCGCTTCCTGTTTAGCATCATTGAGAAATTCATAAGATTGAATATAATGAAGGTTTTTCCGCTCATCTGCATCATCATTTTGAAGAAAGTCGAAAGGACGAACTTTTATTGCAATCTTTTTGCTTTTCTCCTGGTTAGCCTGCTGGGATTTGATAATCCTAGACAATGATATCATCCCCTCCACCGCGGGCAATCACAATATCACCAGTTTCTTCCAGTTTTCGGATGACGGCGACAATTCTTGATTGTGCTTCTTCCACATCACGCAAACGTACTGGTCCCATATATTCCATTTCTTCCTGGAACGTTTCTACCATACGTTTTGACATGTTTTGGAAAACGATTTCCTTCACTTCATCACTAGCCACTTTAAGGGAAAGTTTAAGGTCTTCGTTATCAGATTCCCTGACTACTCGCTGAATCGCTCTGCCATCAAGGGTCACGATATCTTCAAAAACAAACATTCGTTTCTTGATTTCCTCAGCAAGCTCCGGATCTTGGATTTCAAGTGCGTCCAAAATCGTTCTTTCCGTTGAACGGTCAACACCATTCAACACATCTACAACAGCTTCAACTCCACCAGTCTGTGTATAATCTTGGGTTACGGTCGCAGAAAGTTTCCTTTCGAGTATTTGCTCCACTTCATTGATGATTTCCGGAGAAGTGCTATCCATTAATGCAATCCTTCTTGCAATATCGGCCTGCACCTCCTGCGGAAGTTCAGACAATATTTGTCCAGCCTGTGTGGGATCAAGGTAAGACAGGATTAATGCAATGGTCTGCGGATGCTCGTTCTGGATGAAATTCAAGATTTGTCCAGGATCTGCCTTTCGGGCAAAGTCGAATGGACGAACCTGTAACGATGATGTTAAACGGTTAATGATGGCGGTTGCCTGATCACTGCCTAATGCCTTTTCAAGTACCTGCTTCGCATATCCTATTCCGCCTTGCGAGATGTAATCCTGTGCCAAAGCAATATTATGGAATTCTTCCAGGATTTCTTCTTTATCATGGGAGTCCACTTTTCTCACTCCAGAAATTTCAAGGGTCAATCTCTCAATTTCCTCTTCAGTAAGATGCTTATATACGGATGCAGAAACATCCGGGCCTAAGGAAATAAGGAGGATGGCAGCTTTCTGTTTGCCAGTCAATCCGGCCTTTTTTTTTCTTTCTGTCACTTTCCAAGCCTCCTAGTCTTCCGCTATCCAGCTTCTTAATAATTTTGCAAATTCATCCGGCTTTTCTTTTGCAAGCTTCTCCAATTGTTTTCTTTTTAAAGATGCTTCCGTTTCCTTCTCTTTGTTCAAATCCGGAACATCGAATACGACTTCTTCCTCTTCAACCACGTACTCCTCTTCCATTTCAGCTTGTTTTCGGGACCGGAGGAATAAGATTAATAGAATGATAATGGCAAGTATCAGCACTCCGCCGACGATGTATGCCCATATTGGTAAAGAAAGATTCGTTTCATCTTTTTGCAACTTCATTTTTCCGTTAAACGGCTGAACTGAAATCGCAATTTTATTATTAAGCTCCTCTTCCGTCAGTTCTTCCCCTTCAGCTTTTTTCTCGATTGTCGTGCGTATTATCGTACCTAGGATTTGTGTAATATCATCCACACTCTGTTGAGATAAAGAATTCGGATCGTCAGCTGTGGGCGGTTCGACCATGACTTGAATACCTAAATCTTTAACTTTATATGGGCTTTCGACTATTTCTTTCTTGATTCGGTTTACTTCACTATTAATCGTTTCATCCACTTTTTCATAATCACCGGAACCGTTTGTGCCTTCAACATATTGGGTTCCCAATGAATCTGAGGAATCCTCACTTTGCGGAACGCCTCCTGCACCTGCTGCGTCACCACTATACGATTCATTGATTCTTTGCGCAGAAATCTCAATCCCAGCCATATTTTCTTCATCGACCGGTTCAACTAAATTCTCTTCCCGATTTTCTTGAGTGAAATCAATGTCTGTCGTGACTGAAACAACAACTTTGTCTCTTCCCATTATCGTTCCAAGCATATTTTGTACCTGTCTTTGAATATCGCGTTCTATTTCTTTTTTTATTTCGTTTTGAGTAGCAAATGCGGACGCAAAAGAAGAATTTTGATTTTCAAGATCAAAGTACTCAAACTCTTGGTTCATAATGACGATATTATCTGTAGGGAGATTCGGAACACTTTTTGAGACAAGATGATAAAGGGAATTGATTTGACTTTCTTCAAATTTATAACCGGGTTTCGTATTCAATACAATGGATGCTGACGCTTCCCCAGCTGAATCACTGACAAAAACTCCTTCATCAGGAAGAGTGATCATTACACTGGCATCTTCCACTCCATCAATCTTTTTTATTAAACTGGCCAATTCCGTTTGCATCGAGTCCAATTTAATGACATTGAATTCATTTTCAGTCATTCCGATACCGGCACTTTGACTAAAAAAGGAATAGTCAATACTGCCTGATTCCGGAATTCCTTCAGCTGCCAGTTCCACTTTAAGTGAATCCAGTCTTTCTTCAGGAACTTTTATGGTCGTTCCATTTTCAGAAACTTCATTCATAATCCCTTGACTGTCTAAATTTTCTTTAATGCTCCCCGTTTCCGATGGAGTTAAGTTGGAATATAAGGGCACCAGCGTCGTACGCGTGGTTAAAATTGAAACTGCCGTAATGATGATGATAATTAATGCCGCTGAACCAACCATCATGATTTTTTGGTTTTTACTGCGGCCTGTCCAGTAAGCAGTTATCTTGTTCTTAAAATTCACTAGTACTTCATTCATTTAAATCCCCCGGTCAGTCTCTGAATTTATGATTGGGGGATTCTATTCCCCCTAGTCACTTTTCTCTATATTATGAGGTTAAAAAATGAATGCTATATACTCATTCTCATCATTTCCTGGTAGGCTTCGACAACCTTATTCCGAACCTCTAATGTAGCCTGCATGGTAACACTGGCTTTTTGTGAAGCTATCATCACCGAATGAAGCTCAACATCCTCTCCATTAACCAATTTGGTTGTAAGGTCATCAGATGCCACTTGTGTTTCGTTGACTTTATTCATTGATTCTTTTAATACCGACGCAAAATTCCGCTGTGCTTCGTATGGTGTATTAGTATTGCTTTGATCTTTTTTCAGTACATTACTTGCATTGGTCACTGCCGAAAGAGAAATCCCCTCCATAACAACATCTCCTTTCAAAATTTTATTTTCCGATTTCCAAAGCTTTCATCATCATTCCCTTTGATGCATTTAAAACTGTCACATTCGCTTCGTATGAACGTGTGACACTCATTAAATCAACCATTTCCCTAAGCGGGTCGACATTTGGCATTTCAACATAACCATCTTCATTGGCATCAGGATGTTCGGGATTGTAATCCAGTTCAAAAGGTGTTTTATCTTTTACGATTCCAGTCACCTTCACTCCATTCCCTACCTCTCTCGTTTTTCCGAATGCTGCGTTTAAGAAACCCGAAAAACCGTTTTCCTTACTTTGCAGCACAACCGATTTTCTTGTGTATGGCTTCCATGTTTTCGATCCGGCGTCATATTCCGCCCTGGTCGTATCGGCATTAGCCATATTAGCAGAGATTACATCCATCCTTACCCTTTGACTCGTCAGGCTAGATCCAGTCATGTTTATACTTTGGAAGATTCCCATCACTTACCTCCTCTAATTACATTCTGCAATGATTGAAACTTACCTGAAAGCCTGTCGGTCACTGCATTATAATAAATCTGATTGGCAGCAAGATCCGTCATTTCCTTATCAACGTCCACGCTATTTCCATTGTTGTTATATCGGACATTTTTCTGCGTAACGATGTGAGAATCATGCCCCCCCTCTGATTTGAAGGTAAAATGTCTTTCATCGGTACGATATGACTCGAGGGAAGATTCCAGCTCTGCCTTAAAGGATTGTGTTTTGTCGACCTCTTTAGCTTTATAATTAGGCGTATCCGAATTGGCTATGTTCTGTGAAATGACTTTTTGTTTTGCATTAGAATAATCAAGGGCATTTTCTAGTGATTGAAAAGTATTTGAAAATAATTCCACATCGATCACCCCTTTCTATAATTAACAGATAATCACTTTATCAATAAATTAACCCAGTGCATTTACGTTTTAATTTTAAAGAAACATTATAACTATGTCCATAAACAATACATAGACTTTAGACCTATTATCGTCGAAAATTGTCACAAATTGCTCAAATTTGTCGCTTTTTTTAGTATGATTATAGGATTAAATTACGTAATATTACATTTTAATATGATATTCTACATATTAACCAAATTTTACTTCCATTAGCTTTTATATCATACCGAAAAACCAATCCATATACCTGATACTTTAGAACTAATTTTCAAATTTACTTTCAAATATTTATTTTATTTTAGTTGATTTCACCCTTTAAAATAAAGGATTCATAAGAAAACAACAGATAATTGCTTATTTTCTTTTTTAAAAAAAAACGTTTTTTTCAAAGTGGTGAACCTTTCGACAAAATTCTCCAGTGGGAAAAACGGTTATCAATAGACTTTTAAAAAATTAAAAACTTACAACAACGTTCATTTACATCATTCCGACAGTTATAATAATATAATTACCCTTTTCAAGAAATATTTAACTATTTCTTCTACTTCTAATAGAAAACATGCCTATATTCACATTTCCATTTAATCCGAATTACCTCTTTTCCCTTAATACCCATGTCATTCACCCGCATTTGCCTGTTAGTCCCAGACAGCAACACATCCAAATATCACAAAAAAAGGCAGCCCTTTTCAAGGACTGCCTTTCTATATGTTAATTATTTTTAAGCTTCTCTAATTCAAGAAGGAATTTATCGTTCAATACTTTGATATAAGTACCTTTCATTCCAAGGGAGCGTGATTCAATGACTCCTGCACTTTCCAGTTTCCTTAGGGCATTTACGATAACTGAACGGGTGATGCCAACACGGTCCGCAATTTTTGATGCTACAAGCAGACCTTCATTACCTTTAAGCTCCTCAAAGATGTGCTCTATTGCTTCCAATTCACTGTAAGATAACGAGGAAATCGCCATTTGTACGACAGCTTTACTACGTGCTTCCTCTTCTATCTCTTCTGATTTTTCACGAAGGATTTCCATACCGACTACAGTCGCACCATATTCAGCCAAAATTAAATCATCATCGTGAAATTTTTCTTGTAAACGGGCAAGAACCAATGTTCCTAAACGTTCTCCCCCACCCATAATCGGTACGATGGTTGTTAATCCAGTTGAGAAAAGCTCTTTGTTTTCGACTGGGAAAGCAGTATATTCGCTTTCGATATCAAGATTCGAAGAGGTTTCAGGAATATTGAACAGGTTTTTTGTGTACTCTTCAGGGAATTGTTTATCTTCCAACATTTTGTACATGCGTTCGTTTTCAATTTGCTGACTTACCGCTATGCCAAGTAATTTCCCGCGGCGGCTGACGACGAATACATTCGCTTCGATAACTTCACTTAAACTCTCAGCCATTTCCTTGAAGTTAACTGCTTTACCTGCTGCTTTTTGGAGCATTGCATTGATTTTTCTTGTTTTTGCTAATAAGTTCATTTGATTTGTTCCTCCTAAAAATACCATGGTTCACAATAACTATGAAGTTGTATTTCCGTAATTTTATGTTCATTGCGTAGGCAAATCATTGCCAAAATTGTTTCTAATTAAAGGATAAACTGGCTTAAATCTTTGTTCCGGGCGATAGAACCAAGCTTACCTTCGACATATTGGGGCGTAATTGTAATCTTCTCCATCGTTATTTCCGGGGCTTCAAAAGATAAGTCTTCAAGCAACCGTTCCAAGATGGTATGAAGTCTTCTTGCACCAATATTGTCTGTGTTTTGATTTACTTCGAAGGCCACTTCTGCTATCTTACGAACAGCATCGTCAGAAAATTCAATTTCTATACCTTCAGTTTCCAATAAAGCAACATATTGTTTTAATAAGGCATTATCCGGTTCATGAAGAATCCGTACAAAGTCGTCTACGGTCAGTTTGTTCAATTCTACACGAATTGGGAATCTACCTTGTAATTCAGGGATAAGGTCGGATGGCTTAGCCATATGAAAGGCCCCTGCTGCAATGAATAGGACATGATCCGTTTTAACTGAACCATATTTAGTCACTACTGTTGAACCTTCAACTATTGGCAGGATATCCCTTTGGACACCCTCTCTTGATACATCCGCTGATGAACTTCCAGATTGCTTACTGGCAATTTTGTCTATTTCATCTATGAAGATAATCCCATTTTGCTCAGCCCCGTATACTGCATCTGAAGTTACTTCATCCATATCAATCAGTTTTGCCGCTTCTTCATTTGTTAAAACGGTTCTCGCTTCACTTACTTTCAATTTGCGCTTCTTGCTTTTTTTCGGCATCAAGCTTCCTAAAGCGTCCTGCATATTCATCCCCATTTGTTCCATTCCCGAACCTTGGAGCATATCAAACATCGAAGCAGCCTGTTCTTCCACTTCGACCGTTATCATTTCACTTTCCAACTCACCATTAGCCAGCTTTTCAGCGACGATTTTTCTTTTTTCCTGCAAACTTAAATCTTCGGAATTTTCTTCCGAATCCTGATCGTCTTGATTGTTATTGCCTCCAAAAAAGACTTCAAGAGGATTCTTGAAATTACTCTGTTTTTTTGTTGATGGCACTAATAGCTCTATTAAGCGTCGATTTGCATTTTCTTCTGCCCGTTCCTTTACGCTGGCCATCTTTTCTTCCTTCACGAGGCGGACGGAAGTCTCCACCAAATCACGAACCATGGACTCTACATCCCGGCCGACATACCCGACTTCCGTAAATTTCGTTGCTTCAACTTTTACAAAAGGAGCACCTACCAATTTAGCCATTCTCCGAGCTATTTCTGTTTTCCCAACACCTGTCGGTCCAATCATTAATATATTCTTCGGAACGACTTCATCACGAAGTTGATCCGAGAGAAGGGAACGTCGGTAGCGATTCCGAAGAGCCACTGCCACTGCCCGTTTTGCCTCACGCTGCCCAACGATATACTGATCCAGTTTTTCAACGATTTGCCTCGGTGTTAAATTAGCTTTTTTTGACATTTGCGCTCCTCCTTACAACTCTTCCACGATTATATTCGTATTCGTAAATACACAAATTTCCGCTGCAATTTGTAAAGATGATTGAGCGATTTCCTTTGCCGTTAAATGGTCACTGGAAAACCGCATTAATGCCCTGCCGGCAGCCAGTGCATAATTCCCTCCCGATCCTATGGCGAGAATTCCGTCATCCGGTTCAATTACTTCCCCGGTACCGGAAACGAGCAGCAAATGGTTCTTATCCATCACGACTAGCATGGCTTCCAGCTTTCTCAATACATTGTCACTTCTCCATTGTTTTGCCATTTCGACGGCAGCACGCTGAAGATTGCCATTATACTCCTCAAGTTTGGCTTCAAACATCTCAAATAAAGTGAATGCATCTGCAACGGAACCAGCAAAACCTGCAAGAACATTACCATTAAAGATTTTTCTTACTTTCCTCGCTGTATGCTTCATCACTACTGAATTTCCTAAAGTAACCTGCCCATCACCGGACATGGCACATTCACCTTTATGATGCACTGCAAATATCGTTGTCATAAAGTGTCCCCTTTCAACATTTAAGGCCGCGGATGTGATGCATTATAGACTTTTTTCAATTGGTCTTTTGTAACATGCGTATACACTTGCGTTGATGAAATTTTAGAATGACCAAGCAATTCCTGAACCGTGCGAATGTCCGCCCCATTATTCAATAGGTGTGTAGCAAACGAATGCCTTAGCATATGGGGATGAAGACTTCCATCTGCGGCTGACTTTTTAATCAATTCATTCAATATATAGCGAACTCCCCTAGGTGTCAGAGGGTCTCCACGAAAATTAACAAATAAATAAACATGCGCCTTGGCTTCAGACGAAGTCAAATCCATCCTGGCTGTACGTATGTATAAATCTATTGCTTCCTGTGCATATCTACCAACCGGAACGTAGCGATCCTTTTTTCCTTTTCCATGGATCAGTACTGTCCCTAAGGAAAGATCAATATCCTGAAGTTTAATCTCACAACATTCGCTTACGCGAATGCCTGTAGCATACAATAATTCCAGCAAGGCATTGTTCCTTATTCCTATCGGTGAATCTTTCTTTAAAGTAGAAAACAACTGGTTCATTTCCTTCTCATAAAGAAAACGTGGCAATCTTTGATCCTTTTTAGGTAAAGAAGCCAGAGAAAAAGGATTATCCTTCACATCACCTTCACGCAGTAAAAATTTATAAAGGCTCCGCAAGCAAGAAGTTTTTCTTGCTACAGTGCGCTTAGAAAGTTTTTTCTCATATAAACTCGTTAAATATAACCGGACATCAAAATATTCAACGGACGTGATATCCTCAATGCCCTGTTCATTAAGGAACAGAAAAAATTCGTGTATATCACGTTTGTAATTTTCAATGGTGTATTGTGAACTGTTTTTTTCAATTTGCAAATATTCGATGAAGGATGATAATGCCTTTTTTTGATTAATCATGGAAACACCTCGCAAAGGCTAATAAATAGTATCATACTTTAAAACAGCAGGCAAATATTTTACAAATTTTTCACAAAGTTCTGAATTGTGTCCAAAGCGCGTTTTGCATGCGTTTCGTTCCGTTCTTTTTTGGATTTGATTCTCACTTCAAGGTCTGGAAGCAATCCAAAGTTGGCATTCATCGGTTGGAAGCCCTTACCATTCGTCGACGTTATGTACCTTGCCATGCTGCCCATCGTAGTCTCCGCAGGGAAAATGATAGGCTCCAAACCTTGGACGATCCTTGCAGCATTGATACCTGCAACAAGTCCCGATGCAGCCGATTCAACATACCCTTCGACACCAGTCATCTGACCGGCAAAGAATAAATCATCCCGATTCTTGAATTGGTACGTTGGCTTCAAAACATTAGGTGAATTTATGAAAGTGTTTCGGTGCATGACCCCATAACGGACAATTTCTGCATTTTCCAATCCTGGTATGAGCTGCAATACTTCTTTTTGCGGCCCCCATTTCAAATGTGTCTGAAAACCAACAATATTGTAAAGTGTTCCTGCCGCATCATCCTGACGCAATTGAACTACGGCAAAAGGACGTTTTCCCGTTTTTGGGTCTTCTAAGCCAACAGGCTTCAATGGACCAAATAACATCGTTTTCTTCCCACGTGATGCCATCACTTCAATCGGCATGCAGCCTTCAAAAAAGATTTCTTTTTCGAATTCTTTAAGCGGGACTGTTTCAGCAGCAATCAATGCATCATAAAAGCGGTCAAACTCTTCTTCCGTCATCGGACAGTTTAAATAAGCTGCTTCACCTTTATCATAACGGGATTTCAAATATACTTTATCCATGTTGATGCTGTCTTTTTCAAGAATTGGTGCGGCAGCATCATAGAAGTACAAGTATTCTTCATCCATGATTTGCTTTAAGCTATCAGATAGTGACTGACTTGTAAGCGGGCCGGTTGCAATGACGGTAGGACCTTCCGGAATTTCCGTCACTTCTTCATTTATAACCGTCACATTAGGATGATTTTTGACCCTTTCCGTAACAAGACCGGCAAATTCATGACGATCGACAGCTAATGCACCGCCAGCCGGTACAGCACAAGCATCCGCTGCGGACATGATGACCGAATCCAGTATACGCATTTCTTCTTTTAATACACCAACTGCATTTGTTAACGTATTTGCCCGAAGTGAATTGGAACAAACAAGTTCAGCGAATTTATCGGTATGATGGGCTGGCGTTTGTTTTACAGGGCGCATTTCGTATAGATCGACTTTAATTCCTCTTTTAGCTAACTGCCACGCCGCTTCACTTCCAGCTAGCCCAGCACCGATTACACTTACTTTTGTTTCTTTCATTTTTCGAACCTCCATGTATAGATATGATAAGACAGGATCATTTATCATTAAAACTGCTTTCTAAAAGTTTCATTTTTAACGATATCTATGTATTTATACCCGAAATACTCATTCCTGCTAACGATTTTTTTAAAAATATGCCACAAAGCCAGCATTCTTCCTGCAATCCATATTTACTTTAAGGGTAACGGACACAAATAGGAATTATATCTTTAAAAGAATGTACTTGTCCACTGAATTTTACATCACATGGCCTAAATAAAAAAGTTTCAAGCTTTATCCATTTTCTTCTTGGAAGTAAATCCACATAACTTCATAATATCATACTTTCCTGAACATAAAGAAACCCGGCAGATGCCGAGTCAATTTATATTTGGGGTTTTTCGATAGATCAAAGGGAAAGTAAACGATTTCACGGCCTTTTCTATGCTTGGGGCATTTCTTTGAAATCACAATCCATGCACTGGACCTGGACACCTTTTTTGAGTTTTTTCTCAACAAGTGTACCTTCACATTTTGGACAACTCCGCGGCAGCGGTTTATCCCAAGATATGAAGTCACATCCAGGGTAGGTATCACACCCGTAAAAAATGCGGCGTTTTTTACTTTTCCTTTCAATGATATTTCCTTCCTTACATTTTGGGCATTTGACACCGATTTCTTTGACGATTGGTTTGGTGTTACGGCAATCCGGGAAATTACTGCATGCCATGAACTTTCCATAACGTCCCATCTTAAAGACCATCCCATGTCCGCATTCCACGCAATCTTCACCTGCAGGTTCATCTTTGATTTCAATTTTCTCCATCTCGACTTCGGCTTTAGCCAAATGAATTGCAAATTCTTTATAAAATTCATCAATGACCTTTATCCATTCAATATTGCCTTCCTCAACGCTGTCGAATTCCTGTTCCATCTTGGCAGTGAACTCTGCATCGAGAATATCCGGGAAGAATTCGCGTATCAATTCAAGAACGATCTCACCAAGCTCTGTCGGGATGAACCGTTTATTATCCAAGGTAACATAGCCCCGTTTTTGAATCGTATCCAAGGTAGGGGCATATGTAGACGGACGGCCTATTCCCAGTTCCTCTAGGGTCTTGACTAAACGGGCTTCAGTATATCGTGGCGGAGGCTGTGTGAAATGCTGCTTCGGCTCGATATCTTTTGAAAAGAATTGATCTCCCTTTTTCACATCCGGAAGTGCATTTTCCTTTTCTTCCACCGAGTCATCGGACCCTTCAACATATACCTTCATGAAACCCGGAAATTTAATTTTTGAACCATTTGCCCTGAAGATGACATCCCCGTTATGCAGGTCGATGCTCATCGTATCCATGACCGCTGAAGACATTTGACTAGAAACGAATCGTTCCCAAATCAATTTATAAAGACGGAATTGATCTCTGGATAAGAACTCCTTGACCACACCCGGTTCACGTAATGTGCTTGTTGGCCTGACTGCTTCATGCGCGTCCTGGGCATTAGTTTGTTTCTTCTCCTTGCGCTGTTCAACCTGAACATATTCTTTACCATAATTATTTTGAATGAAGTTATGGACTTCATCTTTGGCACTATCTGAAATACGGGTCGAATCGGTTCTCATATAAGTGATTAACCCGACTGTACCTTCCTTGCCAAGCTCGATTCCTTCATAAAGCTGCTGAGCAAGCATCATGGTTTTCTTCGCACGGAAATTCAATTTACGTGCCGCTTCCTGCTGCAGGGAAGAAGTTGTAAAAGGTGCAGCCGGATTGCGCCTTCTTTCCTTTTTAGCCACAGCTCCTATCGTAAATTCGCCGCCATTTAAAGAAGCGAGCACTTTTTTGACGTCCTCTTCGGTATTTAATTCCTTCTTCTCGCCGCCAAGGCTGAAGAAAGAACCTTCAAACTGTTCTTTTCCTTTTACAAAATCAGCCTTGATTGTCCAATACTCTTCCGGGACAAAATCTTTGATTTCCTTCTCCCGGTCAATGATCATCCGTACAGCAACCGATTGGACACGTCCCGCGCTTAAGCCTTTTTTCACCTTTTTCCACAAAAGCGGGCTTATATTGTATCCGACCAAACGGTCCAAGACCCTTCTTGCCTGCTGAGCATCAACCAATTTCATATTTATTGGCCTCGGTGATTTAAATGATTCCTTGATAGCCTCTTTAGTAATCTCGTTGAATACCACGCGGCAATCTGAGTTAACGTCAACATCAAGACTGTGAGCCAAATGCCAGGCAATTGCTTCCCCTTCCCTGTCGGGGTCAGCCGCGAGATAGATTTTTTTCGCTTTTTTTGCAGCGGTTTTCAATTCTTTTAAAACCGGGCCTTTGCCGCGGATAGTTATATATTTAGGTTCATATTCATGTTCAACATCGACACCCATTTGACTTTTAGGCAAATCGCGTACATGCCCCATGGAAGCCTTTACTTTATATTTTTTTCCCAAGTAACGTTCTATTGTTTTCGCCTTTGCGGGCGATTCCACAATCACTAAGTATTCTGACATCCAATAAATCCTCCTCAAAGAGGTAATATAAATCTTCACTATTATTAATCATTCAAAAATCATTTGTCAACACCTCTTTACTTTTCAAAGCATGCTGATTCATTTATCTATAGGTATTCTGGCAAGAGGTGCCATTTGCAAAACTTATAACAGTTTTACAATATTTTCAACCTTTTTGTCTAATAATTCAACCCACTCTTCTAAAAAAGCACCTATTTTTTCAATTTTCCCGTTTGATTCTCCGTCTATCTTCTATATTATATTGTTCAAAACTCTTCCTCGATTTGCCTGGAGCTTAAAACAAGTTTGGCACCATCGGAAATCAATTGATTGGTTCCCAGTGATTCAGGGCTGGTAACATTACCAGGAAGCGCAAAAACCTCCCTGCCGTGTTCCAAAGCGGCTTGTGCCGTAATAAGGGAACCGCTTCTTTCTTTTGCCTCTACCACGAATACTCCCTGTGATAATCCGCTGATGATTCGATTTCTGAGTGGAAACATCCATGGTTCCGCCTTCACTTCCGGCGGAGTCTCAGATATAAGCAGGCCTTTATTGATGATTTCTTCAGCAAGGGTAAAATTGGATTTCGGATATATTTGCATAAGCCCCCCACCTAAAATCCCAATCGTTTCTCCGTCTTCCCTTAATGTGATCTTATGTGACTCTGCATCGATTCCAGCCGCCACTCCGCTTATGATCACGAACTTTTTCTTTACAAGCGGTAATAGAATCGTTTTTAAGGCCTCCAGACCATACGAGGTTGGCTTACGTGTTCCAACAACACCTAGGGTATTCTTCCTTGTTAAAAGCTTCTTATCACCTTTAAAATAAAGAACCCACGGAGGATCGAATATTTGCTTTAGCAAAAAAGGATATTCATCATCGAAGACCGTCAAACAATGGATTTGGCTATCTTCGTATTTTTTAAGTTTTTCGATGGAATTGAATGAATGTAAATCATTGAGAAAGAGGTTAAGCTTATTTGAAGGGATAGGGAGCATTTTTGCCCATTCAACGTAATTCGTCGTGAACAGGGAAGATAATGATGGGTCTTTGGACATGATTGCTTGGATTGTTTTCCACCCTGCTCCGCGGCAATGATGGAGATGGATTAACTTTTCTTTTTTATTCAATTGGAAACGCCCCTAATCGGATATTTTTAAAGGTAGGTTGATAGTGATGCGCTTGGTCTCTCCCGAGGAATTTCGAGGAAATAAAGGCCGACCCAAAAAAGGTCGGCCCAGCTTAAATCAATGTGTTTTACAAGGTTCGTAAATATCTTTTTCTTTCAAGACGGAGATCAATGTTTCTCCCATTACGGATGGGGTTTCGGCAACTTTAATTCCACATTCGTTCATAACGCGGATTTTCTCGTCAGCAGTCCCTTTTCCTCCTGAGATAATGGCACCAGCATGTCCCATGCGTTTACCTGCAGGAGCGGTACGGCCACCAATGAAACCAACAACTGGCTTAGTCATATTTTCCTTCACCCAGATTGCTGCTTCTTCTTCTGCCGTCCCGCCGATTTCCCCGATCATGATTACCGCATGTGTTTCGGGATCTTCATTGAACGCTTTTAAAACATCAATGAAATCCGTTCCGTTAACGGGATCTCCACCGATACCGACAGCCGATGATTGCCCGATGCCAGCTTGCGATAATTGGTGAACAGCTTCGTACGTCAACGTTCCAGAACGAGAAACTACGCCAACATGGCCTTTTTTATGGATATACCCTGGCATGATACCAATCTTACACTCTTCAGGAGTAATGACACCTGGGCAGTTCGGACCGATCAAGCGAGTTTTTTTACCTTCCATGTAGCGCTTCACCTTGACCATATCCAGGACAGGAATATGTTCCGTGATACATATGACAAGATCAAGTTCTGCGTCTACGGCTTCAAGAATTGCATCGGCAGCAAATGGAGCCGGTACATAGATAACAGATGCACTCGCTCCGGTTTCAGTGACAGCTTCGGAAACTGTATTGAATACAGGCACCCCTTCCACTTCTGTTCCACCTTTACCCGGAGTGACTCCTCCTACGATTTTCGTGCCGTATTCCAACATTTGTTTTGTATGAAATAATGCTGTTGCACCAGTGATTCCCTGAACGATCACTTTCGTATCTTTATTAATATAAACGCTCATTATGTTCCCCCCTGCCTATTATCCTACAAGTGATACTATTTTTTGTGCTCCATCTGCCATTGATTCAGCAGCCGTAATATTTAAACCTGACTCTTTTAGAATCTTTTTGCCAAGGTCCACATTCGTTCCTTCAAGACGAACAACGAGAGGTACATCCAGGCCAAGCTCTTTAGCAGCAGCCACGACGCCTGTAGCGATGATGTCACATTTCATGATTCCTCCGAAGATATTAACGAAGATGCCTTTAACATTTTGATCGGAAAGGATGATTTTGAAAGCCTCTTTTACTTTTTCCTCAGTGGCGCCGCCACCAACGTCAAGGAAGTTAGCCGGATCTCCCATATAATGTTTAATGATGTCCATCGTCGCCATAGCAAGCCCGGCACCATTAACCATGCATCCGATATTTCCGTCAAGCGATATGTAACTAAGGCCATGTTTTGATGCTTCAATCTCTTTCGCATCCTCTTCATCCAAATCACGGTACTCCGCGATGTCCTTATGGCGGTAAATCGCATTATCATCGAAGTTCAATTTAGCATCAAGCGCCATTACATCGCCGTCGCCCGTTACCACTAATGGGTTGATTTCTGCGATTGAGCAATCTTTATCAACGAAAGCTGTATATAGGTTAACCATCAGTTTGGAAGCTTTATTTATAAGTGAAGCCGGAATATTGATATTGAATGCAATTCTCCGTGCTTGGAAACCAGTCAGGCCTACAACCGGATCGATTACTTCTTTGAAAATTTTCTCTGGCGTCTTTTCGGCCACTTCTTCAATTTCCGTACCGCCTTCTTCAGAAGCCATCAATACGACACTATCCGTAGCACGGTCAAGGACAAGCCCGATATAATACTCTTTCGTAATGTCGCAGCCTTCTTCAATAAGTAAACGCTTAACTTCCTTGCCTGCAGGTCCCGTTTGATGGGTCACCAATGTCTTGCCAAGAATCTCTTCTGCATATGTACGTGCTTCATCAAGATTCTTCGCTACCTTGACTCCGCCGGCTTTCCCGCGGCCGCCCGCATGAATTTGAGCTTTGACGACAACAACTTCCGTACCTAACTCCTTCGCTGCTTCAACTGCTTCATCAACAGTAAAGGCAACCCGGCCATTTGGAACGGATACCCCGTATTGTCGCAATATCTCTTTCCCCTGATACTCATGGATATTCATTTCCCATCCTCCTTATCTACTAAAAAACAACTTTTAAATTTAATGCGTGTTTTCTCTATCATATTACAACAAAATTCTCCTTCGTGCATAATATTCTTTCACATAATTTTTAAAATATTATTATAATATACTTCCATACCCTTGTGTAAAATAGAAAAAACCTTCTTCGCCGTTGTGTTTTTTTCTTACTAATATCATTTATTTTGACTCTGAAACTCTATTATAAAAAGAGTCATAATTCTAAAAAACACTACTATGAAAGCCTTTTCAATATATTAACCCAGAGATATCTTCATGAAAAATCACGGTTATCCTGGTCTTGGTTCAAAGGAAAAGCAAAAGGACAAAGCCACGGCTTTGTCCTTTTGCAAATAGTTTAGTATTTTTTTAATATAATGAAAAATCGTCAGTGATTTCCCTAATATTCTACATAAACCAACAGAATCCCATTTGGTGAAATCATATGGTTAGTCTCCTACCGATTCATGTCCTGGTCAACTTTATAAATGAATGCAAATACTTCTGCAACAGCTCCATACAATTCTTCCGGAATCGTTTGATTTATATCCAATTGGCCTAAAAGTGCAGCAAGCGATTCGTCCCTTTGGACCGGTATATCGAGTTCCATGGCCTTTTCCAGAATATTTTCAGCCGTTTTACCTTTCCCCTTCGCCAATATGACGGGCGCTTTGGATGTCTTTTGATCATACTTTAAGGCAATGGCTTCTTTTCTTTTACCATTTATCATATTCGAATATCCACTCCACTATATGAACCGGCTTCTAGAAAAGGAAGCCGGTTCACCTTAAGTTCCCGCTCTTTTTCATTCACGGGATTTACAAATGAAACTCCTGATAATCTGTAATCCATTTTCCCAAGATTCTCTCTCAGGATGTCAAGATATTGACCGGCCGCCTCTTCAAGGATTGCACCATGCCCATTGATGACCGTCACTTTTATGATTCGGTTTTGAACCTGCATGTCGATGACCGTCTCTTCAAGGCGCTCCAATTCTAAATAAAATAGGACTCGGCAGTAATCCGGATCTATTTTTCCTTCTTTTGTTTTCCTTCCGCTCCATTGTAACGTCAGATCCGTTTGAATAGATCCCAGATTGAGTGGAAGTGTAAGGAGTAAATTCTGAATCGGCCCGTTTTCTTGTGAAAGGATCTGTTGTGCAGTTATCCGATTTAGGATTTGTTCTGCCATCTCCTTGATAGATGCCGGAATTTGCTCATTCAGCAATTTAAGCAGCAGCGGTTTAAGTGTCTCTAAATCCTTCGGGAAATCCGCCATATCATCTCCAGGAAGATTAATGAGTGCATGTTCCAGCTGAAGTCCAAGGATCTTGGTCATTTCTTTCAGTTGGTGTGCGACAGAAGGTCCATTGGTGAAATCGATTGTTTGAAACTCCTCTTCCAATACATGTGAAAGGACCAGCTTCTCATTAATCCTAGCGTATTGGGCCTCCGGAAGCTTATTAAGCGACCGAAACAGCAATTCAGCTACCTTCCCCCTCGACTCATCTACTTGCTCTGTGTCCTTATTCAAGTAGCCTATAAGGTCATTCACTTCTGTTTTTCCGCCTATTGCCTTTTTAGCTGTCGCTTCGGCAAAAGCATTCTGGAGAAAATGAAAGGCAAGAGGGGAAAGTTTTTCTGCAGAAATGTTTTTTCTCTGCATCGAGTGGATGACAATTGGCAGTTTTTCCTTCTCATGATCATGACTACTCAATATGCGATTAATAGCAATTTCGATTTCTTCAACTTTTGCAAATGCTCCGCCTTTCGCCTCGGAAAGCAGCTGAAATCCTTGGTGTAATTTATCAATCGCTGAATTCTTAGGAAAGCCGTACCTAACCTCAGCTCCATTAATTAAACTTTCCATAAAGACGGATTCCGTCATTCCCTTTGGAACGAAACCCGTCTTTTGAAGCAAGGAAAATGCACCGGATTTCATTTCTGGCGTTGAATCGGAATTCAGCCAAATGGTCACTAGTTTTTGCAAACCGTTTTGTTGAAGCTGGTTCTGTTTGGCAATATGTAAAGAGTCCAATACACCCATTAGCTTGGAGGCAGTCTTCGTTACTGCCCCACCATCCTGCAGCTGCTGCTTGAAGCCACTGAGGAGTTTGTGGAAAGGTTCACTTTTGGACTGCGTATATAATGCATCAAATACAGCTTTTACAAAAGGCAGTTGCTGAATGAACATTGTTTTTATTACAGGCAGACCAACTTCTGCAGCATCAGCAGCCTTTAACCATTGCAAAGCGGATTGAAAAGTTTCCTTGGTTATCGGGAGGCGATTTGTCAGGAGGTATTCGGAAAGCCTGGTTGCGGAAGGTTCGGGTTTTATGCCGAGATGGGCTATCAATTGTGCAGCTGTTCCCTTTAAGCCGGAAACGTTCAAACTGGGGGAATCTAAAGCTTTTAACACGACACCCCCCTCAATTGGGTGCTGCACTTGAAACCAATACTTTTCTCCTGTCCGAAGCGGGATATCGAGAGTGGCAACCATTTTTTGATGGCCAATCTGTACCTCGGCCGTTTGGTTAAGAAAAACCTTATTCACCTTCCCGAAAAGGATTTGCCCGTTTTTCAAACTCGCAGTTCCTTTTATTTCAATGGGTGAAGATACGGGTTGACTGCTTGTTATGGATTGCACCACTCATCCCCCCTTAATCCTTCGATCGTGCAGCGATTTCCTTAACTGGTGCAAAACTTCTTCTATGCCATGGTGTAAGCCCATGCGTGTCGAGGGCTTCTAAATGTTGGCTTGTTCCGTAACCCATATGCTTTTCAAAACCATATTCCGGATATTTTTGACCATATTCCTTCATCATCCTATCACGAGTCACCTTCGCTATTATGGAGGCCGCAGAGATGCTAATGCTTCTTGCGTCCCCCTTTATGAGCGACAGCTGCGGAATCGGCACATCCAGTTCCATCGCATCGATCAACAGATGATCCGGAAGTTCTGACAGATCGTTCACTGCTGCCACCATTGCCTTTTTCGTGGCTTGATATATATTGATTTCATCAATTACTTCGCTATGTACGACACCTACACCTACGGATAACGCTTCCTTAAAAATCATCTCATAAAACAGTTCCCTTTTTGACTCCGGAATCTTTTTAGAATCATTAAGCCCGGGCAAATAAAAAGAATCAGGCAAGACGACTGCACTCGTCACAACCGGTCCTGCCAGCGGTCCTCTTCCCACTTCATCGATACCAGCCAGAATGGAAAACCCCTGTTTACGTAATTGTCTTTCAAACTCTGTCATTTCCGTGAAAGCATCCCTTACCTGTTGTTCTTTTTCATAAGTTCTTTGCCATTTATTTACTAAGTCGGTTACTCCCTTTCGTCCATCCTCCCGGCATTTCTGTAAAAATATATCATCGGGCTCTCTTATTGTCTTTAACTTTGAGGAGATTTCCTTAATACTCATTGCAGTTATCATCTTATATCACCCATCATTTTAATTATCGGCAGTCTTGCTTCTTTCTACAGTTCAGACAAAAATACGGAGCGGAAAAGAGACATCAAAAAGAAAAAATCTTTTCGACACCCAACTCCAGCTCCGTAGTACAACAATCAAGTCAATGTTAATCTTATTCGGGGATATCATCCTCTTCATAATCCGAAGGAACCTCGAACGTAAGCGGGCCCATCTTTTCTGAACGGATTTCACGTACGACCAACTCTGCGGTTTTGTCATAATCGATGAAGCCCCCAGATGCTAAACAGCCCCTGAACTTTCCGACAGCATCAAACAATTCGAGCGTCTCCTGCGGAATTACACCCAGGTTATAACGGGATTTCAATCTATCCGGATATTCTTTTTCCAAAAAGCGAAGGCCGTATAATGAGACTTCGTGCAAGTTTAAAATCGTATCCTTGATCGCACCTGTCAACGCAAGCTTCAAACCTACTTCTTGATCCTCGAATTTCGGCCAGAGAATCCCCGGCGTGTCGAGCAATTCCAATTCCTTACCCACTTTTATCCATTGCTGCGCTTTCGTGACGCCAGGTGTATTTCCTGTTTTGGCAATGTTCTTTTTGGCAAGTCGATTGATTAAAGTCGATTTCCCCACGTTCGGAATGCCGACTATCATGGCACGGATCGCCCTCGGCTTTATTCCTCTTGATTCCATCCGCTCATACTTCTCTTTTAAAAGGTTTTTGGATGCAGCTGTAATCTGGTTTAAACCGTTTCCTGCCTGTGAGTTAATGGCAATCGCCGTTTTCCCCTGCGATTTATAATGTTCAAGCCACATATTCGTTTTTGCCGGATCGGCCATATCTGCTTTATTCAAAAGGATAACCCTCGGTTTATGCTGAATGATTTCATCGATCATCGGATTTCGTGAAGATGCCGGAATCCGGGCATCCACAAGTTCAAAGATGATGTCGATCAGTTTTAATTTCTCTGTTACTTCCCGTCTTGCTTTGGCCATATGGCCAGGGAACCACTGTATTGTCAATGGAATCCACCTTCCTACTATTCCGCCAATCGAAAGTCTTCAATCGGCCAATAAACTAATTTAGTTTTTCCTAACACTTTATCGTAAGGAACGACACCTACCCCAATATGGCGGCTATCCTTACTAAAACGGCGATTATCCCCCAGGACAAATAGGTGGTCTTCAGGTACCGTTCCTTGTTCTATGACATCACTTAATGTAAAAGGTTCCGTCAAAGCCCCGCCATCAATCAATTGTTTCTTATATTCATCCAAGTATGGCTCATCATAAGCTTTTCCATTCACGTAAAGAGTATCATTTCTATATTCCACTTTTTCCCCTGGCAATCCAATGACCCGCTTTATGTAATCTTTTCCTTCTGGGGCTTCGAAAACGATAATGTCGAATCTTTTTGGTTCGCCAATCGAATAGGAGATTTTATTTACGATCATGCGGTCCGTATCCTTTAATGTCGGCATCATGGAATTACCGTCCACAACAATAGGAGCCAGGAGGAAATAACGAATCAGCGTCGCCGCTATAACCGCGATTATGACCGCCTTTGTCCATTCCCACAATTCATTTTTCTTTTTCGCCATCCTTACCCACCCTTTTTGAAGCATATCAACAATATTTTAACATGTTGTGGATGCTATAGCGAGCAGGATTCTATATAGTTTTCACCGTATGTGCATTCATCGTTTCTTAAAGTGCAAAAAGGGAGCCTGATAAACAAGCTCCCTTTTTTGCATGATACTGTTTGGTTATTCACCTTATGTGGATCATGGTAAACCCGCATGAAGATATTCGAAGAATTAACGACGAATTTCTTTAATACGTGCTTTTTTACCACGAAGTTCGCGTAGGTAATAAAGTTTCGCACGACGTACTTTACCGTGACGGATAACTTCTAGTTTCGCAATTTTTGGTGTGTGAACAGGGAAAGCACGTTCTACTCCAACGCCGTAAGAGATCTTACGTACTGTGAAAGTTTCACTAACTCCGCCGCCACGACGTTTGATTACAACGCCTTCAAACAACTGGATACGTTCGCGAGTTCCTTCAATAACCTTTACGTGTACACGTACTGTGTCACCAGGTCTGAATGATGGAAGATCTGAGCGAAGTTGTTCTTTTGTGATTTCGTTAATAAGATTTTGCATCGATTTCAACTCCTCCTGGACGCTCTTGCAAATACTTATTGTTTGCAGCGGAACATCGTTATAAGACTGAGCATTTTGCCCAAGTCACAAGGTATATCCTATCATACTCTAAACGTCGATGCAATAGACATCAGTCTTCTTTTTTAATCTCGGACAATAATTTTTTTTCAACTTCCGATAGTTCATAACTTTCGAGCAAATCCGGACGCCGAATCCAAGTTCTGCGCAGAGATTCCTTCATCCGCCATTCATCGATTTTTTTATGATTCCCGGATATTAGCGGATCGGGAACTTTCATCCCCCGGAAATCTGCAGGTCTAGTATAATGGGGATGCTCTAACAAACCAGAAGAATAGGAATCAAGGATCGGGGAGTCAACATTTCCCAAAACGCCCGGCAGCAAGCGAACGACGCTGTCAATAATGACCATTGCGCCCAATTCCCCGCCAGTGAGCACAAAGTCACCAATAGATATTTCATCAGTTACGACATGCTCCCGGATGCGCTCATCATACCCTTCATAATGCCCGCAAATGAAAATGAGATGTTCCTCTTCAGCAAACTCTTCGGCTTTTTTCTGCGTATAACGCTCTCCCTGGGGACAAAGCAGGACTACCCTTGGGGTTAGCTCACTTTGCCCTTTAAGAGCTTCCACGGCATCAAAGATCGGCTGTGCCTTTAATACCATTCCGGCACCGCCGCCATAAGGATAATCGTCTACCGTCGAATGCTTATTATCTGCATAATCCCGAAAATTGGTCACCTTATAGCTGACAGCCTGCTTTTCCGCAGCCTTTTTTAAGATTGACGAACCAAATACCCCTTCGAACATTTCTGGAAAAAGCGAAAGCACATCGATTTTCATCAGTCTAAAAGTCCTTCCATCGGTGTAATGATGACCTTTTTAGCGGAAATATCCACTTCTTTTACAATTTGTTCAATATACGGGATCAGGATGTCCTTACTGCCAGCTTTCTTAATGACCCAAACATCATTGGCCCCAGGCGTGAGAACCTCAACGATTTCCCCAACTTCCATGCCTTCATCCGTAAATACCGAACAGCCGATGATTTCATGGAAGTAGAACTCACCTTCGTCCAATTTACCAAGCTGCGCTTCCTTCACTTTCAGGACACCGTTTCTAAAAGCCTCGACCTGTCCGACGTTATAATAATTCTCGAACGTCAATAGGTTAAAGTTTTTATGTGTGCGATGCGACCTGATGATGAGGGGCAAAGGTTTTTTTTCCGTGTCCCTGAACAAATACAGAGTATTTCCCACTTTGTATCGTTTTTCTGGAAAGTCTGTTGAAGAAATAACACGGACTTCTCCTAAAAGACCATGTGTGTTGACAATTTTACCTACATTAAACCATTTTTCCATTCTTTCACCTCTAACGAATTTCCGAGACGATTCCATCTTTAATGACAATGGTCTTCGTTGCCATGATTTCGTCCCAATCTGCCCCAATTTCCACATCAATGATACTTTGAACTTCCCGTTCCTTCAATTCACTACCTGCGGGAAGGATCTCCAACTGCTCCATTTGAAATTCAAGCAGTTTAATTTTTTCTTGCCTCTGGTTTATTTCTTTTTCAAAATGAGCACGGAGACTAGCAGGTTGGAGAGTTCTTGTTTTTTCAAGTTTTTTCAGTTCAAAGCGAAGCTGTTCACTCTCTTTTTGAAGCTGAAGGCGTTTTGACTTGTATTTCTCGAGGAGCTGATTCTTGCTGGATTCCGTTAATACTTGGTTAACGATTACATTTTGGAGAATTTTCATTCCAGCACCTCCTATTATCTATGATTTCTTATTTCCTTCAAAAAATATGTATGATGGGGTAATCTTTTTGAAATGGGGGTCATTCTCTTAAGTATAACGTAAATCGGTAAAAGATGCGTCTTAAAAAGGCGTAAAGTTTAAAGTCCGGGTCTATTCAATTAGGATCCAAGTCGAAATTTCACTTTCTTGAAGTACAAAAAAAGGAGGGGTATTAACCCTCCTTATTCGGAAATCTCCAAATAGATTTTCTTCTGCTGTGAAGATCCTGCTGCATATACCACAGTCCGAATCGCCTTAGCAACACGCCCTTGTTTACCGATCACCTTGCCCATGTCCTCTTTATGAACAGAGAGGATATAAACGATCCGGTCGGATTCTTCCTTGGAGGTCACGATGACCTCTTCCGGATAATCCACAAGTGCTGAAACAATCGTTTCAATAAGTGCTTTCATCAACTACCGTCGATTACTTGCTGTTTTTTGCAACATGGAATTTTTCCATGATGCCTTGTGTAGAGAATAAGTTACGAACTGTATCAGATGGTTTAGCTCCATCTTGTAACCATTTAAGAGCAAGTTCTTCGTTGATTTCAACTTTAGCTGGTTGAGCAACCGGGTTATAAGTTCCTACCACTTCAATGTAACGTCCGTCACGTGGTGAACGAGAATCTGCAACTACAATACGATAGAAAGGAGACTTTTTAGCTCCCATACGTTTTAAGCGAATTTTTACTGCCATTTTAAATAAGCACCTCCGAATAGTTTCACACAAGATAGTATAATATCAAATGTCTTGCATGTTTGTAAAGGTTTTTTTCTTAACAGGCAAAAAAAGTGTTGAAATACATGGCGTTGACCCGTATTTCGCCTCAGTTTCTTCCTAAAATAAACCTTACATGAACGGGAATTTGAATCCCTTTTTCTTTCCTTTTTGCATGTTCGTAACCTGTTTCATCATCTTTTTCATTTCTTCGAATTGCTTCAGTAGACGGTTCACTTCTTGAATCGATCTGCCGCTTCCTTTTGCAATCCGTTTCTTGCGGGATGCATTCATGGTTTCCGGATGTTCCTTTTCATGCGTTGTCATTGAACGGATGATAGCTTCAACATGACCGATCTGTTTCTCATCGATTTGAAGGTTGTCCATCCCTTTCATTTTATTCGCACCGGGAATCATTTTCAGAATATCATCAAGCGGTCCCATATTCCGCACCTGACCAAGCTGATCAAGAAAATCATCAAAGGTAAAAGTGGCTGTACGCATCTTTTTCTCTAATTCTTTCGCTTTTTCTTCATCTACATTGGCCTGTGCTTTTTCGATAAGGGTCAATACATCACCCATGCCGAGGATCCTTGACGCCATCCGTTCTGGATGGAACGCTTCAAGTGCATCCAATTTTTCACCCATACCGACGAATTTAATCGGCGTGTCGGTGACTGAACGAATTGAAAGCGCCGCACCACCACGTGTATCCCCATCAAGTTTCGTTAATACGACTCCTGTCAGGCCTAGCTGTTCATTGAAGCTTTGGGCTACATTGACCGCATCCTGACCTGTCATCGCATCGACAACCAGGAAGATTTCATCAGGTTTTGTCAACTCTTTGATATCCTTCAGTTCGCCCATCAAGTTTTCATCCACATGAAGACGGCCTGCGGTATCAATCAACACATAATCATGATGTTCTTCCTTAGCTTTTTCAATTGCCTGTTTGGCAATTTCAACAGGGCTGACCTGGTCCCCAAGGGAGAAAACAGGCATGCTTAATTGTTTGCCAAGTGTTTCAAGCTGCTTAATCGCCGCCGGACGGTAAATATCAGCCGCAACGAGCAATGGCTTGCGGTTGTATTTTTTTCTAAGAAGATTGGCAAGCTTTCCGGTGGTCGTCGTTTTACCAGCACCCTGAAGACCTACCATCATAATGACAGTCGGTGGTTTCGAGGCTACGGCAATCTTGCTCTGTTCGCCGCCCATCAGCTCAGTCAATTCTTCCTTAACTACTTTAATTACCTGTTGACCGGGGGTTAAGCTTTTCAGCACTTCCTGACCTACCGAACGTTCACTGACACGTTTTACAAAATCCTTCACGACTTTAAAGTTTACATCCGCTTCAAGCAGGGCCAATCGAACTTCACGCATCATTTCTTTAACGTCCGCTTCGTTGACCTTCCCTTTTCCACGGATCTTTTGCATCGTGCTCTGCAGTCGGTCGGCCAATCCTTCAAATGCCATATTGCCGCCTCCTAATCCAACTTCTCAAGCGTTCTGATTGCGTCTAGCAGCTTCTCTTTTGAAAAGGATTCCTTTTCTATGAGTCCCTTCATATTCGCAATCCACTGGTTACGCTCTTGAAATTTTTGAAATAACAATAGCTTTGCTTCATATTCCTCAAGCATCGCTTCTGTTCTTTTTATATTATCATAGACTGCCTGCCTACTGACTTCGTATTCATCGGCAATCTCGCCAAGAGAGTAATCATCCAGATAGTAGAGGGACATGTAGCTCTGCTGCTTCTCTGTTAACAACGATTGGTAAAAGTCATACAAATAATTAATCCGCGTTGTCTTTTCAAGCATCTTAGCAAGCCTCCCTGCTGTTAAGTGAAAACCCTTTACAAGTTTATATTGTAAAGCCTTGTTTATTTGATGTCAAGTCAAACTCCTTACCACGTGTTTGCAAAGCATAATTTTTTTCTTTTTCCGCCTCTTTTTTGGACCTTTCTGCAATTGTTCCCCCAATTATCATTGTAAAAATAACCAGAAGAGAATCATCTCTTCCGGCTTACAATTTTTCCTTAAACCTCTTCTTTATCGATGATATCAGCAAAAAGGCCATAAACATATTTCTCAGCATCGAATTCCTGTAGATCATCCATCTTTTCACCTAGCCCGACAAATTTAACGGGAATGGCCAATTCATTGCGAATTGCCAAAACAATTCCACCTTTTGCGGTGCCATCAAGCTTTGTTAAAACAATACCGGAAACATTTGTCGCTTCCTTGAATGTCTTGGCCTGAATAAGGGCATTTTGCCCAGTCGTAGCATCAAGGGCAAGCAGCACCTCGTGTGGTGCACCTGGTACTTCACGTTCAATTACACGTTTCACCTTTTCCAATTCCTTCATTAAATTCACTTTATTCTGCAAGCGACCGGCAGTGTCACAGATCAGGATATCCGCTTTTCGTGCCTTGGCGGCCTGAATGGCGTCGAACATGACAGCTGCTGGGTCAGAGCCTTCACCCTGTTTGATTACACTGACACCGACACGCTCTCCCCAAACCTCAAGCTGTTCAATCGCACCGGCACGGAAGGTATCCCCTGCAGCCAATACGACAGATTTTCCTTCTGTTTTGAATTTATGGGCAAGTTTACCAATGGTCGTCGTTTTACCTACCCCATTAACCCCTACAAACAAAATGACCGTCAAACCTTCTTCTTGTATATTCAGGCTTGAAGTCGCTTCATCATCACCTTGGTAGATTTCAACAAGCTTTTCGGAAATAACGGACTGCACTTCCCTCGTATCAGAGATATTGCGAAGCTTGACTTCCATTTTTAATTGATCAATCAATTCCATCACAGTATCAAAGCCTACATCAGCCTGTATCAGGATTTCTTCAAGTTCTTCAAAAAAGTCCTCATCCACTTTCCGATAACGGGCAACAAGTTCATTAACCCTTCCAGTAAAGGAATTCCTCGTCTTTGTCAAACCTTGCTTGAATTTTTCCCCAATGGATACTTCTGCTTCAACTGATTTTTCTTTTTCTTCCTGTGTCGTAAATTTCTCTTTTAGCTTTTTGAAAAAACTCATTGTCCCACTTCCTCTAATTCATGAATTTTAAACTTCAATAAAGTTTTCTGATTCTTCCATCCGGACGGAAACAAGTTTGGAGACGCCTGACTCCTGCATCGTAATGCCATATAGGACATCCGCCTCTTCCATCGTGCCTTTGCGGTGAGTAATCACGATGAACTGCGTTTCCCTACTGAACTTCCTTAAGAATTGACTGAAACGGACGACATTCGCTTCATCAAGCGCTGCCTCGACTTCGTCAAGGATACAGAAAGGAACAGGACGCACTTTTAGAATGGAGAATAAAAGGGCTATGGCTGTCAATGCTCGTTCTCCGCCGGATAAGAGGCTCAAATTTTGCAGTTTTTTTCCAGGAGGCTGTGCAATGATGTCTACCCCTGTATTTAACAAATCATCAGGATTCGTAAGTTTCAGCTCCGCTCTGCCTCCGCCAAATAAAGCTTTGAAGACTTGTTCGAATTCTTTACGGATCGAATAGAAGGTATCCGCAAAGCGCCGCTTCATTTCATCATCCATTTCATCGATGACTTGGAATAATGTATCTTTTGCCTGTTGAAGGTCTTCCTTTTGACTAAGAAGGAATTCATAGCGTTCAGCTACACGTGCGTATTCATCAATTGCACCTAAATTCACCGTCCCCAGTTCCTCGATTGCAAGCTTGATGAGCTTCACCCTTTTTTGAGCTTCGTCTGCAGGCATCATCAATGGATACTGTTCTTTAGCACCTTCAAAGGAAAGGGTATATTCTTCTCTCAAGTGGTCGAGGCGATTTTCCAGTTCGACATCCAGACGAGTTAATTTCACTTCTTCATCCTTTATCACTTCGACAATGCCTCTATAAAGTCGATTTTCTTCTTTCAAAGACAGTTCAAGGGTTTCAACTTCCATTAGAAGTTCGTTTTTTTCCTGTTTTTTTATGGTGATTCCTTCAATTGCTCCATTTTTATCGAGCAATTTCTGCTGAGCCATATCCTCCAAGGACTCTTCCCCGCTTGAACTGTCTGTCATTTCATTGGTCAGGAGCCCTAAATCATCTTTGTTTTCGGCAAGCCTGCTTGTTTCCTTAGAAAGATCCGATTCAATGCGTTCCATCTTCTCTTTTTGGTTTTGCAGCTGGCCACGTTTGGAAGCCAGCATTACCCTCAGTTCATTCGTTTCTTCAGCAAGGCTCTCTTTTGAAGATTGTTGTGATTGCTTTTGTTCGGTCATATCGGAAATCAATCGGTCCAGCCCTTCAATTTCCGATTTACATGATTCCAGAAGATCTTCCAGCTCTTCAAGTCTTGCCGTTTTTTGCTGTTGTTCTTCCAAATATGAATTTTTATCCAAATCATAAAGATGCAGCCGTTCATTCACATTTCTTTCCTGCAGCTCCACTTCACGGAGTTGGCCCTTAAGGGTTTGTTCTTGTAATCGAAGTCTCTCTCCCGTTTTTCTGGTTTGTTCAAGCGTTTGCTCTTGAACACCCACATCCACTTTGAGCTGTTTGACTTGCTTTTCCAGCTGATTCGTTTTAACTTCCATGGCAGCAAGTTTTTGTTGGAGTTCTTCCAATTCCGTTTTCCTTGAAAGCAGGGAGGTCGTTTTTTGCTTTAATGCTCCTCCAGTCATTGAACCACCTGGATTGACGATATCCCCTTCAAGTGTTACGAAGCGGAAACGGTGCTGCATCATTTTCGCCAGGTCATTTGCACCTTTTAAATCTGTGGTGATAATCACGGTCCCTAACAGGTTTTCAGCAATCGCTGCATGCCTATCATCATATTGGATCAATGAGGAACCAGTCCCTACAAAAGCTGAATGGCTCTTCAGCATCGATAATTGGTTAGCTGATATCTCTTTTGCCTTTATGACTGATAAAGGCAAGAAAGTCGCACGCCCGTACCTATTTTTCTTCAAGAAGGAAATGGCTTCCCGCGCATGCTCTTCGCGTTCCACGACAACATGCTGCATCGCTCCGCCCAAAGCCGTTTCAATGGCCGTTTCATATTCCTTTGGAACCTTTATCAATTCCGCAACTGCCCCTTCAATGCCTCGAAGGGTTTCTTTCGCTTTCAAAACCTCTTTTACACCCTGAAAGAAGCCTGCATAATCATCTTCCATTTCTTCAAGCAGTTCCTTACGCGATTTTGCCTGTTGAAGGAATTGATAGGCCTTATAAAGGGTGGTTTCTTGTTTTTGATACGTATCTTTTGCCGCATTCAATTTATTCTGCTGATTTCGGAAATAAGCGACATGCTCTTCAAGCTGCTTGGTCATATTGTCCATCAGCTGTGAATATTCCATTTTTTTAGCAGTGATATCCATTCTTTCGGTTAAGAACTTTTCATTTTCCATATCAAGTTTTGCATTTTTATGTTCCTGCTGCGCTAGCTGCTGGAGCAGGTATTGTTTTTCGTTTTTGGCCGAAGCCTGCTTGTTCAACCACTCGATATAGTCACTCTTTTTCGCTTCGATCATCGCTTCGATATCACTATTGAATAGTCCCATGCTTTTTTGTTTTTCATGTAAGGTTTCAGAAATCCCTTTCACTTCCAAGTTCAGTGCATGCAGGATTTCCGTTTCCCTTTCCTTTTGCAAAGACAAACGCTCGACAGCGGCCTCACCTTCCACAATCGCTTTTTCCAGCTGTGACTTGTTTTGGGCGGCATTTTTTTTCCGTTCTTTCAAAACTTCCTTACGGCCTTCAAGCTTTTCAAGTTCTTCGCTGGCATTCAGGAGAATCTCCTGAAGTCCATTGATCGATGTCTCAAGCGTCGCAAGACTATCCCTTAGCTTTTTGAGATGCGCTTCCCTGTCATGAAGCTGTCCTGCCATTTCCTGTTCCATTTCATTATGTTTTTCAAGTTCCTGTGATAGTTTTTCCCATTTTTCATAAAGCTCTTCTATTTCAAAAACGGTTAAAGCCACTTCTATTTGCTCTAGTTCGTCTTTCTTCGCCAAAAATTCCTTGGCGAGGGAAGACTGAATTTTTAACGGCTCCACCTGCCCCTCCAATTCATGGAGGATATCATGGACACGGTTTAAGTTATCCTGTGTTTCCGTCAGCTTCGATTCCGCTTTTCGTTTTCTCGTTTTATACTTCAGGACACCGGCTGCTTCTTCAAAAATCACTCGTCTTTCTTCAGCCTTACTGCTAAGGATTTCTTCCACTTTCCCTTGGCTGATGATGGAAAACGCTTCTCTCCCAAGACCGGAATCCATGAAAAGGTCTATGATGTCTTTCAGACGGCACCCTTGATTATTAATGAAAAATTCACTTTCTCCCGATCGATATACCCTTCTTGTCACACTGACTTCATGAAAGTCAATCGGCAGGGAATTGGTCTCGTTATCAAGGGTCAATGATACTTCCGCAAAATTCAACGCTTTCCTCGTGTCACTTCCCGAAAAGATGATATCTTCCATTTTTGCTCCACGCAGTGATTTCGCAGACTGCTCTCCAAGGACCCACCGGACTGCATCGGTCACATTACTTTTACCGCTTCCGTTTGGTCCAACCACTGCCGTGACACCAGGTACAAAATCAATCGAAATTTTCTCTGCGAAAGATTTAAATCCTACAACGTCCAAACGTTTGAGGAACATGACCTTTCCCCCTCTACTGTTCAACTATCTTGTTGATTTTTTTCTTTTAAAACGATCAATGCATGCTCGGCTGCATGCTGCTCCGCTTCTTTTTTGGACCTTCCTATTCCAGAGCCAAGTTCTTCCCCATTCAGGGAGACCGTCGAAACAAACTCCCGATTATGGGCAGGTCCTTTTTCCTGCAAGATCTTATATTGCAGGACACCGATGGCATCGCGCTGGATAAGCTCCTGGAGCTGGCTCTTATAATCCATCACATGAGAAAAAGCACCCTCGTCTATCTTTGGAAACACGACCTTCTTCAAAAACTGCACAACTGGCTCTAATCCTTGATCAAGGTACAAAGCACCAATATAGGCTTCGAATACATCCGCAAGCATGGCAGGGCGTTCTCTTCCGCCTGTCATTTCTTCCCCTTTTCCGAGTAATACATATTCCCCGTAAGAAAGGCTATTGGCAAAAGCAACAAGTGAAGGCTCACACACAATGGCTGCCCTTAGTTTGGTGAGTTCACCTTCGCTCATCATCGGATATTTTTGATATAAGTATTTAGAGATGGTCAGTTCAAGTACAGCGTCCCCCAAGAATTCAAGCCTTTCATTATCTTCATAAGGCTTACGGCGATGCTCATTCACATAAGATGAATGTGTAAAAGCTTGTTTCAATAAATTTTCATCTTTAAAATGAAAACCCAGATTTTCTTGCAACTGTTTAAATTTATTTTCCTTGATTGATGGTTTACGATTATTTCCGTTCCTACGCATCACACAAAACCCTCCACGGTTCAAAAAGCATATTTTTCCAATATATAAAAAGAAACCTGGCAGGAATTCCTGTCAAGCTTTCCTATGTACCATCATACATTATTATCCGCTTAAAGAAAACTAAAGGCAAAAGACCACTGCCATGCAGGCGGAGCATACCCGTGAAGATGCTCATTCCGTTATCTGCCGCTGAATCAAACTTCTTTAAGCAATAAGAGAAAGCCCCGTTAAAAAACGGAGCTTTTAGTCAAATGACAATTCATTACATAGTGCTTTGTATGTAATTCACAGCATCACCTACTGTGGCGATTTTTTCAGCGTCATCGTCCGAAATTTCCATATCAAACTCGTCTTCGAATTCCATGACTAGTTCAACTACATCAAGGGAATCGGCACCAAGATCTTCTTTGAAAGAAGCTTCAAGTTTTACCTCTGATTCTTCTACGTTCAAACGATCTACAACGATTTTAGTTACTCTTTCTAATACATCTGCCAATGTGTTCACCTCCCCTCAAGACATTATAAATTAATTTCGAAAAAAATCAAAGAAAACTTACATGACCATGCCGCCATCTACATGAAGTGTTTGCCCAGTCATATATTTGCTTGCATCGGAAGCAAGGAAAGACGCCACTGCAGCAATATCTTTAGGGTCACCGAAACGTGCAAGCGGAATTTGGTCCAGCATGGCTTTTTGGACGTCTTCAGGCAATTCTCCAGTCATATCCGTTGAGATGAAACCTGGGGCAATCGCATTGACCGTAATGCCTCTTGAAGCAAGTTCCTTTGCCGTCGTTTTAGTCAAACCGATGACACCGGCTTTAGCCGCTACATAATTAGCCTGCCCTGCATTTCCGCTGACGCCGACGATCGATGCCATATTGATGATCCTGCCGCTGCGCTGCTTCATCATTTGCCTTGTAACAGCTTTTGTGCATAGGAATACGCCTTTAAGATTCGTATTGATCACAGAATCCCATTCATCTTCTTTCATGCGCATCAATAGGTTATCACGTGTAATGCCGGCATTATTAACCAGGATATCCACTCTGTCAAATTGTTCGACGACCTCTTTGATCATGTTTGTCACTGATTCACTATTTGCAACATCGCATTGGATGGCGAATGCTTTACGGCCCAATGCCTTGATTTCATCGACCACTTCATTCGCTTTAGCTTCACTGCCGGAATAGTTAATGGCAACGTCTGCTCCCTGACGGGCAAGTTCCAATGCAACTTCCCTGCCAATACCTCGTGAAGCTCCCGTTACAAGTGCTTTTTTACCTTCGAGGATCATGCTTGTACCCCCTTCAATGTTTCAATTGTTTTAGTTAGAGTATCTATATCGGATACCGAATGAATTTGAACGGAACGATCAATTTTCTTTATCAATCCGCCCAACACTTTCCCTGGGCCTACCTCGATGAACGTATCCACGCCCAATTCAAGTAGATTTTTCACACTGTCCTCCCAAAGGACCGGTGAATACAGCTGTTCGATTAATTTCTCTTTTATTTCGGCAGGTGCTGTAATGGGCTTAGCCGTTACGTTTGAAATGACAGGAATTTCTGCCTGTTTGAAGCTTACCTCATCGAGGACACCCTGTAACTTTTCTGCTGCCGGTTTCATTAATTCCGAATGGAACGGTCCACTCACTTCAAGAGGAAGAGCCCTTTTAGCCCCATTTTCCTTGGCTTTTGCACTTGCAAGTTTAACCCCTTCGGAGGTGCCTGAAATGACGATTTGCCCTGGACAATTAATATTGGCCAATTGAACGGATTCACCTGTGGACGTAATTTCAGAAGTGACTTCAGATAGAGCTTCACGTTCCATTCCCAAAATCGCGGCCATTGAGCCTTGACCATTCGGTACCGCAGCTTCCATGAATTCACCACGCTTGCGCACTGTATAAACGGCATCTTCAAAAGAAATTGCACCAGATGCCACTAATGCCGTATATTCACCTAAACTGTGCCCGGCAGTATAATCGGGTTTGATCCCTGCTTCTTCCAACTCCTTGACAAAAGCATAACTCGTGGTCAATAAAGCTGGCTGAGCATTATAAGTCACCGTTAATTCTTGTTGTGTGCCATTAAAAATCAATTCCGAAAGCGGAAAATCAAGTTTTTCATCTGCTGATCGAAAAATTTGCTGAGCACGCTCGTTTTCCTGAAATAAGCCATGCCCCATTCCTATTGATTGTGATCCTTGTCCTGGAAAGACAAAAGCAATTTTACCCATCTGTTACTCCCCTGCCCCTATGAATTATTATTGTTTTTCTATTGTCTCCGCAATTGTCGATATGACGTCATTTCCAACCATATCGCGAGTCTGGCGTATTGCATTATAGACCGCATTCGCATCTGAAGAACCATGTGCCTTAATGACAGGGGCCTTCAAACCGAAGAGGCCAGCACCGCCATACTCCGAGTAATCCATTTTATTTTTTATGACTTTTAGTTCAGGCTTTACCATTGCTGCAGCCAACTTACTCTTGAGGTTGCTCATCAAGGCCTCTTTCACCATTTTGAATACGCCCATAGCAGTACCTTCAAGCGTCTTTAACACCATATTTCCCGTGAAGCCGTCCGTCACGACAACATCCGCCGCTCCGTTTAGGAGGTCCCTTGCCTCTACGTTACCTATAAAGGATATCTCCGATGATTGCTGCAATAATGTAAAGGCATGCTTAGTCAGTTCATTCCCTTTTTTTTCTTCTGTTCCGATATTAAGTAATCCGACACGGGGCTTTTCGATTCCCCGCACTTTTTGGGCATAAACAGACCCCATTATGGCGAATTGAAGGAGATGCTCCGGTTTCGCATCGGAGTTCGCGCCTACATCCAGTAGTACAAAACCTTTGCCATCGATTGTCGGCAGGGTGGGAGCCAATGCCGGACGTTCAATGCCTTCTATCCTTCCGACCACAAACAAACCTGCAGCCATTAGCGCCCCCGTATTGCCTGAAGAAATGCATGCATCCGCTTCACCGTCAGCCACTTGCTGTGCAGCCAATACCATCGAGGCACTTTTCTTGCGGCGAACCGCACGAACAGGTTCATCGGTACTTAATATTTTTTCATCAGTATGTATAACTCTTATTCGGCCGTGTTTCGCTAAGTATTGGTTAATCTCGGATTCATTGCCTATCAAGGTGATTTCCACATCGGGAAAAGTCTCGACAGCTTTCATCGCTCCCAAAACCTGTGCCTTGGGAGCATTATCGCCACCCATTGCATCTATCGTTATCTTCATTTTCTTTCATCCTTTACTAGCAAGTTAAGAGCGATACATTTCGAACTCGCCTTTAAAAACCAGTTCATTACCTACGTAGCTTCTAACCTCCACAACGGAACGATCGTTGGTGTGGTCCACGTTTTTAACCCTCGCTTTAGCTACCACTCTTTCATTTTCCTTTACAGAACGGGTAAATAAAATGGATGCTTTCGCAGTTAATGCCAATTCATCATTTATGACTGCCACAGCCAATGAATTTGCTTGGGCAAAAAGGTGATGTCCCCTTGCGATTCCATTCCGCTTAAAGACATGCTCTTTATTTATATCCAAAATCGAAATTGCATTATCATCTAAATTAAGATCAATTACTTCCCCGATGATTTCATCCAAAGGCAATGCCCTGATTTCGTCACTGAATTTTTTCTCGGCCACGCTTTTAATACGTTCACGCAGTTCCGGTATCGATAATTCAAGACGGTCAAGCCTAATGGTCTGGACGCTCACCGAATATTTTTCAGCCAGCTCCTCATCCGTTACAAAAGGATTCTGTTTAATCGTTTCGATTAATAATTGCTGGCGTTCCTTCTTATTTCTTCGCATTTGAAGGTCACCATCCGTAGTATTATGACTAGGTACTAATAGTAGTATATATATTTTAAAAACAGATTGCAAGATATAGCGTAAAATCTCACAATCTGCTATTGGTTTTTTATTCAGTTCAGTCCAGCTTTTCTCCCGTAAATACTCCCGTTCCCTCTAAATAGTCCCGCAAAGGTGCATACTCCGGGGAATGCCAAAAGCTTTGGGAGGCGATCAATTTTGCAGCATCCATCCTTGCCACTTCCAAGGTCCTGTAATCATGGACCATGTCGGCTACCTTGAACTCGGGAAGGCCGCTTTGTTTTTTACCGAAGAAGTCCCCGGGGCCACGAAGTTCCAAATCTTTTTCGGAAAGGGCAAAACCATCATTTGTCTCAGTCATGATTTTCATACGCTCTTTGCCGACTTCCGTTTTCGGATCAGCCAGCAGGATGCAAAAGGACTGATCGCTCCCCCGTCCAACCCTTCCGCGTAGCTGATGCAACTGTGAAAGCCCAAAGCGCTCCGCATCATAAATGACCATTACCGTTGCATTTGGAACATTCACCCCAACCTCGACGACCGTCGTGGAAACAAGGATTTGTGCTTCATTGGCACTGAACTGCTGCATCACTTCTTCTTTTTCATCCGCAGGCAGCCGTCCATGCATAAGACCCACTTTGTACCTGTTCGCAAAGTATTGCGTCAGCATTGCATGAACATCAAGAACATTCTGTAAAGAATCGAGTTTCTCCGACTCCTCAATCAATGGACAGATGACGTAAGCCTGCCTCCCTTTCTTTAATTCCTTTTCGACAAAGGTTAAGATCCGATCAAGCATTTGGTGTTTCGCCCAATAGGTTTCTATCGCTTTACGCCCGGCAGGCATTTCATCGATTGTCGAAACGTCCATTTCCCCAAACACTGTAATTGCGAGTGTTCGCGGAATTGGTGTAGCCGTCATGAAAAGTACATCTGGATTTGTACCTTTTTCACGAAGGATGCGGCGCTGTTCCACTCCGAAACGATGTTGTTCATCCGTTATGACAAGACCTAAGTTCCGGAAATTCACTTCATCTTGAATCAACGCATGAGTTCCTATCAAAAGATCCAGCTCCCCGGATTCCAGCATTTGCAATAGTTCCTTGCGCTTTTTGCCTTTTACCGAACTTGTCAACAATGCGACCTTTACTCCACTCGGTTCCAACATGGCCTTCAGCGATTGTGTATGCTGCTCAGCCAAGATTTCCGTCGGGACCATAAGTGCACCTTGGAAACCTGCTGTAATCGTCGCCTTCAGGCATATGGCGGCAACCACCGTTTTCCCAGACCCGACATCCCCTTGAAGCAGACGATTCATCCTGTAGGGAGATTTCATGTCATTCAGGATTTCCTCGACGACCCTATTCTGAGCGTTCGTCAAAGGAAATGGGAGGGTTTCAACAAAGGCTTCCAGCCGCTCCATGTCAAATTCCTGTCCTATTCCTTTTGACTGCTCCCGCTGCACTTTACGAAGTGCCTGCATTTTAAGTTGAAACAATAAAAATTCTTCATACACAAAACGGCGTCGGGCCTTTTTCACCTCATTTGCCGATTGAGGGAAATGCATGGTTCGAAAAGCATCGTTACGCGGCATCAGTTTGTATGATGCCAATAATTGCGGGGGCAGATTTTCTTCTATCATTGTCCCATATTCAGAAAATGCATTGGAGATAAAGCGGCGGAGCCCTTTGACAGTAATGCTGCCCTTCACCGTGTACACCGGTTCGAACTCTTTTTCCCTGCTACGATCACCAACATGGCATTCCGAACCTGTAATGGTTTGGCGATGACGATCCCACTTTCCTGTTACCGTTACGGTTTCGCCTATCGCAAGCTTTGGCTTCAGATAGGGCTGGTTAAAAAAAATGACATTTATTAAATATCTCCCAGTCAAAACTTTAATCGTAAGCCTGGATTTTTTCTTTCCGAAGTACCCTAACGTGGGTACCGTATGAACTTTGCCTTCGACAGTAACCCGCTCATCATGCTCGACTGTTTCTAAATCCCTCAATCGGTAATCTTCATAGCGATATGGGAGGTGCTCAAGGAGATCCGCGACGGTATGGATCTCCATTTCCCCCAATGCTGCTGCCGTTTCGGCCCCAATGCCTTTTACTGCTGTTATGGGTTCCCGTAAAGCCGAGTTCACTTCTTATTTAGCGGTAAGCCAAAGATTTTCGCTTCCAACTCCCGCCCAGTCGGTGTAGCCGCTAAACCTCCTTGTGCAGTTTCCCTAAGAGCCGATGGCATCGTTTGTCCGATTTTGTACATTGCATCAATCACTTCATCACACGGTATGCGGCTTGTGATACCAGCTAACGCCATATCTGCTGCAACCATGGCATTGGCTGCACCCATGGCATTACGCTTCACACAAGGCACCTCCACAAGCCCAGCAACAGGATCACACACAAGACCAAGCATGTTCTTTAATGTGATTGCCATCGCTTCTGCACTTTGGGCCGGTGTCCCTCCTGCCATTTCAACGATGGCTGCCGCTGCCATACCCGAAGCAGAACCGACCTCCGCCTGACAGCCCCCTGCGGCTCCAGAGATAGAAGCATTATTCGCTACTACAAAACCAAACGCCCCTGCTGTAAATAGGAACTCAATTTTCTGATCCCGATTCGGTTTTAATTTATTTTGCACAGCAAAAAGGGTCCCTGGCACAACACCAGCTGATCCGGCAGTCGGTGTCGCACAAATCGTTCCCATGGCTGCGTTCACTTCATTTGTTGCCACGGCTTTGCTTACCGCATCCAACAGCAGATCACCGGATAAGGAATTTCCTGATTTAATGTAATTTTGAAGAAGGACTGCATCTCCTCCAGTCAGGCCGGAAACGGACCGCACACCTTGAAGTCCTTTTTCAACTGCCTGTTCCATTACATCCAGGTTGACTCCCATCTGGCGGATGATTTCTTCACGGCTTTTTCCCGTTACTTCCATTTCCTGCTCTATCATCAGCGTTGAAATTTTTTTCTGCTTTGATTCAGCTAATTCTACTAATTCCGCTACATTTCGAAACATGATTTCTTCTCCTTCCTAAGTGGAAACGATTGCTCTATCAATCCACAATCCTTGCTACTTGAGTGATGTTGGGGAGTGCTGTAATTTCAGCGATGACATGATCCTCCAGGTTATGGTCCACTTCGATCGTCATCAAGGCCATCTTCCCTTTCTCTTTTCGGGAGACCTCCATTTGGCCAATATTGATTTGATGCTTGGCTAATATGTTTGAAACATTGGCAATGGCACCAAATCGATCATCATGAACGACGAGTATGGCAGGGTTGTGCCCGGACAGCCTCAATTTAAACCCGTTCAATTCGACGATTTCGATTTTTCCCCCGCCAATCGATATTCCGACAAGTTCCAGTTCACCATCATCATCACCAACTGTTATTTTTGCTGTATTTGGATGTTCCGGTACCGCCTCTTCTTCTCGAAATGTAATTTTCATTTTCTTTTTGCGTGCTAATTCCAGCGATTCTTTGATTCTCTCATCAAATGTATCAAAATCAAGTAAGCCTCCTACAATGGCTACATCCGTTCCATGGCCTTTATAGGTTTTGGCAAACGATCCGTAAAAAGAAATATGGGCCCATTTTGGTTCCCGGTCGAATAAATTCCTGGCAACCCTACCGATCCTTGCAGCTCCTGCTGTATGGGAACTAGAGGGGCCGATCATAACAGGACCAATTATATCGAATACACTTCTAAATTTCATGGTTAGCTCCTCCTTCTATTCACTGGGAGTCAGTTTAATAATAAAGCCTGATATATTGTAATTACAATTATGCTGTCCGTAATCCTTCTTTTCATAAAAATAAAACTGCATAGCCTAATGACATATGCAGTTTATTGCCTTTTATTTTTTTCGGGATCCTCCAAACATTGTGACGAATAGGTCTCCCTTATCTTCATGGTTCTCTACTTATTCAATTGAAAAAATGAAAGAATATAAAGGTTGTTTCCCATTATGGACTTCTACTTCAACGTCTTCGAAATTCTCATTACAAAACACAACAAGGCTCTCGACATCTTCAGCAGTGGCATCTTCGCCATATAAAATGGTAAGGATTTCTGAATCTTCGTCAATCATATCGGAGAGAAGATCTTGTGCCGCTTTAGTCATGTCTTTATCCTTCACCTTGATGGTGCCTTCAGCAATTCCCATGAAGTCCCCGGTCTCGATTGCAAGACCGTCAATGTTGGTATCCCGGACAGCATAAGTAATCTGGCCCGTTTTCACATGCGAAAGGGCTTCGATCATCGCTTTCTTATTCTCTTCGGCATCAAGTGAAGGGTTGAAAGCCAACAATGCAGCCATTCCCTGTGGTACTGTTTTCGTTGGAATGACAGTCACATGATCCCCAAGTACATCTGCAGCCTGATTGGCCGCCATGATGATATTTTTATTGTTGGGCAAGATGATCACATGATCTGCATATGCCCCTTCGACAGCTTTAACGATATCTTCCGTGCTAGGATTCATCGTTTGCCCGCCTTCGATGACGGACTTAGCGCCGATGCTTTTGAATAATTCGCTGATGCCAGACCCCATCGCCACTGACACTACAGCGTACTTCTCTTTGGTGGACGGTTTAGTTTGAAGCGGTGTATTCGTCTCACCTACAATCGCAGTATGCTGTTCACGCATATTATCGATTTTCATTTTTATTAAACTTCCATATTGCTGTCCATAATTCAGGCACGTGCCAGGCTGTTCAGAGTGAATATGTACTTTAACGACTTCATCATCTGAGATGACTAGTAAAGAATCTCCGTATTCACTTAAATCATTTCTGAATTTTTCTTCATCAAATGATTTATTGGCAAGTTTTTCACTTTCCAATCGGACCATGAATTCCGTACAGTAGCCATACACGATATCTTCCGTGTTCATATGCCCTTGTACATTCATGTGATGTTCGGCACTGATCATGTCATCCATGCTTGGACCATTTGCAGATCGGACTGGAAGGGCTTCACCTTTCAGTTCAGCAAGGAAACCTTCATATACGAACACCAACCCTTGCCCGCCGCTATCTACGACTCCCACTTCTTTTAAGACTGGAAGAAGATCAGGTGTGCGTTTTAATGAAGCATTGGCCTCCGTAACGATTTCTTCCATTACCTGAATAAGGTCTATATGCTTTGCTGCTGATGAAACCGCTTGCTTGGCTGCATCTTTGGCAACCGTTAAAATGGTTCCTTCAACAGGTTTCATAACGGCTTTATAAGCTGTCTGAACCCCTGCTTCAAAAGCTTGGGCAAATTCTTCACTATTGATTTCCGATTTATGTTCAATCGCTTTAGCAAAACCGCGGAACAGTTGCGAAAGGATAACTCCCGAATTGCCGCGTGCACCCATTAGCAGTCCTCTTGAAAGGGACGCACCCACTTTCCCGATGTGTTCCTGGACGTTATTTTGCACTTCCTTCGCTCCCGAAGTCATCGATAAATTCATATTCGTTCCTGTATCTCCATCCGGAACAGGGAAAACATTCAACGCATCAACCATTTGGGCATTAGCCGCTAAATGGTTGGCACCTTGAATGATCATTTCTGCAAAGCGCTTACCGTTCAAACTTGTAATTGACACAAACTTTCCTCCTATACTTAAGGGTTCGTCACACGAACTCCCTGTACAAAAATGTTAACGGAATCAACAGCTAATCCTACAGTTTTGTCCAGAGTGTACTTTACCTTTGATTGCACATTATGTGCAACTTCCGAGATTTTCGTTCCATAACTTACGATAATATACATATCGATATGAACTTCTTCCTCTTCTTGACGGACAATTACACCCTTAGTAAAGTTTTCTTTTCTTAGAATTTCGGCAATGCCGTCTTTAAATTGTTTTTTGGAAGCCATTCCTATAATTCCGTAGCAATCCACGGCTGCGCCGCCTGCTACAGTAGCGATAACATCATTAGAGATATCAATTTGTCCATACTTCGTTTGTAATTCGATAGACATTTTCTTTTCCCTCCCAAAAATCAAATCAACTAAAGACATTTTACTATAATGTCTTTGGTTTTAAAAGTAAATGTCTTACGGTACTCTATATAATTCAATTTTGAAGTATGTATGTCAAGGTTTTTTTCTTGAAAGTAATTAACTGAAGTATTGCATTCTAACGGTAGGTATGATAAATTATTAAAGTATTTTACAAAGACTTAAGACGACTGCGAAAAACTTAAGCTTGTTGTAGTTAGGAGGGAATTTGACATGGCACGTAAATGTGTAATCACTGGAAGAAGAACTCGTTCTGGTAACAGCCGCTCTCACGCAATGAACGCTAGCAAGCGTACATGGGGCGCTAACCTTCAAAAAGTACGTATTTTAGTTGACGGTAAACCTAAACGTGTATACGTTTCTGCAAGAGCTCTTAAATCGGGCAAAGTAGAACGCGTATAATGTTACGGCATCCTCTTAGGATGCCTTTTTACTTGTAATGGCCGGTATTTAATGGGGATGGTTTCAATCTTTGATCAGTTCTAGTCTGCATCAAGAAAGGATGCCTTCACCCATTAATGGATGGCCGCCCTTTTTACCGAAAAATAACACCTCCCTTAATTTGAGAGGTGTCATGGAGATAAGTATCAGCCTTTTTTAAACGCTCCGAGCATAGCCCTTACCAAACTGCCCAGAACTTTTGGCAATTTAATCGTATAAAATTTCATCATGCCCCTCCTCTTTGCATCCCACAATTAAAGATGAAGTGGAATTTTTCTATTACAACATAAGCTTTTAAGCGGATATAGGATGATCGTAATTATATCCGAATCTGCTCTAAGCATGAATTTTAATCACTGCTTCTTATCACCATTAATATGCCTTTCTCAAATGAAACATTCCCAGATTCGGAAATTAGTTCATTGCTGATGCAAAGCGTCGAACCTATTTCCAAGCTTGCATCGTCCAGCGGATATTTGAAACCCGAAAGTGTAATGCCGGTGACTTCAGCCGTTACGGGGAGCAATGACAAGTATTTCTTATCTTTCAAATCAGTGACCTCATATGAACCTGCTGTCTTTACTGTGATTATATTTTGCCGATCGACTATGTATATATCCATATCGCCATGATGAGGGAGGACACTTTCTTTTTGGAGCAGCTGGATATTCCCGAGAAAATGGTCCATTCTTCCCCCTGTTGCGCCCAGAATGTGAATTTCTCTTGGCTTTTGCCCTATTGCCCATTTAAATGCGATCTCTAAATCCGTTTCATCCTTTTCCGAAGAATATAGATTGATTTGTTCCAGCTTTTGCTCAATCTTCTGGTATTCATCTTCCGAAACTGAATCAAAATCCCCAAAACCGTACCTAGGTTCGATACCTTTTTCAAGCAGAGACCATACTCCCCTGTCAACCCCGACCCAAAGATCTGTCTTCTCCTTATACCATGTTAAATCCGGCCAAAAACATTCCGGACCTCCAGCCATTATACTGATAATCATCGAAATCATCCTTTTCCATATATAATCATATCCAAGGTGCCCTAGTTTAATTGATGAAAAAAGCCGATCACCATCATACGAATATGATAGTGTCGGCTTATATCACTTTCCCCGAATCTTTTGAATCGCTGCGTGTCGATCTTCCTGATTATATATTGCCGAGCCGGCCACCAGGATTGTCGCCCCTTGTTCAATACATAGTTTAGCCGTTTCTTCATTTACTCCACCATCAATCTCTATTTCGAGATTTTGATTATACTTTCCTGCCATCGCCTTCACTTCGGCAATTTTGGGCAGAACGGATTTAATGAACTTTTGGCCGCCAAAACCCGGATTGACCGTCATCAACAATACCATGTCAATATCTTCGATTATAGGTTGTATCAAGGAAGCCGGAGTGGCTGGATTAAGCACCACGCCTGCCTTTACACCAAAAGATTTAATCAATTGAACCGTCCTATGCAAATGTGTACAGGCCTCTACATGTACAGTAATATAATCGGCTCCCGCTTTCGCAAAGGCCTCGATATAACGATCAGGTTGTTCGATCATTAAATGAACATCAAGCGGAAGCTTCGTTACTGGGCGGATAGCATCAACAATTAGTGAGCCTATCGTTATATTCGGCACGAAATGCCCATCCATGACATCCACATGGATCAAATCCGCTCCGCCCCTTTCCACATCAAGAATTTCTTCTCCCAATTTTGCAAAGTCAGCTGATAAAATGGATGGTGCGATTTTAACCATTTTAATACCTCGGCTTTCTATCTCTTATTTCTTCTAAGAATTGCATATAATGCTCATATCGATAACGTGGAATTTCCCCGGAATCAACCGCTTCCTTCACTGCACATTTCGGTTCTTTATCGTGCAGACAGGCCCTGAATTTACAGTCTTCCCCATGCTTATGCATTTCCGGGAAGCAATAGGATAGCCGTTCAGCTTCCATTTCCATGAATTCAAGTGAACTGAACCCTGGAGTATCCGCGACAAGTCCAGAGCCAATATGAATCAACTCAACGTGCCGGGTCGTATGCTTCCCGCGTCCCAGGTGTGAAGAAATATCATCCGTCTTTAAAGCCAATTCTGGATTGATTGCATTCAGCAAAGACGATTTCCCAACCCCGGACTGACCGGCAAATACACTGGTTTTTCCTTCTAAATACGGCACTAGTTCTTCAATTCCTCCAGCGGTAACTGAAGATGTCTCAAGTACAGTATAGCCAAGTTTCTGATAGTCTTTAATATACTGAGACAATTTCTTTTGGTTATCGGCTGTAACCAAGTCCAGTTTCGTCACGACGATAATCGGTTCGATTTCGTTATCCTCGATCAATACAAGAAATCGATCAAGCAAGGCTGGACTGAAATCAGGTTCTACTGCTGAAAAGACAAGGATCGCCTGATCTACATTCGAGATTTGCGGACGAATCAATTCATTCTTTCGCGGTTTTATTTCGGTCACGGTCCCATCCGTTTTATTTTCCGCTTCAAAAACCACATAATCACCTACAAGGGGCGTTACCTTATTCTTCCTGAACAAACCCCGTCCGCGGCATTGATAGACCTCTTCACCATCAAGCACATAATAAAATCCACTTAATGCTTTGATAATTTTTCCTTCGGGCATAACCACACTCCTAATTCTTAGATTTATTCTGGATATGAAACGGCTTGGTCGATGATGACCTGATTGTCCCGCATGACTTTATATCCTGCTTTCTTATCCGGGGAAACCGTTAATTCGATCGTTCTCTTGGCATCTTCCACGATAAAGAATGTTTCTTTAGGCTCAGTCATGCTATTGTTGATATCCTCGATGAAAATTTGGATTTTTTGCGCTTTGCCTGGCTCAACCGGATCATACTCGATTTTGACTTCCTCCGTAACACTCTTGGGAGGAATTTCTTCTTTCCCTTTTGAAATGACCACTTTCACTGTACTGCCCTTTTCCACCTTCGTATCAGGTTCGGGTGACTGGGAAATGACTAGCCCCTCTGCCACGGAATCGTGATAGATTTCTTCTTCGACATCAATCTTTATTCCACTTTCGCTTGAATAATCATTAAGGCCAGCTTCATTGAACCCCGTTAAGTTCTTCAAACTCAGCAGATCTTCCCCTTTACTGACCGTCAGCTCAAGCTCCGTTTCGGATGGTACGACTTCAGTGGCACCCGAAGGCGATTGATCTATGATCGTGCCGGCTGCACTGTCATCATATTTTTCAGTCACGCTTATGTTTTTGAATCCCATTTTATCAAGCAGGGATTTAACATCTGAGTAGTCTCGACCTTCATAGCTGGACAATGAAATCGTCTCTTTACCAACGCTTTGATAAATATCGATTTCTGCGCCTTCCTTCACCGTCTTACCTTCCTTAGGGTTGGTTTTGATAACAAGACCAGCTTCAACCTCTTCATCTTCAATCTCGATCGTATCTCCAATGACCAAATCCAATTCAAGCAATTCAGTAATGGCGTCATCCAATTCTTCCCCTTTAAGGTCAGGGATCGTCACTTCCTTCGAGACAAGAAGGGGAGGTAAAACAGTGACAGATAAAACAGCAAGCAGTGCGAGAACTAAAAAGGTGGACACCAAGATTGCAGGCATGTTCTTTCGTTTTTTACCTTTGTGTTCCGACTTGTTTTTTTGTTTTTTCTGTTTCTTTTGTTTCTTCTGTTTCTTTTTCGATTTACTCTCTGCTTCTGATTCACTTTCCTCATCGTCCGCATAAACTAAAGTATTTTTTTCAGGACCCCTTATGATTGTCTCATCGATGCTTGAAAGCTGATCATCCGTAATGACAGGGATGGCTTTTGTTGCATCATGGTCTTCGGGAATCGCAAAAGGCAGTTCATTTGAACGCTCCGGATTAAGTGACGTCCGTATGTCATCTTCCATCGAGTCCACGCTCTCATAGCGGTAATATGAATCTTTGGCTGTCGCTTTCAAGATAATATTTTCCACACTCTGGGGTATTTCAGGGTTCCAGCGTTTTGGCGAAGGAGTTTCCGATTGTAAATGTTTAAGAGCTATCGACACGGCTGATTCACCCGAAAAAGGCAATCTCCCCGTCAACAATTCAAACATGACGATGCCAAGTGAATAAATGTCCGATTTCTTATTTGCCATACCGCCTCTGGCCTGTTCCGGAGATAAATAATGTACCGAGCCCAAGACTGCGTTGGTTTGCGTTATGTTTGTGGCACTTAGGGCCAATGCAATGCCAAAGTCCGTAATCTTGACGGTTCCTTCTTTATCAATCAAAATGTTCTGTGGCTTGATGTCACGGTGGATGATCCCATTATGATGGGCATGGGAAATCGCTGCCGTGATTTGCCTCATGATATCCAAGGCTTCATCAACTGGAATTGGATAATATTTTTGTATGTATTGCTTAAGTGTAAAACCGTCAACGTATTCCATTACAATATAATAGATGGAATCTTCTTCACCAACATCATAAATGCTTACGATATTGGGATGGGCCAAACTGGTTGCCGATTGGGCTTCCCGATTGAAGCGCTTGATGAACTCTTCGTCATTATTAAAATCCATGCGAAGTATTTTCAATGCAACATCCCTATCCAAGATCATATCCCTTGCAAGGTAAACATTCGCCATACCGCCGCCGCCGACCATCTCGATCAGTTTATAACGGCCGTTGATTCTTCTACCAATCAACATTCAATTCACCTGCTTTCACTTTCTTCAGTAAATTGAACAAGCACAAGGGTGATATTATCTTCCCCACCGTAGTGATTGGCCTTATCTATTAATGAATTCGCCTTTTCTTCAAGTGACTGTGCATTGGTTACCGTTTCTTCCAGTTCCAGTTCACTCACTTTATTCGTCAATCCATCCGAACAAAGCAATAGTAAATCATTTTCTTCGAAGATGACCGTCATAATGTCCATTTCCACTTGCATTTCTGTCCCCAAGGCTCGTAATAAAACATTTTTCCGTGGATGGTTTTCGGCATCTTCTTTCGAAATCTGACCGGAACGGACCAATTCGTTAACGAGTGAGTGATCTTCCGTGACCTGCTTAAAACCGCTCTCATTATACAAATAACACCGGCTGTCCCCGATGTTGGCAATGGTGGCAAACTTGTCGGTGCAAATGGCCGCAACAATGGTGGTCCCCATGCCCTTACATTCCGTATTCGCTTCTGCATGTTCAAAAAGCAACTGATTGACCGTGAAGATTTGCTGCTTAAGCCAATCTTCGGCATCATTTGCCGTTTCGATTCCGTTGGATACTTCCCAGCCCTTTTTCAGAAGGTCTATCGTCATTGCACTGGCTACATCCCCGGCACGGTGGCCGCCCATGCCATCTGCAACGATGGCAAGGCGAACGCCTTCCGAGTTCTTAAAGATTCCGCCATTATCTTCATTGTGCTGGCGGACTTTTCCACGGTCTGTCTTAAATATTGCCCTCATAGGGTCACCTCGTCTCTTCTTTACGCTCCTTGGCCCGAAGCTGGCCGCAGGCTGCGTCAATATCACTGCCTTGTTCCCTTCGGATCGTTACATTAATGCCGCGCTTCTTCAATGTTTTTTCAAACTCAAAAATTTGGTCCCGAGGTGTTCGTACATAGTTGCGTTCCGGTACATAGTTAACCGGTATTAAGTTTACATGGCACTTTATCCCTTTTATTAAAGCTGCTAATTCTTCAGCGTGCTCCACTGTATCATTTTCGCCACCGAATAGACCATATTCAAAACTTACACGACGACCTGTTTTTTCTGTATAGTATTTGATGGCTTCAATCAAGTCTGGAAGTTTGTAGGCCTTATTGATCGGCATCAATTTACTTCTCAATTCCGTATTCGGTGCATGAAGGGAAACAGCAAAGTTTATTTGCATGCTTTCTTCGGCAAACTTATAGATTTTAGGAATGATTCCACTTGTGGAAACGGTAATATGACGCGCCCCGATGTTCAAGCCCTTTTCATGGTTTATATTCTTCAAGAATGACATCATATTATCGTAGTTATCAAACGGTTCACCGATTCCCATGATGACGACAGAACTAACACGTTCATCCGATTCATCAAGTGCTTGCTGAACTTTAACGACCTGGGCAACAATTTCCCCTGATTCAAGATTCCGCTTTAAACCGCCTAGTGTCGACGCACAGAATGTACAGCCAATTCTGCACCCCACCTGCGTTGTCACGCAAATGGAGTTTCCATATTCATGACGCATCAGCACCGTTTCAATCGAGTATCCATCATGGAGTTCAAATAAAAACTTCATCGTTCCGTCATTGGACGTTTGCTGAATTAAAGTCTTCAATGTAGTGAAGGTGAATTGTGACTCCAACTTATCACGTAGTGATTTCGAGAGGTTGGACATATCTTCAAAGCTGGAGACACGCTTTTTATAAAGCCAGTCATATACTTGATCGGCCCGGAATGCCTTCTCTCCATTTTGAATAAGCCATTCTTTAATTTGGTGAAGCTCCAATGAGTAGATCGATGGTTTTTCTGGTGTCGTGTCTTTTCTTACTCTAGATGATTTAGTGATTTCTGCCATTACAGCACCTTCTTTCTAAAACTCGCAATAAAGAATCCGTCACTGCTAAAATATTGCGGAAAAACTTGCAGCGTATGACCCTCGATATATGGCTGAACGCTTTCAGGCATTCTTGTGGACAAGGTTGCATCGCTTTCAAAATCCGGATGGCTTTCCAAAAATGCTGCAGCGACTTTGTCATTTTCTTCTTTATCCACCGTACAGGTACTATATACTAACCGTCCGCCTTGCTTAACAAGCGGGGCAGCCGATTCCAATAATTGTTTTTGTATACTTGAGAGTTTCATTATATCATCTTTTGTTTTAGTATACTTTACATCAGGCTTCCGGCGCATTACTCCCAACCCGGAACATGGTGCATCGATCAAGATCCTGTCAAACCCTTCCTTATTAAAGTGCTCTTGCACTTTTCTGCTATCAAGGGCCATTGTCTTAATATTGTTTCTGAGTTTCAGGCGCTCCGCCTGCTCTTTAATGAGCTTGACCTTATGCTCATGAAGGTCGAGCGCATATACTTGTCCTGTGGTCAAGCCTTCTGCGATATGTGTCGTTTTCCCTCCAGGTGCAGCACAGCAATCGAGAACAGCATCATTTTCATTCGCACCCAATGCATGGGCAACAAGCATTGAACTCTCGTCCTGAATCGATAAATACCCCATTTTATAGCTTTCTGAATGAGCAAGATTCCCTTTATAGCTGACGATTGCTTCGGGAACGACTTCACTTGCTTCAACATCATATCCTTCTTCCGTTAATATGCTGATCAGTTCACGGCGTGAAATCTTCTTTAGATTAACCCGTCCTGTCTGTAATGGTGCAGTTAAGTTGATTTCACACATTTCCTTGGTTTTTTCATAACCAAATTGCTCTACCCAACGCTGGACCAGCCAAATAGGATGACTTACTTCTATGGAAAGCCGTTCCAGATCATCTTTAATTTCCCCTAAAGAAGGAACACCATTTCTTTGAATATTACGAAGCACACCATTGACCATCGAAGATGTACCCTTGTGCCCGCGCTTTTTGGAAATTTCGACAGCCTCGAAAATGATTGCATGGTCAGGCACTTTATCTAAATAGACCATTTGGTAAACGGAAAGTCTAAGTAAATTGATGACCCAGCTTTGCGTTTTTTTAGGTTGTTTAATATACGGGTTCAAAAAATAATCCAAAGTCATTTTCCGCTGGATGGTACCGTAGCTTATTTCTGTAAGCAAACCACTGTCCACGACGGATAACTGGTGCTTTTTAATCAAGTTGTTCAATAATAGGTTACTGTAAGATTGGTTTTTCTCTACAGATTCCAAAATATCGAGAGCGATTTCACGTACTCCCTTTTTAGTTTGCTTCATTCTGTTCTCCTAACTTCATGCCTGCTTTAATGAACGATCCGGCTCCGCGCAAGTAATCTTTCGCTGGCATTTTTTTCTTTCCTGAAGGCTGCAGTTCTGTTACTAGTATTGCCGTCTCATTGCCTGTCGAAACGATGAAACCATCATTTTGTACATCGATGACCGTGCCCGGCAAGGCCTGTTTGCCATCTTCCATTTTCTTTACTTGCCAAATTTTCATAATGGAACCGTCTAAGGTTGTATAAGCAACAGGCCAAGGATTCAGGCCGCGGACATGGTTATAGATGTCTTCCCCTGATTTCGACCAGTCGATTTTTTCCTCCGACCGTTTGATGTTAGGCGCAAAAGATGCTTTAGCATCATCTTGCTTGATTGCCTGTAACTCTTCATTTATAAGTTTTGGAAGTGTCTCCGCAAGTAAATCCGATCCTATCTTGCTTAATTTATCATGCAGTGTACCAACATTGTCTTCTTCCTCTATAGTAACTTCCGCCTGAGTCAATATATCACCGGCATCCAATTTTTCCGCCATATACATTATGGTTATCCCAGTCTTTTCTTTCCCCTGTAAAATGGAATAATGAATAGGCGCCCCTCCGCGCAGTTCAGGAAGCAGGGAGGCATGTACATTAATACAGCCGTACTTAGGGGCATCCAGCAATTCATTCGGAAGGATTTGTCCGAAAGCCGCCGTCACCACTAAGTCAGCATTCAATGCAATGATTTTTTCAAGTTCTTCTTTTTCACGGATTTTTTCAGGCTGATAAACGGGTATCCCATGCTTTTCGGCTTCGACTTTAACTGGCGGCGGCGTTAGCACCTTTTTTCGGCCTACTGGACGATCGGGCTGTGTGACAACAGCGATCACATCATACCCTTCATCTATGATTCTTTTCAAGACCGGCACTGAAAAGTCCGGTGTACCCATAAAAATTATTTTTGTCATTCTTCTCCATACCTTTCTAACTCTTCTTCCGAAATATACCGGGAAACCTTACTTGTAAATAAAACTCCTTGCAGATGATCGATTTCGTGTAGAAGGGCCCTTGCAAGGAAATCCTCCGCTTCTATCTCGAAATAAGATCCTTTTCGGTCTTGTGCCTGGACTTTGACACGGTAAGGACGCGATACTTCACCATATAAACTCGGGAAGCTCAAGCATCCTTCAACACCTGTCTGTTCGCCTTCCAATTCCAGCACTTCCGGATTAATCAGTTCGATTGCACCTGATCCTTCCTCTATTTCAACGACGGCCACTTGCTTTTTAACGCCAATTTGAGGTGCTGCAAGTCCAACGCCATCCGCCTCCACCATCGTTTCATACATGTTATTTAACAGCTTTGCCAACTTTTTATCAAAACTTGTTACTTTATCGCATTTTTGTTGTAAAATTTTTTCAGGAAACAAAACAATCGGTAAAATAGCCAAAATTAAAGGTACCCTCCTAGATATGAAAAACAACACTTCATTATATAAAAACGCAAGCTGTAACAGCTCGCGGTAATCATCCATCTCTTAAATAATTACATCATGATCTGTGGATTTAAATCTATTGAAATCTGCAGATGATTCTGAGCGGTTTCTTTTTGGTAATGCTCTAAAAGTGTGCGTAAATGCTGATTCAGGTCCGGCTCTCGTTTGTATTTTATCAGACATTGATAGCGATATCTATTGTTGATTCGACTAATGGGCGAAGCAACCGGACCTAGTACGATAGAATCCCGATTCAATCGCGAGCCTAAATAATTGGTGATTTTCTCAGTAACACTCACCGTCTTCATTAAGTCTTCATGTGAAACGGTTATAAGGACAACATAATAATATGGAGGGTAATGACTTTGCCTCCTTAGATGCATCTCCCGTTCATAAAAAGCATCATAATCCTGCAGGGCAGAAAGCTCGATGCTATAGTGTTCAGGCGTATAGGTTTGGATGACCACTTCACCCGGAAGCTGATGACGTCCCGCCCTTCCGCTGACCTGTGTCAGCAGCTGAAATGTCTTTTCCGAAGAACGGAAATCAGGTAGATGCAGCATTGTATCGGCTGAAAGGACTCCAACAAGAGTGATATTAGGAAAATCAAGACCCTTGGCTATCATTTGGGTACCTAGCAATATATCGGCCTTTCCTTCACCAAAGGCATTCAGCAATCGCTCATGTGAACCCTTCTTACTCGTCGTGTCAACATCCATTCGTATGACCCTTGCTTCCGGGAGGATTTTTGCAAGTTCTTCTTCAACCTTTTGAGTGCCTGTTCCGAAGAACCTTATATGTTCACTTTCACATTCAGGGCAAACGGAAGGCATTCCCTCTTCAAACCCACAATAATGGCATTTCATTATATCATTAAAGCGATGATATGTGAGTGAAATGTCACAATTAGGGCAGTTGATGACCAATCCGCAGCTTCGGCACATCACAAAGGAAGAATGCCCCCTTTTATTTAGCATCAGGACTGTTTGCTCCCCCTTATCAAGCCGGTCTTTCAGCTTGGTGAAGAGCAGCTCCGAAAACATGGAACGATTTCCAGTTCTTAGTTCTTCCCTCATATCTACAATATCCACTGCTGGCAACGCATTATTATTCATCCTCTGGCTAAGGGTCAATAATTTATAGACATTTTTCTTGGCTCGCGCAAAAGATTCAAGTGTAGGTGTGGCGCTGCCAAGAATAACCGGGCAACCATATGATTTTGCTCTTTCGATGGCAACATCCCTCGCGTGGTACCTTGGCGTTTCTTCTTGCTTATAACTGGATTCATGCTCTTCATCAATGATGACCAGACCCAGGTTTTCAAAAGGAGCAAACACGGCGGAACGCGCCCCCACCACCACTTTTACTTCTTTACGGTGAATTTTCCGCCATTCATCATATTTTTCACCTACGGATAAACCGCTATGCAAGACAGCTACCTGCTCCCCAAATCGTTCCTTAAACCTCTTCACCGTCTGTGGCGTTAAGGAGATTTCAGGTACAAGCATGATGGCTTCCTTCCCTTTTTCAATGACAGAGGCAATTGCCTGCAGATACACTTCCGTCTTCCCGCTGCCGGTTACACCATATAGAAGGAATACATCATGTTCATCATGATGTATTTTCTCTTGGATAGGCTTCAATGCAGCTGTTTGTTCAGCTGTTAGTGTAAAGGGAATGGATTTTTCGAACACACGGTTCTCATAAGGATCACGGTATATTTCTTGATCCATTTCAGCCAAGGCCCCTTTTGACACTAGGGATTTGACGGTACCGCTTGATGTGTTCATCAATTCAAGCAATTCTTTTAACGGAATGGGTTCTTGATGTTCAATAAAGTATTGAAGGAGTTCCTGTTGTTTTTTTGCATGGCTGGATATGGCTGATGCCATTTCTTTCAGTTCCTTAGGGGAAAGCAAAGATTTAATGACACGGACCGTCTTCTTGTTAAGTCGGTTTTTCACATTATATACGAGCTCAAGATTGCCATTTTGCATTTCCTTTTGGAAGAGGGAGGCATTCTCCCCTTCAATCACATCTTTCCAAGATATTGAATCATTTTTTCCGAAAAGGTTTTGAATGAAGGGAGGGAGCTGATCCTCTTTATCTTCAACGACTTTAATAACTTTTTCATACTTTGCTTTCATCGCTGCCGGAAGCATGGCCTGTAGCGCTGAAATTTTAAAACACATCGCCTTTTTGGTCAACCAGTCACCGAGCTGAAGCAATTCATCATTAAGGATGGGCTCCAAATCCATTGGTTCCTTTATAAAGCGCAATTTCGCAAAATCGCTTTTAGCTTTTAAACCTGTGACGAACCCCTGCACCATTCTTGGACCGAATGGGACGATGACTCTCATTCCGGGCTTGATGACTTGGTTCCACTTTTCAGGGATGCGATAGTCGAATTCTCGATCCGTTTGTTTAGCAGGTACATCCACGATGACGGATGCTATATCCATAAGATATCATTCCTTTTGCATGCGAGATACTTCTGCCAGGATGCTTTTAGCTATATCCGCTTTACTCATTTTTGGAAGTTCGGTCGCACTTCCATTTTTATCGTAAATGGTCACGATGTTCGTATCCGTTCCAAATCCTGCTCCTGCGACGGTAACATTATTGGCAACGATCATATCTGCATTCTTTTTGACTAGTTTTCCTCTTGCGTATTCTTCAACGTTGTTCGTTTCAGCCGCAAAGCCAACCAAAATCTGATGAGTTTTATTTTCACCGAGTTCCTTAAGGATATCCTTTGTCCGTTCAAATTCAATCACATTTTCCCCTGGCTGCTTTTTCATCTTTTGAGTATGATAAATCTTCGGTTTATAGTCCGCCACTGCAGCCGTCATGATTACAACGTCAATGGTATCGAACTGATCAAATACCGCATCATACATATCTGCTGCTGATTCCACTGGTATTACTCTAGCCTCGGGAGGTGGCGTCAAGTTCACTGGGCCAGTAATCAAAGTCACCTCAGCGCCCATTTCAATTGCCTCTTCGGCAAGGGCATAGCCCATTTTGCCGCTGGAATGATTCGTCACGTAACGCACCGGATCAATCGCTTCACGTGTCGGTCCTGCCGTTATCAAATATTTCTTTCCTTTAAGAGGCTGTTGCTGTGATTTGCGTTCACCGAAATATCGATTAAGGTGTTCTACGATTGTTTCAGGTTCCTCCAATCGCCCTTTTCCTACATATCCGCAGGCCAAATACCCTTCACCTGGTTCAATGAATTGGTATCCAAACGACCGAAGTGTCTCCATATTTTTCTGAACCGCTGGATGCGCGTACATGTGCACGTTCATTGCCGGCGCAACCCAAACAGGTGCTTCCGTTGCCAATAGTGTGGTAGTAATCATATCATCCGCGATTCCATTGGCTACTTTGCCGATGACATTGGCTGTAGCTGGAGCCAAAAGGATGATATCAGCCCAATCAGCCAAGTCGATGTGGGCAATGACTGAAGAATCCTTCTCATCAAAAGTATCTGTGTACACATCATTTCTCGAAAGTGCTTGAAAGGTGAGCGGCGTCACGAACTTACGTGCCGATTCACTCATGATCACTTTAACATGAGCACCTTCCTGAGTTAATTTACTTGTCAGGGCAGCAGCCTTATATACAGCAATCCCGCCGGTGACACAAAGAAGTACTTTTTTATCGATAAGCATGCAAATTTCCCCTAACTGTACATTCTATTTTTTCTAATTATGACGGAAAACCGAAGAAATTTCATTTGAAATGCGCAATAACCAATGTATTCCCCCATTAATTTAAAAAAATCAAAACAAACAGGCCTGACACCTTGGCCGCAGGAAGGAAGCACTTTCCAAATGTAACGCTCCTGTTTGCTTTAGGGTGTCAGGCCCGATAGGTCAAGCTCTGTGTTCTCTTAGTTTTCCTCGTAAGAATTATCGTAAGTCAATTTACCGGAATGAATTTCTTCAAGGGCACGACCTACCGCTTTATGGGAAACCGGTTTTACAAGGCAATTATCTTTAATTTGCATTTCCCTGGCGCGTTTAGCTGCCACCGATACAAGTGAGTATTTAGAATCGATTTTTAGTAATAGAGAATCAATTGATGGATATAACATGATTTATTCCGCCTCCAACATTTTTTTATATAAAACTGCAACTCTTTCCCGACGGCAATGCTCGGCAATTACAATTGCATTAATTCTAGCACATGCTGCATCCACATGATCATTTTCAACAACATAATCGTACAGATCCATAAGTTCTATTTCTTCCTTGGCCACTTTCATCCGGCCTTTTATCGCTTCCTCCGTCTCGGTTCCGCGAGTAACGATGCGGCTTTCGAGTTCAGTCAAACTCGGAGGAGCAAGGAAAATGAAAAGTCCTTCAGGGAATTTCTCCCGGACCTGTTTAGCTCCTTGAACTTCTATTTCCAGAAATACATCTTTTCCGGAATCGATTGTTTCACGGACATAATCCACGGGTGTTCCATAATAATTACCGACGAACTCAGCATATTCCAGCAATTTGCCTTCTTCGATCAGTGCTTCGAATTCCTCGCGTTTTTTGAAGAAATAGTCCACTCCGTCCACTTCACCATGGCGAGGCAGCCTTGTCGTCATCGAAATTGAATATTCGAATGCCGTTCCTGGCTGAGAAAAAATCGCCTTCCTAACAGTTCCTTTACCAACACCGGATGGTCCGGACAAAACGATTAATAAACCTTTTTCTCTCATATTGTTTCAGTTACCCCTCTTCTACGCTGTCATCTCTATCTTGAAGCCGTGCGGCAACCGTTTCCGGTTGAACGGCAGATAAGATAACATGGTCGCTGTCTGTAATTATAACGGCCCTAGTTCTTCTACCATATGTAGCATCTATTAAGGATCCGCGATCTCGGGCGTCTTGGATGATCCTTTTGATCGGAGCCGATTCAGGGCTCACGATGGATACAATCCGGTTCGCGGAAACGATATTCCCAAAACCAATATTAATGAGCTTAATTGACATTTTTGTCCCCCATTCATATCTATTGTCACCTTGTTAGGTTCATCATAAACCGACTACTCGATATTTTGAACCTGTTCCTTTAATTTTTCAAGCAAACTTTTCATTTCCACCACTTCTTTGGTAATGGCCGAATCATTTGCCTTTGATCCAATCGTATTGACTTCCCTATTCATTTCCTGAACAAGGAAGTCAAGTTTCCTTCCAATTGGTTCACTATGGGTAAGGGTCCTTGAAAATTGCTGTACATGGCTATCGAGTCTGGTCAGTTCTTCATTTATATCACATTTATCAGCAAAAATTGCCGCTTCTGTCACAATGCGGCTATCTTCTATCAATCCATCAGTCAACTCGCCCAGTTTGATTTCCAACCGGGCTTTATATTTTTCGACGACTGAAGGTGCATGCATCTTGACCCCTGCTACAATCTCACCAAACTTTTCAAGCTGGCGTTTCATGTCCAAGGCAAGTTCTTGACCTTCCAGATTCCGCATTTTTTTCAAATTTTCCAATGCCCCCGTGACAGCCTTCATTAACAGGGATTCCAAATCGTCAGGAACAGCGGGTACTTCTTCCGTCATGAAAATCGATTCAAGTTGCAGCATATCCTGTAATGTAATTGAACTTTCCAGATTGTATTTTCCCTTGACTTCATCCATCAATCCCACATATTGATCAGCAAGATCCCAATCGATCTTCACCTTTTTGGAAACAAGGCTCTCACCTTCGACTGTAATGAAGATTTCCACCCGTCCCCTTCTTATGTATTGATTCGCCTTCTTCTTCACCTTTTCTTCCAAAACCAAAAGCTGGCGCGGCATTCGAATCATATATTCACAAAAACGATGGTTCACGGTCTTGATTTCAGCAAAAACCCTAACCTGTTCGTTTTCCGCTTCTTCTCTTCCATAGCCCGTCATACTGGTAACCATGGTTCCACATCCTATCAAAACATAATGTAGTAATTTGGCCTTAAACATTCATTATATATTAGCTAAAGAACAAAAACTTTAGCTCACAAATAAAATACTACAAAAATAAAAAGGCAATAGAGCAAGACTCTACCACCTTAAAGATTATATCATATATCATTGTGCTTTTCTTGCTAAAAAGGTTCCAGCCAGTAAAAAAGTTGGAATGGATGCCATTCCTATTACTAATAACCAATCCCTGCCCGAAATCGGTACGGTATGAAAGATTGTTTGTAAAGGCTGCACATACATGACGGCTACCATCAATAATAGGGAGGATATCACCGCCCCCACTAGATAAAGGTTACCGAATGGATTTCTCGAGAAGATCGAACGTTCACTTCGGCAATCGAATACATGTATAAGCTGAGCCAGGACCAAGGTAACGAACGCAATCGTTTGTGCATAAGCAAGGTTATCCGGATTTGCACGATATACAACATAAAATGCAATCAATGTAGAAACCCCGATCAGAAAACCACGTGAGATGATCTTCCAGCCAAGCCCTCTTCCAAAAACACCTTCATTAGCATTTCTTGGATTTCTTTTCATTACATCTTCTTCTGCGGAATCCAGGCCCAATGCCATCGCAGGCAGTCCGTCAGTTACAAGGTTCACGAATAAGATCTGGATTGGTATCAAAGGTAATGGCAAGGCACATAGCATCGCAAAAAACATGACCAAAATCTCCCCAACATTGGATGCTAGCAGATAACGGATGAACTTCCTGATATTTTCATAAATATTCCTGCCTTCATTTATGGCTGATTTAATTGTGGCAAAATTATCGTCAACCAATATCAAGGAAGAAGCTTCCTTAGCGACATCAGTCCCCGTGATGCCCATGGATATACCAATATCGGCTGATTTTATCGCAGGGGCATCATTGACACCATCCCCTGTCATCGCAACAACATGCCCTTTATTTTGCAAGGCTTTTACGATTTTTAACTTATGTTCCGGGGAAACGCGGGCAAATACCGAAACACTTTCAACAACTTCCTCAAGTTCCCCGACTTCCATGTCCGCCAATTGCCGTCCTTCAAGTACACGGTCTTTTCCTTTTAAAATTCCGAGGTCTTTAGCAATTGCCTTTGCGGTTATAACATGGTCGCCTGTAATCATGACAGTTTTGATCCCGGCATCCCGGCATTCCTTAACTGCCTGCTTCACCTCCGGACGCGGGGGATCGATCATGCCCTGCAGTCCCATGAAGGTCAAATTGCGCTCTGCTTCGGTTTCATGCAGCAAAATCGTTCCTTTTGAAAGAGGTTTATAACCCACAGCAATCATTCTAAGTGCCTGCGATGCAAGCCCATTCATGTCCTGTTGCACCCTTTCCTTACTCTCCCGATTTAATATTTCCGACCTTCCTTCCCAAAGAATCGTGTCGGACTGGGCGATCAATACGTCCGGGGCACCTTTTACGATAACGAAATGATTATCTTTATCATCCTTCACTATGACACTCATCATTTTGCGGCTAGAGTCAAATGGAAACTCCTTCACTATCGTAAACCTCTTAGATAGGTGTTCCCTCGTCAATCCCGCTTTCATTGCCGCGACCAACATCGCCCCTTCTGTCGGATCACCGTCTAAAATATATTGTTTACCATTCTCCTTTAACTCAGCTTTATTACAGAGCATGCCGAATGTAATTATTTGAAGCAAGGCATTATGGTTTTTCGGGGCAACTGAAACTCCTTCTAAAGAAAACTCTCCGACCGGATTGTAACCAGAACCACCGACATCCCAAGTTTTCCCCCCACTCCAAACCTTCGTCACCGTCATTTTGTTTTGTGTCAGTGTACCTGTCTTATCTGAGCAAATCACCGTTGCACAGCCAAGCGTTTCTACGGCAGGAAGTTTACGGACAATCGCTTTTTGTTTGATCATACGCTGAACACCTAAAGACAAGGCTACGGTCACAATGGCCGGCAGGCCTTCCGGAATCGCCGCAACTGCCAAAGATACCCCGGCTAAAAACATCGTATAAAGGTCATGTCCTTGAATGACACCAGTCAGGACCACGATTACAGTTAATATTAAAGCCGTGACGATCAAAATTTTTCCCAGCTGCTCCAACCTCCGTTGAAGCGGTGTTTCTTTTGTTTCTGCGGTCTGCAGGAGATCCGCAATCTTCCCCATCGCCGTATTCATTCCTGTAGCGATTACGATTCCGACTCCATTCCCTCTTGTCACCATCGTTCCCATAAACGCCATATTTTCCTGATCACCGATACCTTCAACCTCATTCATCAATGGATCAGAACATTTAACGGCCGGGAGTGACTCGCCGGTAAGTGCCGACTCTTCTATTTCAAGGCTTGAATGGTCGATGATCCGTAAATCGGCACCAATACGGTCACCGCTCGAAAACTTCAGGATATCCCCTACAACAACTTCTCTCGATGGGATTTTCAGCCACTGGCCATCTCGAAGCACGTTAACTTGAGGTGCAGCCATTTCCTTTAAGGCATCCAAGGATTTTTCTGCCTTCCGTTCTTGAAAAAAACCAAGTAATCCATTCAAAAAAACAATCGCCATGATGGCAATCGCATCGATATATTCACCCAATATCCCGGAGACCAATGTCGCGGCAAGTAAAACAATGACCATGAAATCTTTGAATTGGGCGAAAAATAAAAGAATGGCTGACTGTTTTTCTCCTTCCTTCAATTCGTTAAAACCATTCTTTCGCAGCCTGTCCTTTACTTCATCATCGTCCAAACCGTGTGTAACGTTTGTTTGAAGCGCTTTCTCCATTTCTTGATTATTCATTTCCCTAAACTCCATCAAGTATCACACATCCCTTTGAATAGAATGAAATAGGCTCCTGTATACATCTCAACAGGCGCTTTTTGCTTTACTCACCCAACACCTGCCTGCTTACCGATACATAAAACAACCTGCTCTTCTTCCATGATTATTCAGACTCGTCCAAAATAATGCTATAATTAAACAGAATTGCGGAAAGAAGAACGATCCGGTTAATTTTTTGAATGAACGAACTGTAATCATGATGAATGGACCAATTTTGAAAAAATATCAGGAAATAAAAAAAGAATCCATTCACTGAACTGCAACTCCTGCTTTCAACCAGTTCGCTAAAAATTGTGATTAACTAAAATGGGCAGCCCCGATCAATTTATAACGCCCGGCAAAAATGAGTTCTTAGAAAATCTTATGTAAAGGAAGTAAAAATAGAATGTCATTTGATGGATTATTTACGAAGGCGATGACGGAAGAAATCGCTTCTTTATTAAAAGGTGGACGAATCAATAAGGTACATCAGCCTTATAAAAATGAAGTAATACTGGTTGTTCGTGCTGGAGGTAAGAACCATAAGCTCTTATTATCAGCCCACCCAAGTTATTCGAGGGTTCAAATGACCGAAGAAAGTTATGAAAATCCCAAAGAGGCACCCATGTTCTGCATGCTTCTTAGGAAGCACCTCGAAGGTTATACGATAGAAAATATTTATCAATATGAACTTGATAGGATGATCATTTTTGAAGTGAAGGGCCGCAATGAGCTTGGCGATGTCTCTCAAAAGCAGTTAATCATCGAAATCATGGGGCGACATAGCAACATTGTTTTAGTCGATAAAGAACGAAATATGATTTTGGACAGCATTAAGCATGTTTCACATGCCGTTAACAGTTATCGGGCGATATTGCCCGGCCAGGAATATAATGCTCCACCCGCACAAGAAAAGAATGACCCCTTCGAGGCTACCGAGGACGATATCAGGAAGAACATAGACTTCAATGCAGGAAAGCTGGATCGACAGCTTGTTGCCCATTTTTCAGGAGTTTCACCATTAGTTGCAAAGGAAGCCGTCTACCGGGCTGGACTTGCCAACAGCACGACCCTTCCAACAGCTTTTTTAAAAATTATCCAAGAAATCTCGGAACAGAAATATGTTGCCACGATCAAACAAGATGGAAATAAAGAAGTTTTTTATATGCTTTCACTAGAGCATCTGACTGGGAATCAACGTACGTTTTCTTCATTGAGCGAAATGCTCGACCGCTATTACTTCGGGAAGGCAGAAAGAGATCGGGTTAAGCAAAAGAGCCAGGATGTAGAACGTTTCATTACTAATGAAATCGAAAAGAACTCAAAGAAAATCGGGAAGCTTGAACGTACATTAAAAGATACGGAACGCGGAGAACAATATCAGTTGTTCGGTGAGCTGCTTACAGCTAATCTATATCAGATGAAAAAAGGCATGAAGGAAATAGAAGTCGTCAATTATTATGATGAAGAACAAAGTGTGGTCACCATCCCGCTTGACCCATTAAAAAACCCATCAGATAATGCACAAAAATACTTTTCCAGATACCAAAAGTCCAAAAATGCAGTCGGAGTCGTCCAAGAACAAATCGATAAAACAAAATTGGAATTGGCCTACTTTGAAGCCTTGCATCAGCAGCTCCAATCAGCGTCACCCAGAGATATAGAGGAGATTCGCGAAGAACTTCAGGAAGAAGGATACATTAGGCAAAAAAAGAAAAAAGGCATGAAAAAGCCTGCAAATGCAAAACCGCAGCTTGAAACATATTATGCTACAGACGGAGATCTCATTTTTGTCGGGAAGAATAATAAACAAAATGATTATTTAACGAATAAGTTTGCACGCCGTGATGAAATATGGCTTCATACGAAAGATATACCCGGCTCACATGTTGTGATTCGAAATGAATCGCCAAGTGAAAAAACGATAAAAGAGGCAGCCGTATTAGCAGCTTTCTTCAGTAAAGCAAAGCAATCGAGTTCAGTGCCCGTTGATTTCACACAAGTTCGCCATGTTAAGAAACCGAACGGTTCCAAGCCCGGGTTCGTGATCTATGACCATCAGCAGACCATTTATATTACACCGGATGCCGATACTGTCATACGCTTAAAGGAAGCGGAGAAGGAGTAAAAAAATAGAGGCGGCCCAATCGTGCGTGATTGGGCCGCCTCTATTTTCATGCTGAAATCCAAGCTGTATCAGCCGGATTCTCCCGCCATTTTTTTAGCTTTTCCAATTCCTCTGCGGTGATGTACCCTTTTTCATTAGCGACTTTTATCAAAGTCGAGTAGTCACTCAACGAATGGTTAATAATGCCCTCAGCTTCGAATTTTTCTTTTCCCTTTTCCAATTCGTAAGTAAAGATCGAAACGACTCCAAGAACATCACAGCCTGCCTCTTTCAGCGCGTTAACAGCAGTAATAACACTTCCGCCGGTTGAAATCAAGTCTTCCACAACCACCACTTTTTGTCCTGGAACTGCGCGGCCTTCGATTTGATTGCCCTTTCCGTGCTCCTTGGCTTTGGATCGAACATAGCACATCGGTGCATTTAATTTTTCACTCACCCAAGCAGCATGCGGAATGCCTGCAGTTGCTGTGCCTGCAATCAGTTCAGCCTCAGGGAAATGCTGTTCAATCAAACCTTTCAATCCTTCCGCAATTTCATTGCGAACCTCTGGGTATGAAAGGGTTAACCGGTTGTCACAATAAATGGGTGATTGAATTCCAGATGCCCAAGTAAAGGGGTCATTCGGCTGTAGGTACACTGCTTTTATTTCCAATAGATGTTCAGCTATCTTATTATTTAACATGATATGCCCTCCCAAGCTGCTTTCATTTCCAAATACGCCCTTAATGGATCTGCCGCCCCCGTTATGGCTCTCCCAACAACGATGGCATCCGCTCCAAAATCCCTAGCCTGTTCAGGCGTGGCAATCCTCTTTTGATCATGCGTCTGTCCACCTGCACTTCGGATTCCAGGTGTGACGGTTAAGAATTCATGACCGATGCGTTCATGTATGTTCTTTACTTCATGGGTGGAACAGACGACGCCATCCAATCCTGCCTGTCTAGTAAGTTTTGCATAATGGAGGACCGAATCTTCCAGAGATCCGGCAATGTTTTGCTCAGCATTCATTTGTTCTTGTGACGTGCTCGTCAGTTGGGTAACCCCTATGCATAACGGACGTTTTTTACCAGCGGACGTTCCCTTATCCAGACCTTCCATTGCTGCTTCCATCATCTTTTGTCCACCCGCCGCATGTACATTGACCATGTCAGCGCCTAAAGTTGCCAATCCTGTCATGGCCATTTTAACGGTATTTGGAATATCATGAAGCTTCAAGTCCAAAAACACATCGTGGCCTTGCTCCTTTACGAAAGAAACTATTGATGGACCATTCTGATAAAATAATTCCATCCCCACTTTTACAGCCAATTTTTCCGAATGGAACTGTTTTAGGAATGTCTCCGTTTGAAGGAGGTCAGGGAAGTCAAGAGCGATTATTAGTGACTGTTTCATTTTGCTTCCAGCTCCTTCCGATACATTCTGAAATATGGTCAAATCCCAGCTCATCCAATAATTTCGGTAATTCTTCGATGATGGTCGGGCATACAAACGGATCCACGAAGTTCGCGGTTCCCACCGCAACAGCACTGGCACCCGCATAGAAAAATTCAATGACGTCTTCCGCCGTGGCGATGCCGCCCATTCCGATTATTGGAATGGACACTTGCTGGCTAACCTCATAAATCATCCGGAGCGCTACAGGTTTTATTGCAGGCCCAGATAATCCACCCGTTCTGTTAGAAAGGATCGGTTTGCCCGTTTTTAAATCCAATCGCATGCCGACTAATGTATTAATCATTGTCAACCCGTCGGCCCCGCCATCTTCAACTGCTTTGGCCATTTCCACAATATTACTGACATTCGGTGAAAGCTTCACATAAACAGGGACTGAAGATACTTCCTTTACCGCCTTGGTTACCTCTTTGGCAACTTCCGGTACCGTACCGAAAGCAATGCCTCCTTCTTTTACATTCGGACAAGAGATATTCAATTCAAGTGCTTTCACATTCCCCACCTTGCTTATTTCCTTGGCAACCTTTACATAGTCATCTATTTGCGAACCTGCAACGTTGGCGATGATGGGAACATCAAACTTACCTAACCAGTCAAGTTCTTCACTGATGACCTTTTCTAAACCTGGATTTTGCAGACCGATGGCGTTCAGCATTCCCGAAGAGGTTTCCGCAACACGCGGAGTCGGGTTGCCGAACCTCGGCTCAGGAGTGGTCGCTTTGATCATGATCGCCCCAAGAATATCCAAGTCGAAAAATTGACTGTATTCACGGCCGAATCCAAAGCATCCAGATGCTGGCATGACCGGGTTTTTCAAATGTAATCCTGGTAATTCAACTGAAAGCCTGCTCATAATACCACCTCTCCTGCCCGGAATACGGGTCCATCACTGCAAACCTTTTTATAACTGAAACCAGTTGGATCATCCCCTGTATGACACACGCAAGCAAAGCATGCACCGATGCCGCATCCCATCCTTTCCTCAAGGGACAGGAAAAGCTTCTTCTCACGATAGCCCGCTTCCAAGGCTCTTAACATTGGTGTAGGCCCGCATGAAAAGATCGTTGCAAACTCTTGCTCCAGATTGTCTATTACAGTCGTGACAAATCCTTTTGTCCCGTATGAACCATCCACCGTGGCAATATAGGTATCACCTAATTCACTGAATTCTTTTTCGTAAAAAATGGCTGACTTGGTCTGGAAGCCCAATACATGGATTACCGTAACACCTTTCGCAACCAACATTTGTGATAATTGATACAGGGGCGGGACACCAATCCCGCCGCCAACCAATAATGCCGTTTCGCCCTGTTTAGCCTCATGAACGGGAAATCCGTTGCCAAGGGGTCCAAGGATATCGACCGCTTCCGCCTCTTTACGCTGTGATAACAGCGTCGTTCCTTTACCTTCAGCCCGGTATATCATCGTGAACTGTTTTTCACTGCTGTTGTAAGAAGAAATCGAAATCGGGCGTCTTAACAATGGCTCAGTGCCTTCTGTTGTCTTGACTTGGACAAACTGGCCTGGTTGATTCATCTCTGAAACCAATTCACCTTGCAGGGTAAGTTCAAAGATGGATGGGGCCAGTTCCTTATGATTTAACACCTTCATTCTTTCCTTCTTGATCATATATAGCTCACCTCACGACTTTTTTCCGTTTTTCCCATTGCTTCTGCCGAGAAGGTCATGGATTCTATCACTCTTAAAATGGCTTCTGCCGTATCAAGTGATGTTAGGCATGTCACTCCATTTTCAACCGATTCACGTCGGATTCTGAAACCATCCCGGGCCGGCTGCTTACCTTTTGTCAAAGTATTTATGACAAATTGCGCTTCCCCGTTCCGGATGACATCCAGCAGGTTTGTACCTTCTTCGCCAATTTTTCCGACGATCGCAGTCGGGATCCCGGATTGCTCCAATAGGGCAGCAGTTCCGCTGGTGGCTATCAGCTTGAAGCCGATATTATGGAAACGCCTTGCTAAAAGAAGCGCTTCTTGCTTATCTTTATCCGATATCGTCAATAACACCGAACCATGTCCCTTGATCTTGAAACCGGAAGCGACCAACCCTTTATATAAAGCTTTTTCAAGGGTGCTATCTTTCCCCATTACCTCACCGGTCGATTTCATTTCAGGTCCGAGTGAGATGTCCACACCTCTTAATTTTGCAAAAGAGAAGACCGGCACTTTCACATAGACCCCAGTTTGTTCTGGCACTAACCCCGATTTGTAACCTTGGCTTTCAAGCGTGTGGCCCAAGATGACCTTCGTGGCTAGGTTAGCCATCGGCACATTCGTAATTTTACTTAAGAATGGAACGGTTCGGCTTGAACGTGGATTTACCTCAATCACATACACTTCTTCATTGCTGATGACATATTGAATGTTCAAGAGACCAATTATATTCAAGCCTTTTGCCAATCGGGTCGTATAATCGATGATTACTTCTTTTTGTTTTTCCGTTAAGTTTTGCGGCGGATAAACTGCAATTGAATCACCTGAATGGACGCCAGCGCGTTCGATATGCTCCATGATTCCAGGGATCACGACCGTTTCACCATCGGAAATACCATCTACTTCGATTTCCTTACCCGTTAAGTAGCGGTCTATCAGGACAGGATGATCCGGATTTATTTTCACGGCATTTTTCATGTAATGCAGTAATTCTTCTTGTTTATAAACGATTTCCATCGCTCTGCCTCCGAGAACATACGATGGCCTTACTAAAACCGGGTAACCAATATCTTCAGCGATGACGATCGCTTCATCAACCGATGTTGCGGTTTTACCCTTTGGCTGAGGAATGCCTAAATCCTTAAGCGCTCTTTCGAATTTATTGCGATTTTCCGCCCTATCCAGGTCTTCAAGTGAAGTACCAAGGATCTTCACTCCTCTTTCAACAAGACCATCTGCAAGGTTGATTGCCGTCTGTCCGCCAAACTGGACGATGACCCCTTCCGGTTTTTCCAAATCGATGACATGCATGACATCTTCAATAGTCAATGGTTCGAAATAAAGTTTGTCGGAGATACTGAAATCCGTCGAAACCGTTTCGGGATTGTTGTTGATGATGATCGCTTCATATCCCGCTTCCTTAATGGCCCATACCGAGTGTACGGTCGCATAATCAAACTCTACTCCTTGCCCGATCCGAATTGGGCCTGATCCCAGGACAATGACACTTTTCTTGTCAGTAACGATGGATTCATTCTCATCTTCGTATGTCCCATAAAAATACGGTGTTTCCGATTCGAATTCGGCAGCACATGTATCAACCATTTTGTAAACAGGGATGATTCCTTGCTGTTTCCGGAATTCATAGACATCAATTTCGGGAACTCCCCATATTTCTGCGATCGTTTTGTCAGAAAACCCTAGTTCTTTAGCCTTTTGCAATACTTCACAATCAAAAGAATGTTCTTTTAGCTGCTTTTCAAAGTCGATTATCTTTTTCAACTTATGCAAGAAGAATAAATCGATCTGGCTCCATTCGTGGATGGTTTCGATCGTTTTTCCCCTTCTTAACGCTTCACCGATATAGAATAACCGTTCATCTCCCGCTTTTCGGATCCGTTTCTCTATCTTTCCATCCTCAAACTCGTCATTCAAATTAAGATGGTATATACCCGCTTCAAGGGAACGGACAGCTTTTAAAATTGATTCCTCAAATGTACGGCCGATTGCCATGACTTCTCCGGTCGCCTTCATTTGGGTACCGAGCCTACGGTTGGCGCTTTCGAACTTATCGAAAGGCCAGCGCGGAATTTTCGTAACGACATAGTCCAGTGCCGGTTCAAAGCTGGCATAGGTTTTCCCAGTGACAGGGTTCATCATTTCATCGAGCGTCAAACCAACGGCTATCTTTGCTGCAAGCTTTGCAATTGGATATCCAGTCGCTTTTGAAGCAAGTGCCGATGAACGGCTGACCCTTGGGTTCACTTCAATGACATAATATTGATAGCTGTTCGGATCTAGCGCAAGCTGAACATTACATCCACCTTCAATTTTCAGGGCACGGATAATCTTCAGAGACGTATTACGAAGCATTTGGTACTCTCTGTCACTTAATGTTTGGCTTGGTGCGGCCACTATTGAATCGCCTGTATGGACACCGACAGGGTCGAAGTTTTCCATATTACAAACGACTATTGCATTATCATTGGAATCACGCATCACTTCATATTCCACTTCTTTGAAACCGGCAATGCTCTTCTCAAGCAGACATTGGTGAACCGGGCTGCTTTTCAGGCCACCCTCAACAATCTCGATCAGCTGCTCTTCGTTATCGCAAATCCCACCGCCTGTTCCGCCAAGCGTGAAGGCAGGACGAACAATGACCGGATAGCCGACTCGTTCAACGAATGTATAAGCCTCTTCCAAGTTATGAATAATGTCGCTGTCAGGCACTGGTTCCCCAAGATCGTTCATTAGCGTACGGAAAAGGTCACGGTCTTCCGCTTGTTGGATTGCCGATAGTTTTGTCCCAAGAATCTGGACATTGCATTCTTCCAGGATTCCTGATTCGGCAAGCTCAACGGCCATGTTCAAGCCAGTCTGTCCGCCCAAGGTAGGTAACAGTGCATCCGGGCGCTCTTTACGAATGATTTTGCTGACAAATTCCAATGTGATCGGTTCGATATAAACCGCGTCAGCCATTTCAGTGTCTGTCATGATTGTCGCAGGATTAGAGTTAATCAGGATCACTCGATAGCCTTCTTCTTTTAAGGCTATACACGCTTGGGTTCCTGCATAATCGAACTCGGCGGCCTGTCCGATGACGATCGGACCGGAACCGATTACTAGGATGCTTTTTATATCAGTGCGTTTTGGCATGTTTTTTCCCCCTTGTTGGTTGCAGCTTCAATCATTTGTAAGAATTCATTGAATAAGTAGTTGGCATCTTCTGGACCTGGTGATGCTTCCGGGTGATATTGTACGGTGAACGCTGGATACTTTTTATGGCGCAGACCTTCAATCGTATCGTCATTCAATGCTGTATGCGTCACAATAAGATCTGTACTTTCTATGGAAAGCTCTTCAACTGTATATCCATGATTTTGAGATGTGATGGATACCTTTCCGGTACGAAGGTCCCTAACCGGATGATTCGAACCTCGATGACCGAATTTCAATTTTGCCGTATCCGCCCCGTTTGCAAGTGCGAATAATTGATGTCCTAAACAGATTCCGAATAATGGCACTTGCGTTTGGATTGAACGGATCATTTCAAGCGTCTCATGAACACTTTTCGGATCTCCAGGACCGTTTGAAAGCATCACGCCATCCGGATGATATTGCATCACTTCTTCGGCCGTGACGTTATAAGGCACAACCACGACATCACAGCCGCGCTTCGTCAACTCACGTAAAATCCCATGCTTCATACCATAGTCTACAAGGACTACCCGCGGGCCTCTGCCCGGACTGGAATAAGGTGCTTTTGTTGAAACCTGTTTCACTTGATTAGAAGGTATCACCGTTGCTTTCAACTGGGAAACCACTTCATTTGCATCTTTGTTGATATTGCAGAGCGCCCCTTTAAGTGCACCTGATTTCCTGATGATTCTTGTCAGCTTTCTCGTATCGATTCCGCTTATTCCAGGTATGTTCTTCATTTTCAGATATTCATCAAGCGATAATTGGTTTCGCCAGTTGGAAGGAAGTTCTGCCGTTTCCTTAACGACGAATCCTGCTATCGCTGGATTGATGGATTCAAAGTCATCACGGTTTATCCCGTAGTTCCCGATTAATGGGTACGTAAGTGTAACGATTTGACCGCAATACGATGGATCGGATAGAATCTCCTGGTATCCCGTCATCCCCGTGTTAAAAACGACCTCACCGATTTTTTCTACGTCCCCACCGAATGCTTCCCCATGGAATACTGTCCCGTCTTCTAAAATTAGCTGTCTTTTCATCCTTGAACACGTCCTTTTTCCCAAGCTATTTTTCCTTCCGCAATCGTCATGACTGGCCAGCCATAACATTTCTTTTCATTAAAAGGTGTATTTTTACCTTTTGAAGCAAACTCTTCAGCATTAATTTCTTTTTCCGTTTCCAAATCGATGAGCACGATATCCGCAGCAGCACCTTCTTTTAACTCTCCATAAGGAAGGGAGAAACTTTCAGATGGTTTGATTGTCATGAAATCGATCAATTGCTTTAAAGTAATGACGCCCGTTTTAACCAATTCGGTGTAAAGTAGCGGGAAGGCCGTTTCCAACCCTACGATTCCGAAAGGGGCCAGCTGCATTCCCTGCGCTTTTTCTTCAGCCGCATGCGGGGCATGGTCTGTTGCTATAAAATCGATGGTTCCGTCAAGCAGTCCTTCTATCAATGCATCCCGATCTTCACGGCCCCTTAATGGCGGGTTCATTTTATAATTCGTATCAAGTCCCGGTATATCATCTTCACACAATAATAAGTGATGCGGTGTAACTTCGGCTGTGACGCGGATACCGGCGCGTTTGGCATCCCTTACCGTCCTTACCGATTCCTTCGTGGAAATGTGGCAAACGTGATAATGGCAATCCGCCGCTTCAGCAAGGAGGATATCCCGGGCAATATGTACAGCTTCACATACGGACGGAATTCCATTGATTCCCTGTTCTTTCGAGAATCTTCCTTCATGGACGGAGCCTTTATTGATTAAGCTATTGTCTTCACAATGAGCAACTATGGCCATTTCTTGAGCGGCTGCCCGTTTCATCGCTTCCAGCATCATCCCTGCTTCTTGAATCCCCACACCATCGTCCGTAAAGGCGAAAGCACCCGTTTGTTTTAATGAAGAAAAGTCGGTCAGCTCCTTGCCTGCTTCCCTAATCGTGATGGATGCATATGGGAGTACCCTGACATGAGCCGTTTCTTCAATTTTCCTGTTTAGCGCTTCAAGGTTTTCCACTGTATCGGGAACTGGCCTTGTATTAGGCATCGCCGCTACCGTTGTGAAACCGCCTCTTGCCGCTGCAAGCGTTCCGCTTGCGATTGTTTCTTTATGTTCACCGCCCGGTTCGCGTAAATGGACATGCAGGTCAACAAGTCCTGGTGTAATAAGCAACCCTTCAGCGTCAACTACTTTACAATTTTCCGTCGCCAAGTTCTCGCCGATTTTTGTGATGACCTTGCCTTCCATTTCAATGTCCGCTTTTATGAATGAGTTTTGATTATCTAGCAATACTCCATTTTTGATTACTGTTTTCATGGATGTTTCCCCCTTCGGATTGTTCAAGCACATTTTTTAATACGGCCATTCTAATGAACACGCCATTTTCCATTTGTTTAAAAATTCTTGAGCGGCTGCATTCGACTAAATCACTGTCTATTTCAACACCGCGGTTTATTGGTGCAGGATGCATGATGATCGCATCCGGTTTCATATTTTTTTCACGTTGTTTGGTCAGGCCGAATCTTTTTAGATAATCTCCATTTGCCTGATCGTATTTTTCAATATGCCTTTCATGCTGTATTCTGAGCAGCATGACCACATCCGATGTAGCTACCGCATGGTCGATGTCTTCATACCTTCCTAAACTGTTTGTTCTGTCAAACCATTCAGGCGGACCCGAAAATACGACATTCGCTCCTAAGCGGGTCAATGCTTCTGCATTCGATTTCGCAACCCGACTATGCCTCACATCACCGATTATCGCAATCTTCAGACCTTTGAAACTTTTAAACTCTTGTTTTATCGTCAATAAGTCCAGTAATGATTGGGTTGGGTGATTTCCGCAGCCATCCCCTGCATTGATTATTGGAATCCCGATTTTCTCATTCAATTCGTCAAAATAATTATCCTGTTCATGTCGGATGATCAAGGCATTTACGCCTATCGCTTCTAACGTTTTAACTGTGTCATATAAGGTTTCGCCTTTTAACACGGATGATGTACCCGCATCAAAAGGAATCACCTCGAGTCCCAATTTTCTTTCAGCCATTTCAAAGCTTGATTTTGTACGTGTGCTTGGTTCAAAGAAGAGATTGGCAACGGTTGTCAACTGCTTTGGAATCCAGCTAGTTCCGTTGGCGAAACACTCTGCCTCATGTAAAATCCTTTCAATTTCACTTAATGTCAATTCATTCATGGTCAATAATTTTTTCATCGATCCTGCTCCTTTCACATTTGTGATGCAGGGCATAAAAAAACACCCCGCCAATAAGGACAGGGTGTAGGTCATAAAGATTGGGAGGGCACGGAATGGTTAACACTTTATCCCGTTTCTCATTCATCTTTACAGCAACACCCTTTTAAGCCTCTCTGGACTTCTTTTAAAAGGTGATCTATTATTTTGATGCAATATCTTACTTTCCAAATATATCTCCGGATATTTTTTCCCGGTCCGGAAGAATCAAGTTAAGAAGGATTCCGACGATGGCTGAAAGTGCCATTCCGGAAAGCGATACCGTTTCCGATAGTTGTACGAACGCTCCTCCGATTCCTAACACCAAGATGACTGAAGCTATCATCAGGTTTCTTTTCTTGTCAAAGTCGACCTTATTATCAATCAGCATCCTCAATCCACTTGAAGCGATGATACCGAAGAGCAAGATGGAAATGCCGCCCATCACAGCTGTAGGTATCGAGCTGATGACTGCTGAAATCTTACCGTTAAAGCCAAAGATGATTGCAGTCAATGCTGCCCCTCCGATGATATACACACTGTACGCCTTAGTCATTGTCAGGACCCCAATATTTTCACCATATGAAGTCAGCGGCGGCCCACCGATGAAGGAACCAATCATGATTCCTGCGCCATCTCCTAAAATTGAGCGATGCAAACCTGGTTTTTCCAAAAAGTTCCTGCCTACCACTTTGCTCAGTACCATCTGGTGTCCGATATGTTCTGATAAAGTTACGATGGCAACCGGTACCATGATGGCAATGACTTCCCATGAGAAGGACGGTGTATAGGTTACATAGGGAAACATGAATTCAGGCATTTCCCACCATTTTGCTGCCTTGATCGGTTCATAATCTATTATTCCTGCAACAGCCGAACAGCCGTAGCCCACTATGATTCCCATTAAAATGGGGATCAAGTTAATGAATCCCTTGAAGAACACGTTACAGATGATGGTTACCGCTAATGTGATCAGCGCTATAACTATATATGTGACGCTGTATTTATCTTGTGGATCATACATTGCCATGTCCACTGCCGTTCCGGCAAGGCTTAATCCGATTACGATAATCACCGGACCCACCACAACCGGAGGAAGTATATTCATTAACCAGCGCAATCCGACTTTTTGGATGATCAAAGCTACAATCCCATATATGAACCCTGCCGCAAAACAGCCGATCATGGCCGCTTCCGGACCTCCCAAAGCCTTAGCCGCGATGATTGGTGTAATGAAAGCGAAAGATGAACCGAGATAAGCCGGTATCTGACCTTTCGTTATCAATAAGTATGAAAGTGTGCCCAAGCCGCTTGAAACCAGTGCTACCGCCGGGCTTAATCCTACCAGAAATGGCACCAGCACCGTTGCACCGAACATTGCGAACAAATGCTGGATACTTAACGTAATCCACTGGCCAGCCTTTGGCACGTCCTCGACATCCAGTACGATGTCCCTTTTCATTTCTTCCATTTTCGTATCCCCCTCATGAAAATTCCATCAAAACTGTAAAAACCCTCTTTGCATTATACAAAGAGGGTTTCTCAGAAGGTAAATGCCTATACATAGGCACAGCTCTCCCGATTGACTCCCCTTTGCCAGCCTCTCTGGACTGTCTTTAAAAGGGTAATATGAAATTTTCATGGTGTTTAGTTTTCTAATATAGTAACTTGATCTACTTCATCCACTTCTGTTAAAGTAACTGTAATTTTTTCAGATTGGGAAGTCGGAACGTTTTTGCCGACGAAATCCGCGCGAATCGGCAATTCCCTGTGTCCCCTATCCACTAATACGGCGAGCTGGATCTGCGAAGGTCTTCCCAAATCCACCAGAGCATCCATTGCCGCTCTAACGGTTCTGCCTGTGAAAAGAACATCATCCACTAAAATCACTTTCTTGTCAGTGATATTGACCGGAATATCTGAGCCTTTTACGATGGGTTCCCCATCATTGGTCTTTTTCGAAAGGTCATCGCGATAAAGTGTAATATCCAGTTCACCCAGTTCTATTTCCTTGCCTTCTATTTGATTGATGCGCTTTGCAAGTCGGTCAGCGAGGAAAATCCCGCGTGTACGTATCCCGATTAAGACGCAATCCTCAATCCCCTTATTTTTCTCAATAATTTCATGGGCAATTCTCGTCAAGGCTCTTCTAATGGCCTGCTCATCAAGTACTATGGCTTTCTCATTCAACACGTCGGCCACCCCGATTCTTTTTTCTGATAAGTCAATTTCAACAAAAAATCCTCATGCCAAGAAGGCATGAGGATTTTATCGCAATGGGCATAAATATCCCACTTTGCGTATCCGTTTCCTTCTCAGTCTCTCTGAACTGTGTTAAAGGTTCTTATTAAGTTGTTATTATGATATATCAGAAAAATGAATTTGTCAATCCTTACTTCTACGTAATTGATTAATTAAATTCTCAAACTCTTCCGGAATCGGAGCTTCGAATTCCATATACTCATTTGTACGTGGATGAATGAAACCTAAAAGACCGGCGTGTAACGCTTGTCCATCTAATTTCAGGGTCTTTTTCGGACCATATTTCGGATCACCCGCCAGTGGGAAGCCAATGTATTTCATGTGAACACGGATTTGATGTGTCCTTCCTGTTTCAAGCTGGCATTCCACCAAAGTGAAATCTTTGAAGCGTTCGATGACACGGAAATGCGTGACAGCATTTTTGGCATTCGAATCTGTGACAGTCATGCTTTGGCGATCTTTTTTATCGCGGCCGATCGGTGCATCGATCGTTCCGAAATCATGAGGGATCACACCATGAACTACAGCTTGATACTTACGTGTAACCGTTTTGTCAACGAGCTGCTGTACCAGTTTCTCATGTGCCATATCATTTTTGGCAACCATCAATAGACCTGATGTATCTTTGTCGATCCGATGGACGATTCCAGGACGCATGACACCGTTGATTCCAGAAAGATCCTTGCAGTGAGCCATCAATCCATTTACAAGCGTACCAGATACATGCCCCGGTGCCGGATGGACGACCATACCGCTCGGTTTATTAACCACGAGTACATCTGCATCTTCATAATAGATATCCAAATCCATTTCCTCTGCTACCGCATCCAATTCCTCAAGGTCTGGAATCGTCACTTCGATTGTATCGCCAGGAACAGCTTTGTAATTCGTCTTAATAACCGCGCCATTTACCAAAACATGATCATCCTTGATCCATTGCTGGACCTGAGTGCGAGACCATTCCTCATTCAAAGTGGAAAGGGCCTTATCAATCCTAACTCCTTTTAGTGTTTCATCGATGCTGTATAACCTTTTATCCATTATCTTTCTCCTTAGCGTTTTTTTCTTCTAAAAACATATGAATCACGAGCAGTCCGACACCAATTGAAAGCGCGGCATCAGCAACATTGAATACAGGGAAACTGTAGCTGAAAATATAGGTATGAACGAAATCCACTACTTCCTGACGAGCAACACGATCGATGAAATTACCAATCGCACCGCCTAGCATGAGACCAAGTGCAACTCCAAGCAAAATGCTTTCCTTCGCCATTTTCTGAATATAATAGACAAGTCCAATAATGACAGCGATGGTGATGATGTAGAAAAACCACATTTGACCTTGTAGAATTCCCCATGCTGCCCCACGATTACGATGCGAGGTGATATATAGAAGGTTTTCAATAATTTCAATGCTTTCTCCGTACTCCATTTTTTTCACAATCATCCATTTTGTCAGCTGATCGAGAGCTATGACCAAAAGGGCAATCAAATAATAAAACACATTTTTTCCCCCAAACTAATCAAATCTTCACTTTTGAATTGTAGCATAAACTAGAAATAATGACTAATCCGAAAAACAGAACTGTACCTGAAGAATATCGGGAAGGTTGGATAAAAGCAAAATTCCCGTTTGGGGTTTTAGTTTTCATTACCACAAAAAAGCCGGCCCTTCATATAGGGACCGGCTTTTTTGCAGGAATTATTGATTCACGTAATGCTTTTTCACGACTGTAGCACAACGTGGGCAAAGTGTTGGATGATCTTCCACTTGGCCTACTTCCTTCGAAACATTCCAGCAACGTTCACACGTTTCACCTTCTGCTTTTGTAACAAGGATCGCTATATCCTCAAGTTTAACCGCTTCTGCCGGGGCACTTGCCACATCGCCAGCGATTTCGAATTCGGATACGATGAATAGCTGTTCAAAGCTTTCCTTGATGCCATCAAGCAGATTCTTCGTTTCTTCATTAACATATACCATCACTTTAGCGTTCAGTGATTTTCCGATGACCTTCTGGTTACGGGCTTCTTCTAATGCTTTCAGAACATTATCACGGACATCCATGAACGCCGTCCATTTTGACTCAATGACCTCAGCATCATCAATGGAAATCTCTTCAGGCATCAATGTCAACTGTACACTTTCTTCCGTTACACCCGGAATGAACGCCCATACTTCATCAGCTGTATGAGAGAGGATCGGTGACACCAATTTGGTTAAGCTGACCAATGATTCGTAAAGGACCGTTTGAATGGCCAAACGCTCTTTACCATTTGGTGCTTCACAATAAAGAATGTCTTTTGCATAATCAAGGTAGAACGAACTTAAATCCTGTGTACAGAAATTATTGACCATATTATAAATAGTAGCAAACTCATAATTTTCATAACTTAGCTTCGATTGTTTGATCAGTTTATTTAATTTAACCAGCATGTATCGATCGACTTCAGGCAATTCTTGAACTGCCACTTTATCGGTTTTTGGATTGAATCCATCCAAGTTCCCTAACAGGAAGCGGAATGTATTACGGATTTTACGGTAAACTTCCGAAACTTGTTTTAAAATAGGATCGGAAACCCTGACATCCGATTGGTAATCCACCGAAGCTACCCAAAGGCGTAAGATATCTGCACCAAGTTGGTTCATGACCTTGGATGGCAGTACAACGTTCCCAATCGACTTACTCATTTTACGGCCTTCGCCATCCAATGCGAACCCGTGGCTAAGTACACCTTTATATGGTGCTTTGCCTGTAACCGCAACGCTTGTTGAAAGTGATGAGTTAAACCAGCCGCGATATTGATCGGACCCTTCTAAATAAAGGTCAGCAGGGCGTTGCAAGTCGTCTCTTTCTTCAAGTACCGCTTGATGAGAAGATCCGGAATCGAACCATACGTCCATGATATCCGTTTCTTTCGTGAAGATACCATTCGGGCTGCCTTCATGTGTATAGCCTTCAGGCAGAAGATCTTTCGCTTCACGCTCAAACCAGATGTTTGAACCCTGTTCGCGGAATAGGTTTGAAATATGGTCGATGGTTTCATCCGTAATGATCGGCTCGCCATTTTCTGCATAAAACACTGGAATTGGAACGCCCCAAGCGCGTTGGCGGGATATACACCAATCCCCACGGTCACGGACCATATTGAATAGGCGCGTTTCGCCCCAAGCCGGTACCCATTTCGTTTCTTCAATCGCTTCCAGAAGTTCATTACGGAAGTCCTTGATCGACGCGAACCATTGTGCTGTTGCACGGAAGATCGTTGGCTTCTTCGTCCGCCAGTCATGTGGGTATGAGTGCGTGATGAACGTCAAGTTCAATAACGCGCCTGCTTCAGTTAATTTTTCGGTAATCGGTTTATTCGCTTGATCATAAAATAATCCGGCAAATTCCCCTGCTTCTTCCGTCATGACCCCTTTTTCATCTACAGGACAAAGTACGTCCAAGCCATATTTTTGCCCAACGATAAAGTCATCTTCACCATGACCAGGTGCAGTATGAACACAACCCGTTCCAGCTTCAGTCGTTACGTGCTCACCTAACATCACTAAAGATTCGCGGTCATAAAGAGGATGTTTGGCAACAGCACGGTCAAGCTCGCTCCCTTTTACTGTTTTTTGGATAGACGGGTTCTCCCAGCCTAATGTTTCCGTAACCGATTCAAGCAGTGCCTCAGCAAGTAAGAATTTTTCATTTTCGACAGCCACCACTACATAATTTAATTGCGGATGCAATGAGATACCAAGATTAGCTGGAATCGTCCATGGAGTTGTCGTCCAGATGATGATTTTGACACCTTCATCGATTACACCTTTGCCATCTGTGACTTCAAAAGCAACATAGATCGACGCAGAGCGTTTGTCTTGATATTCAATTTCAGCTTCGGCTAGCGCTGATTCACTTGATGGGGACCAGTAAACAGGTTTTTTCCCTTTATAAATGTAGCCTTTTTTCGCCATTTCACCGAATACCTTGATTTGCTGTGCTTCATATTCAGGCTTCAATGTGATATAAGGATTTTCCCAATCACCACGGACCCCTATTCTCTTAAACTGCTCACGTTGATTGTCAATCTGACCATAAGCATACTCTTCACAAAGCTTTCTGAATTCGGCAACGCTCATTTCTTTCCGTTTCACGCCTTTTTTCGTCAATGCCGTTTCGATTGGAAGCCCATGTGTATCCCAGCCAGGTACATACGGTGCTTGAAAACCGCTCATCGATTTAAATCGGACAATGAAATCCTTTAAAACCTTATTCATTGCATGGCCCATGTGGATATCGCCGTTGGCATATGGAGGTCCATCATGCAAAATGAATAAAGGACGTCCTTCAGTTTGTTCTTGCACTTTTTTATAGATGTTCATTTCTTTCCATTTTTCTTGGATTTCCGGTTCACGTTTCGGCAAATTCCCCCGCATTGGAAATTCAGTTTTAGGCATCAATAAGGTATCTTTGTATTCCATCATAAAATCCTCCATCCGTCTTTTAAAAAAATTCATTCGAACCGATGACTTGATATCCGGCCAAAATAAAAAGCCCTCTCATCCCTAAATAAGGGACGAGAAAGCTTTGCTTCCCGCGGTACCACCCTGGCTAGAAAGATTCACGAAGTGAATCCAACCTCTCGAGCATTCGTAACGTGAATGAAACGCTTCATTTACTTACTGCAAAAGCAGGTTCAACTCAGAACTCAAGGGTGATCTTCAATATCTTCGCTTATTCCGGGCTTTCACCATCCCCGGTTCGCTAAAAATAAGTGTGTGAAGAATTTACTTTCCCTGTCATCGTCTAATTTCATAATGAATAGTATTGTTAAAAAATTATATGCGAAAAAAGTGTTCAAAGTCAAGGAATCGTTTAAATTTCCTCTTCCACTCTCTCATTTAATTCTATTTCAGTCGCATCCACTTCATAATCCAGAAGATGATCCCAATCGTCATTGTCCAGCAAATCCAACTGTGCACCGACAAGCATTTTGAAACGTGTCCGGAATACTTTGGATTGTTTTTTCAAATCTTCGATATCCATCGCTATTTTCCTTGCTTTCACAAGTGACTCATTTACAATCCGGTCAGCATTTTTCTCTGCTTCCTTTATGATCAGTTTCGCTTCTTTTTGGGCATTGCGCCTTAATTCTTCGGCTGCTTCTTGAGCGACAATAATCGACTTGTTAAGTGTACCCTCAATTGTCGTAAAATGTCCCAAACGATCAAAAGTCTCGTTCAGTTTATCTTCCAGTTCCTTCTTCTCCCTCAAAATCAGTTCATAATCCTTAATGACCTGGTCGAGAAATTCATTTACTTCATCTTCATCATACCCTCGAAATACTTTGCTAAATTCCTTGTTATGTATATCTATCGGGGTTAAGGGCATTACGGCACCTCCAGAACGGTTTCTACTCTTGTATGTTAAAACTCTATATTCGACAATATATTTATGAATCCTGCTTTTTCTTGAATTATTTTTGTCTGCCTAACGAGATTCTCCACTTATCCTTCTTGGTTTTCCCATCGATCGAAGCTATTTTACATCTGCCAAAACCTCGGATGGAAAGTGTGTCACCTTCACGGCATTCTTCCGAGACGCTTTCCGTTTGCTTGAAATTCACCTTTACTTTTCCTGACGTTATCAAGGACTGGGTTTTTTGACGGGACAAATTCAGGACGGCCGATAGCACACTGTCAAGCCTAAGAGAACTGACGGTGGTTACTTGCTCTTCCCATTTTTCCTTAACTTGGACGATATTCTCGATTGGAAGCCGTTTGATGGAAACGGAAGCATTACCTATTTTATCCAGATTCCCAACGAGATATGAATCCATCTCTTCGGCAGCTATAAATTGAATATGCTCATCCGTCACTATTATATCACCAAATTTTTCACGTTTTACCCCTAGTGACATCAAGGTTCCAAGTATTTGCCTATGTTCAAGCGTTACAAATTTTTTTGGATAGGAGATATCGTATAAGGAGATATTGAAATCAGATGGTTCAGGAGAGTAATAATCAGGGTAAATGAGCACACGTTTTCGCTCTACGAAATCGCTCCCGCCATTGAATTGCAGTTTCGCTTCCGGATCATTCCCCATTAGGGAAGTAAGGATTTCCTGCTGACGCGGATCAAGAAAATCAGATAGTTTCGGAGCGTAGGAATTTTTAACCTGATCAATCCAATTCAAAGCCTGGTCAATAAAATCTTTTTCCTCCGGCCTGAAATGCTGATAAATACTCATGATTGAATAAATGCTCCTTAGTTATCAAATTAATGGTCGATCATAAGGAATTGATTAAACTCATTCTGCGTTGCAACTACACAGCGGAAAATGTTCCGGCTGTGTAGTAAGATGCATGTCAGGTTAATTGCTGATCATCCTATTAAGGTCTGTAAGTAATGGATTCCATAACCGCTGGCAAAATTAAGAACCAGCAAGGCCACAAGAGGTGAAAGGTCAATCATGCCAAGCGGCGGAATGAACTTTCTGAACGGTTCTAAATACGGTTCGCAAATTTTTTCCAAAAATTGACCGATTGATGTCTCCCTTGCATTGGGGAACCATGACATCAATATGTAAACGATTAATGCCATTGAATAAATTTCAATTAAATAATATAAACCCTGAAGCACTAAACCCATTAACCATTACCACCTCGCTTCTTCGTACTCCTCTTCGGCGGCGAAGCCGGTAATATTACCGGAAACATCGACGTTGTCCGGGGTACATAAGAATATATCTGTTCCGATTTTTTGGATATCCCCGCTGATTGCATAAACAGTCCCACTTAGAAAATCGATGATTCGCTTTCCTTGGTCATGCTGGATTCGTTGAAGGTTCACGACTACTGCGCGCCTGTTTTTCAAATGGTCAGCTACCTCCTGGGCTTCTGCATAAGCACGCGGCTCCAATAATACTACTTTAGAAGATTTCTGTACGCTTTGCAAACTTACGATATTCTGATTGGCATTATTCCCTGCAGAAGCGGACTGTTGCTGTTTAGCTGACTTCACGACTTTCGGTTCAGCCTCCTCTTCTTCCACCACTTCATCCCTGTACTCGTACTCATCATCCAGCGCGAAATAAGATTTAAATTTTGATACGAACGACATCTATAGCGTACCTCCTTAAAATTATTCGCCAACAAGTGCTGTACCAATCCTTATCATTGTAGCGCCTTCCTCAATGGCAATCATGAAATCATTGGACATACCCATGGACAATTCAGTACAGGGGGCATGCTTCAACTCTAAATCTTGTATTTCAACCTGGATGCCTTTCAGTTTCCGGAAACATTCCCGCAAAATCTGTTCATCATCGGTCAATGGAGCCATCGTCATCAATCCTGCAACATTCACCTTATCAAAATCAGATAACCCTTTTATGAAATCAATTGTCGCCTCAGGATTCAGACCATGTTTTGATTCCTCACCTGAAACATTCACCTGCACTAAACAGTTTATCGGCTCATTTGCGCGTTTTTGAATTTCTTCTGCCAAAGAAATGCGATCCAATGAATGGATATATGAAATTTTATCGATGACATTCTTGACTTTACGTGTTTGCATGGAACCAATATAATGCCAGTTTGGCTTGTCCTTCAGCACTTCATATTTAGCCAGAAGCCCTTCGTCACGGTTTTCACCCAAATCAAGTATTCCCGCTTCCAATGCTTCATTCGCTCTCTCGACCGAAACATATTTCGTCACTGCGATCAACTTAATCGCATCACGGTCCCTTCCACTATTTTCACATGCTATATTTATTTTTTCTTCGATGTTTTTTAAATTGTCCACTACTTTCACTGTTACTCTAAATCCTCCTTCCAACCGATAAAACTCATCAATCTGCCTGTCTTCCCATTATCACGGCGATGTGAAAAAAACAATTCATGATCGCAGCTTGTACAGTATGATGTAACGTCGATCTGACTATTTGGAATTCCTGATTTTTGAAGAATCAATGCATTAAGTTGCTTAAGGTCTAACTGATATTGTCCTTCACTGATTAAATTATAGGGCTTTTCGTCAATATCTACCAGCAAATTCTGCACTAAATCCATGACATAATCATCAACTACATAGCATTTCGAACAAATCGACGGTCCAATAACAGCAAATATCTCACTTGCTTTTATACCCTCATTCAGCCATGCCCCAACCATTTTTCGTGCAATTCCATTAACCGTACCCTTCCAGCCAGCATGTGCAACCCCAATCATTCCATGTGCCGGAGCAAGAAAGTATAAGGGCACGCAGTCTGCATAGCAAAGGGTCAATAGAACGTTTTGGTCCTTCGTATAGAATCCATCAGTCGCTTTAAAGGCTGAATCATAATCCGTAGCGCCCCTCCCGCCATCGCGGCTGGTAACCTGATGGATATTCGTTTCATGAGTCTGCTCGGCACCTATCCATTCATTAAGCGGATACATCAGCTTATCGGCTATAATCCTGCGGTTTCCCTGGACATCTTCAAGTTTATCCCCGACATGAAAACCGGTATTCAATGTTTGAAAATCAGCTGTACTGACCCCCCCGTTTTTTGTGGTGAAGCCCGCTACGAGCTGGAGATTTTTTTGTCTCCAGCTGTCAATGAGCATATATTGGTCTTTTATTAAAACAAATGGCTCTTTCATGCTATAAACCTCTTTATTTTTAGTCTAGTGTATCATATATTTGCGCCACGCACCTTTAAAAACGTTCATCTTTCAGTTCTCCTTGAAATACCGTCTGATGTTCAACAAGTATGACATCTGCACCGATTTTTTTTATTTTGCGCCATGGAATCACAATATCCTGCTCTCTCCCAAAAAAACCCATTAATCTGGTGCCATTTGAAACGACGATTGCCTCTATTTTCCCCGTGGCCGTATTTATTTCAAGGTCTGACATATTACCCAATTTCTTACCATCCGCTATATTGACGATATCCTTAATTTGAAATTCGGAAATCCTGGTCACATCACTCAGCTCCTCAAAAATTCATCATAGATGAAGGTCCTATTCCTATGTATATGACAAGATGCGCTCAAGGATGAAGATTACGATAAATAAACGTCCACGATTCACGATCCCTTCCGGAAGGGATTTTCAACAAAATAAAAAAGCCGCAATGGATAAGTAGCTGTGAAGCGGGTACCGACATTTTTGCCCTACCCGCTTCAGCTAACTTTTTCTCTTGCTCAGCTTCTACTGTTGGATATTTTTATTCATTTGCTTGATTGCCGCTTTTTCCAATCGGGAGACCTGTGCTTGTGAAATGCCGATTTCCTCGGCTACCTCCATTTGCGTCTTCCCTTGGAAAAACCGTTTGCGAAGGATCATTTTTTCCCGGTCATTCAACCGTCTCATGCCTTCATTTATAGCTATTTCATCAATCCAGGTACTATCTTTATTTTTTTCATCACTCAGTTGGTCGAGTACATAAATCGGATCCCCGCCATCATTATAAATCGGTTCAAAAAGTGAAACTGGATCTTGTATAGCATCTAGTGCAAAAACAATTTCTTCATGAGGAACTTCCAACACCTTGGCGATTTCTTCAGCTGTCGGCTCACGAAGGGTCTGGCTTATGAGCTTTTCTTTTACCTGCAAAGCTTTGTAAGCGATGTCTCTTAAAGAACGGGATACCCGAATCGGATTATTGTCACGGAGATATCTTCTGATTTCTCCAATAATCATCGGTACAGCATACGTTGAAAACTTAACATTTTGACCTAGGTCAAAGTTATCTATCGACTTCATCAACCCTATACAGCCTACCTGAAATAGATCATCTACATACTCTCCCCGATTGTTGAAGCGTTGAATGACGCTTAGAACGAGTCGAAGATTCCCGTTTACCAGTTTCTCTCTTGCTGAAATATCGCCATCTTGCAGTTCTTTAAAGAGTTTTCTCATTTCTTCATTCTTTAAAACCGGTAATTTTGATGTATCCACACCGCAGATTTCAACCTTATTACGAGACAAAATTATTCCCTCCTCACAGGAGCGCTGTACAAAAAACAGTATTTCCGCGGGAGGAAAAAATATGCACATGGCTAGAACAGAAAATCCCGATTATTTTTCAATATAGCTACCAAAGTATTGATTTGATTGACATTTAAGCACTTTATTTTTTTACACCATTTTATTAAATTCTTTACGAAGCCTCTTAATAATCCTTTTTTCTAAACGCGAAATGTAAGATTGGGAAATCCCCAGCATGTCGGCAACGTCCTTTTGGGTTTTTTCTTCCCCGCCTGCAAGTCCAAAACGGAGTTCCATTATCTGTTTTTCACGTTCTGATAACTGTGTAAGTGCTTTTGTCAGGAGCTTACGGTCAACGTTTGCCTCAAGGTCTTTCGTGATAATGTCATCATCCGTACCAAGTACATCCGATAACAGAAGTTCATTTCCATCCCAATCAATATTCAGAGGCTCATCAAAAGAAACTTCAGAGCGGATTTTGTTATTTCTGCGTAAATACATCAATATTTCATTCTCGATGCATCTCGATGCATATGTAGCCAGTTTTATTTTCTTCTCAGGATTGAATGTATTCACAGCTTTGATCAAACCTATGGTACCTATGCTGATTAAATCTTCAATGTTGATGCCAGTATTTTCGAATTTCCTGGCAATGTAAACAACCAGCCTTAAATTACGTTCAATCAAGATCGAGCGTGCAGCTTCATCACCATTTGGTAATTTATTGATCAGTATTGCCTCTTCTTCCTTTGAAAGGGGTGGCGGCAGCGCCTCACTCCCTCCTATATAAAATATTTCGTCCGTTTTCAATCCGAGCTTGAACAATAGTTTGTACCAAAAGTAAGTGAGCCGAAGAATGAATTTCTTCAAAATAATTCTCCCTTCTAATAAACGGATTATGGGTCAAATTTAAGAGTGAATCGATGGTTCAGGAGGCAGTTTGTACCGGGATCCCGGTTAACATCTTCGGGTGAACGATAGATTGATAGCTATTATCGGGAGAGAGTTGTTGAAAGGTAAACGAAACGAGACCCTGCTTGACATGAAATTCTTTTTCTCCTTGAACGATTTTAATATAATCCGGTTTGATTGCGGTTAACAGCTGATGCTCATGCCCTACGACTTTATAAGGGATGACACGCATTCTTCCTGTCCATGAATATTCGGGCTGCACTTCCTGACTAATCAGGTTATCAGGGTTTTTAAAGAGCTCCAGCATATCGTTCGGAATTCCTGTTTCCCCGCCTGAAAGAGAGATGATCATTACTGGGGAACGTGTAATCGGGTCATATAGTTGATTGCCGCTATCCACCAATCCATGAAACGTTCCTTCAAAGTCAGAAATTTTAACCGAGACCGAAACCATTTGTTCATGTGTAAGCTTGGTCATTTCCATCCCTTCAAGTGTTCGCTTGGAAAATTGCCATGCGAGCGGGAACCCGATCATTACGAATATCCAGCTGACAGGGTCGCCAAAACGATTGATTCCGGCATATTGACCAGGGTCCTTGGACACGATTTGGAATTCAAATAAGTAGTGAAGTCCCAGAAGGATTCCTCCCGATAAAAATGTCACAAAATATAAAGTGGCCACCGATTTCACGAAAAGTTTTAACCTATTGAACCCAAAGGTTGCCAGCACCATGACCATGGATACGAAAATCTTCATGTATACCCGGTCGGCAATTGCATAAAAAGGAGTGAATGCCAATACGATAATGAAGGAACCAATCAGTCCGCCGATGCACACCCGCCAAAGAGCTACCCTTCGTTTGAGAATGATTGCGGTCCAATATAAAAGGAGGCAGTCAAATAACCAATTCAATAACCAGATCACATCTAAATATAAAGTCAAACACCCTCCCCTCCTTATATGAACTAACCTTCCACTAGCAAAAAGTATAGCGTACCTGCCCTTAGAAAGTGTGTCACTTTTTGTACCGAAAACTTAAGAGTTTTTCAGTCATTTTTACCCTTTTTGTAGAAAAACAGCTATTGATATTTTCAAGACTGTCTTAGAGACTATCCTGCTCCCTTTTACTTCTGTCGATTTATGTTATAAAAGTTTAATAATTTATCATTTCCCACCAGAAGACTCCCTCTTCAAGCGTGTATAGGGCTAGAGCCCAACGGTAAGGGGGATGAATGGCAGTTGGCCTAAGCCAAAGTATTTTTTGACAAACATATGTTCCTTGTTTGATAATAACGGGGGGTGAAACCAATGGTCGTAAACAAGGCTTATAAATTTCGAATCTATCCAACGAAAGAACAACTTATTCCTATCAATAAAACGTTTGGCTGCTCTCGTTTTGACCTATAACTTCTATTTAGGCAAACAAAATGAGAAAGATGCTTACTGGTATATCTGTGAAGAAATGAAGCAAAACGGCCAATTACCCTCTAATGAATGGAAAGGTTCTTTTCTGAATAAATACACAACAATCAAAGAACTTCCAGCTATAAAGAAAGAGTATTCTATCCTGAAAGAAGTAGACAGTATAGCCTTACAGAAATCGGCGGAAAATTCAGCAGATTCCTATAGTCGATATTAAAAAACAAAACGAGTCGCCACGTTTCAAATCCGGTCCAATCCTACACGGCTAAACATACGAATGGAAATATCGGAATGATTGGAAACCAAATTAAATTGCCCAAACTCGGCCTCGTTCGTTTTGCTAAAAGCCGCGAAGTCGAAGGGCGAATCATCAATGCCACAAATCAGGCGGAACCCATCGGGTAAATATTTCATTTCCGTTTTAGCGGAAACCAATGTACCAGTACTTCCTAAAACGAATCGTTCGTGCGGTGTAGATCTTGGTTTGAAGAACTTTTCGATTCTTTCAGATGGTACGGTTTATCAAAACCCAAAATTCTTACGGACGGTCGAAAAAAAACTGGCCAAAGCACAACGAATTCTTTCAAGGCGGCAAGAAATAGCCTTGAATCAAAATAAACCATTGGCTGAAGCCAAAAACTATCAAAAACAAAAACGAAAGTCGTGATCCTACAGAAATTCCCCATTATTATGAGGTCATTTGACACAATTGCTTTTAAGGAATGCATTTTATTAACGACAAAAAACCGTTCCCAAATGGGAACGGCATATGACGTCGGTATTAACGGCGTCTATTACGGTTACGGAGGAAGGTTGGAATATCCAGGGCCTCATCACCTTGATTGGCATTACGTGCAGGCTGTTCATTGACTTCTTCCCTCTTCACTTCACGCTTCACGTTTGGCTGTGGCGTTTGTTGTGTCTGAGGTCTTGATTGCTGCTGCTGTCCGAGTGTTGGACGTCCAGTAGGCCTAATTGAAGCTTCAACCTCGTTAAAGCCTGTAGCAATTACCGTAACGACGATTTCATCTTTAAGGTTTTCATTGATAACCGAACCAAAAATCATGTTGACGTCTTGATCGGATGCTGTAGCCACGATATCGGCCGCTTCCTGGACTTCAAAAAGACTTAGGTTCGTACCACCGGTAATATTCATCAGTACGCCTTGGGCACCATCAATTGATGTTTCAAGCAACGGACTGGAAATGGCTTTTTTCGCCGCTTCCGCCGCACGGTTTTCCCCGGAGGAAATCCCGATTCCCATAAGAGCGGAACCTTTGTTGGACATGATGGTCTTCACATCGGCAAAGTCTAAGTTAATAAGACCTGGAACAGCAATTAAATCTGAAATCCCTTGTACACCTTGGCGAAGTACATTATCGGCTTCACGGAATGCTTCAAGCATTGGCGTGCTTTTATCGACGATTTCAAGAAGGCGGTCGTTCGGAATGACGATCAGTGTGTCAACCGATTCCTTCATGGATGAAATGCCGCCTTGTGCCTGTGTTGCACGTTTTCGGCCTTCGAAAGTAAATGGACGTGTAACTACACCCACTGTAAGGGCCCCTAAATCTTTAGCAATGCCCGCTATGACAGGAGCAGCCCCCGTTCCCGTACCGCCGCCCATTCCAGCCGTTACGAATACCATATCGGCACCTTTAAGCGCTTCTTCAATCTGCTCTTTGCTTTCTTCAGCAGCCTTTTTTCCTACCTCTGGATTGGCACCTGCACCCAAACCGCGTGTAAGCTTCCCACCGATTTGCATTTTGATTTCTGCTTTTGATAGATTAAGAGCCTGTGCGTCAGTATTGACAGAAATAAACTCAACACCCTGTACACCATGCTCGATCATTCTGTTTACCGCATTGTTTCCGCCGCCGCCAACACCTATTACTTTTATCGTTGCTAATTGTTCTAGATTAGAATCAAACTCCAACATGACAATCCTCCTATTTTGACGAAATTCCCGATTCTTAATGATTGTTATTCAAAAAAGTAACCCAGGATTTTTTTGAATTTAGATTCACCTTTTTCACCTTGTTTTTTAGCCGTGTTCTCTTTGTTTTTCTGAGAAACCTTCTGGCTGCGCTGGTCGTTATCTTCTTGAGCTTGTCCAGCTGCTACAGGAGTTTTATTAGCGGTGTTTTTTTTCATTCTCTCTTTCTTGCATGCGTGTTTAATCAGACCAACAGCCGTAGTGTATTGGGGTTCCCTAACACCAATGTAATTGGGTTCAGCTGTCCTTACTCGGTTTTGGAACACATATTGAGCCAGCTCCAGGACTCCCGGCATCTTGACGACGCCCCCGGTCAACACGAAACCACCCGGTATATCCTGGAAGCCAAGTCTCTTCAAATCATCTTGAATCAACTCGAATATTTCGGTCACCCGCGCTTCAATGATATCCGAAAGCATTAACTGGTTGCAGGTCTGCTGCTGATCGCTGCCGATGATCGGTATTTGGAATACTTCATCTTCAGACGCGTCATCATAAAAGGCATGTCCATGCTTTACTTTTATTTTCTCAGCTTCTTCCATAGTCGTCCTTAGAACGATGGAAAGGTCCTTCGTAAGTGTTTCCCCGCCTATAGGTATCACAGACGTATATTGTAAATAGCCTTGTTCGAAAATCGCCAGGGTCGTGGAACCTCCGCCAATATCGACAAGTGCCACACCAAGTTCTTTTTCATCCTTGGATAAAACAAGGGAACCTGCGGCTAAGGGCTGAAGGGCGATATCGGTTATTTCCAATCCTGCCCTTTCCACACAGCGCAGCGTATTATGTAAAATTGTCCGAAGACCTGTGATTAATATCCCTCTCATTTCCAACCGGACACCTATCATGCCCCTTGGATCACTGATTTCATCAAGTTCATCAACTTTGTAGTGAATCGGCACCACGTCGATGATTTCCCTGTCGGAAGGTATCGTTATTAACTCCGCTGCTTCCCTGACACGGAAAACGTCATGCTCGGTAATCTCTTTATTGTCACTGGATACCGCTACTACCCCATGACACGGCTGAAGCGTCACATGATTTCCACTTATGCCTACGATTACCTTTTTTATCTCCATCCCTATCATCCGTTCTGCTTGCTCTATAGCCTTTTGAATGGATTGGACGGTTTCATCTATACCGACGATCGAACCCTTTTTGAGCCCTTCTGATTTAACATTTCCTACGCCGATTATATTTAATGTGTCATTGACCATTTCCCCAATGATAACTTTTACACTGGATGTACCGATGTCAAGACTTACGTATATTTCATTGCTGTTCATTCCATGGCACCTCCTTCAGTTTTATACATGTATTAGTAGAATAACATTTTTATATCGAAGACTTATACATTATAGAATAACAGAACTGAATACAACAACTGGCGAATTTCATAGATAAGCGTTTCATTTGGTATTTCCCGAACAAAACTCGTAGATTTCTCACTTTATGGTGCATATTGTTCGCTTCTCAATGAAACTGATCTACTTAATAAACTAGATACTGCCATAAACTATTCGTCATTTATAACTTAATTCCCTTTAAAATTATAGATTTTTTTTCTGCTTTTTCCGGGAAATGGACCATTTTTCAATCAGGATCCTTCTAATCAGGGCAATATTTTGAAAGAGCCTTACACCGAACACAAAGATTGCGGCTAAATATAAGTCTACACCAAGATGTACACCTAGAAAAGCCAAACCTGCGGCTAAAACAATATTAAAGAAGAATCCTGTTACAAATACAACTTCATCATAAAGATTTTGCAAATGAGCCCGTATGCCCCCAAATAAGGTATCAAAAGCAGCAAGCACGGCAATGGAGAGATAATTTGAATATTCATGGGGAATATCAATATCCACCAAAAAACCAAGGGTGATTCCAATCAACAGCCCAAAAACTGAAAGCCACATTACGATTCCCCCCCATCCATAATGGGTTCCATGTGTTCCACATTAATAGCATTTTGGTAAGCCGGCAATGTCAACTCGCGTGAAGGCACATTGATCTGCACTTCAAAATTATCTATAAAGAAATCATCCATAAGTTCGGAACCTTCAATGCGCTGCTTCAGTTTCTTTGGATTAACGGTTATTGCCTGTATTTCGACCGGGTAATGAACTAGAGGATATCCGTCCATTTTCGGCTGCCCATTAATATCACGAATAACCGATGTTGATATATATCTTTGTCCTGAAATGGAAATTTCGTCAGCGCCATACCTATACATTTCATTAATGAGCCGAATGATCAATACAGGTGAAATATACTCGGTCTTCTTACCAAGAAGGATATCTGCTTTGATAGGCTGTATAGATACGATTACCCCATTACCTTTTATTTCGGTCAAGCCTGCATCCGTCTTTAATTCGGTCAGGGTGTTACGCAATACTTCTTCTTTACTCTCATTTTTCTTTGTTTCATAGGATGCTATTTTTCCCTCAAGCTTACTGATACCCTCTATTAATTCCGCCTGGGTCTGCTGTTCTTTCAATAAATCATTTTTCAGTTCCCACATATCCCTTGTATCGGAAACGACAGGCTGATTCACCAAATTGAATTGAATAGCGAGCATGAAGCCAGCAATCAACGTAACCAAACTAAAAGAAAGCTTTTTTTTCATTTCCAGTTTCTCACCAATCTTTCATCGAATCCGGCGGTCTGATCACCCTCCAATAATTGGATCAAAAATGATATTCTTTTGCTTTTCCACTGTAAAGATAATATTCTCATTAACTAGCTGTTCCTTGATGCCACCGGGTAAATCCAGTGAAGCACCCAGGACATCCGGGTTCCCAATCGCAGATATGATGAAGGGAGCAGGATGCTGATGGCCATCGATTGTAATCACAGGCCCATTACAGATTATGTATGAATCATGATTTAACCTTTGACCGTTAATCGCAACAGCCTCTGCACCTGATATGTATAGTTCATTGACGACCTTGAAGACATGCTGTTCATGGACGAGGTAATTATTAACATTGGCTTCTGAATCCATATCTGTACCATCTTCAAGCGTCACCTGAAGGCCTGAGCCTTTCACTTTCACTTTTCCGAGAAACATACGGTATTTTTCCGTTTCCTTTGCCAAATTGAAAAAAAGCTGCTTTTCCTGCGCTAGGTCTTTTTCTATTTGGGATACATTTTCTTGCTTCTTAAGGAGTTCCTTCTGAAGTTCCCGGTTCTGCTTCTCTTGTTCGATCAGTTGCTGCCTGAGCACATATTCCTGATCCCAGGCTTTGTCCTTCCCTGCACCTGCACCTTCACCTTCTTTGGTCAGATTGTAAGAGAAGGCAATCATGAATCCGAGAACCACGCAAACCAGGGGTAAAACCACCCGTTTGCCATTAATTTTCCTCATTGGTGCCTTCCTTTTGTTCAGCGTCTTCATATGCTTTAAAATAAGAACCCACTTCCAGATCGATGACTCCCTTTACATCTGGATCCAACTGGCCGACTATCGATGGATAGTGAATCATTTTCTCGTATAAAGTCCGGCTTGTCGCACTTACTTCAAACCCATCGTTCATGAACATGACGATGTGGTAGTCATCGGTTTTTGTAGGAGCGTAATGAATTTCCGAAATGGCATTCTGAATCTCGGCAGGAAGCTTGTCCAGCTCTTCTAAAAGCAACTTTAGTGCTTTACCCTCTTTGAAACCAATTAAAACAGGGGCAAATACTGGAATTTCTCCTGTTGCCAACTCCTCTAAAACAGACCCGTTTTCCAAAATGGGTGCAAACTTCCCATTATTGGACAGATATGCCATCCTGTTATGTTCCGAAACGGTAATTTTAATGGAATTAGGAAATACCGGTGTCACCTTGACGCTTTTTATTTCTTGATTTTTTTTGATATTGGCTGCCGCTGCCCCTGTATCAACCTTCCAAATGCTTCGATCCTTCTTCACCTTACTCAATTTAATGATCTGTTTGGAAGTAATATAACGATTCCCCTCTACCTGCACGGATTTCACATAGCTCAACGGGGATAAGAAATATAGCACACAAGCAACCAGAATGAAGAAAAGGGACAGCAAAAGAACAAGTCGCCTGTTTGCTTTGCTTTTTCTTAATTGTTTTAATTTCGGGATGCGGTCCTCAATGGAAACGATTTTTCCCTTTTCCATCCCCTTCACCTCTTCCTGAAAAAATGGATGGTTCTTGACAGTGTGAAATCAAGACAAACTCAATATTATGTTATTAACTAACTTTAAAGGTAATACATTATATCACAATATTTGGATATAATGAATCACATTATTTCCTTCCTATAATTTCCACTTCTGTTTCCATTTCAATCTCAAATTTATCATATACCGTATCCTTCACATGCTGTATCAAGGCTTGAACATCCGCTGCACTTCCATTACCTGTGTTAACGATAAAGTTCCCGTGCATCGGTGAAATCTGAGCGCCGCCAATAGAATGTCCCTTCAGGCCTGCATTCTCGACCAATTTACCAGCATGGTGTGGAAGTGGATTCCTAAATATGCTCCCGGCACATGGAAGATTGTATGGCTGGGTATCTTTACGGTAATTCTTGTTATTTTGCATTCTTTCAACGATTTCGGTTTTATCACCCTCTATCAATTGAAAAATTGCTTCCAGCACGATACCAGGTCTTTTCTTCTGAAGCAGAGAAGTTCGATAAGAAAACTCCATTTCTTCTTTCGATAGCCAAGCTAGAGTTCCATCTTCAAAAAGAACATGTGCCTCCTTGAGAATTTCACTCATATCGGAACCGTGTGCACCAGCGTTCATATAGACTGCCCCGCCGACGGAACCAGGAATCCCACTGGCAAATTCCAATCCTGCATATCCTTTTTTACTGATTTGTACGGATAGGCTGACAAGTGATACCCCAGCTCCTGCTTTAATCTCCGTCCCATTTATCTCGAGATGATCAAGTCCTTTACCCAATTTAAGCACGGCACCTTCAATTCCGCCATCACTGACCAGTAGGTTCGAGCCTCTGCCGATCACCCTCCACGGCATTCCATTTTCTTTGATGACCTGCATCGCTTTTTCTATATTTTCAATGGATGACGGCACGATGAATAAATCAGCCGGCCCCCCAATTTTCATAGTTGTATGATTTGCAAGCGGTTCCTGTTCAAGAACTTTGCCGATTTTCATTTCAGTTAATTGCTTTATCACATTATCCATGATAAACCTCCTTGTTGTTCCAAAAATTCCAAGTTATAATTTTCATTTCCTCTTCCATGAGGTCACTTATATTACAAGATTAATAACGCCTTTTTAGCAGAAAAATGAACAGAAGCAAGCCCCAGTACGGCCTAACCCTCTTATACTATAGTCTAAACAAAGACGTATTGCCAATATTTATTGTGGATTCCCCAACATTCATACATGGTAATATTTAAGCGGCATTTCATTTATTTCTAATTTTCGGCAAGGCACCCTCCAAAATCGTTTTCCTGGAAGGGTTTTCAACGTAAAAAAGGGAAGCCCTGCGTTTAACAGGGCTTCCACTTTGCCAAACCACATTTTTTACTTATTTCAGAACCTTGAATATCGGCTAATATTCAGGAGCACCCCAATCGCCATCAACATGAGCGTCAGCGATGAACCGCCATAACTTAAGAGGGGCAAGGTGATACCCGTAACTGGCATCAGACCTGTTACCACCCCAATATTGATCATCACTTGAATGGCGACCATTGCAATGATTCCCACCGCTACAAGGCTACCATATAAATCAGGGGCACCAAGTGCGATCCGAATGCCCCGCCAAAGCATAAGCGCAAATAATAAAATGACCAGAGAGCCCCCGATGAAGCCAAGTTCCTCGGAAAGTATGGCAAAAATGAAATCAGTCTGCGGTTCTGGTAAATAGAAAAACTTTTGGCGGCTTTGCCCGAGTCCCAATCCGAACAATCCTCCTGGCCCGATTGCATAAAACGATTGAATCATTTGAAATCCACTGCCCAAAGGGTCTTCCCAAGGATCCAGAAAAGACGTGATCCTTTTTATCCGGTAGGGCGCTGACAAAATCAGACCGATAAAACCTGCTACCCCAATTAGCCCCAAGCCGACAAAATGACTGATTTTTGCCCCGGAAATAAAAATCATGACAATGCACGTTCCAACCATTACCGTTCCCGTTCCAAGGTCCGGTTGTAACATGATCAATCCAAATGCCAAAAACACTAAACCCAAGGATGGAAGCATCCCTTTTTTAAAGGAGGTGATCAGCTTTTGCCGTTCTGATAAAAACTTAGCTAAAAAAGCGATCATCGCCAGCTTCATGAACTCAGAGGGTTGGACCGAAAAAGCACCTACACCAATCCAGCTCCTTGAACCATTTCTCGCCATCCCTATACCTGGTACAAGCACAGCCAGTAACATAATGAAACAAATGATGATAAGGATCTTGGCCCATGTCCGCCACGTCCAGTAATCCACATTCATGATAAAAAACATCGCTATGACACCGACGCAGGCAAACAGCAACTGCCTTTTAGCAAAATAAAACGAATCATCAAATTTATATGTTGCCCAAATGGCACTCGCGCTGTAAACCATGATTAATCCAACAGTCAAAAGACTTAAGGTGACGATAATGAGAATGAGATCAGGATTCGATTTTTTTAATGGCACGGACATCCACCTCTAGGAAGTTTTTCGAGCCTGCGAATATATACATCAGTACTGATTGCTTGTCAGCACTTTAGTCAAAAAAAAAGCGATAACGGCTCATTATCGCTTTTTTTCATGGTGTCAACGTAGAAGCAGGTTCACTTCTCTCTGCGAAAGCTCTTACTTAAGTTTATGCACGGCCTCCATAAACATGTCTCCTCTTTGCTCAAAAGTTTTATATTGGTCCCAGCTTGCACAAGCCGGGGAGAGGAGAATACAGTCGCCTTCATTTGATAATTCAAATGCAGCAGGCACGGCCTTTTCTACATTATCGACACGTTTTATATTCGCTATTCCTATTTCTTTGGCTACCCGTTCAATTTTTTCCGCCGTTTCACCAAAAGTTATCACGGCTTTGACATTTTTCATCGCCGGTTTCAGCTCATCAAATTCATTTCCGCGATCCAAACCGCCTGCCAATAAGATGACAGGTTCCGTAAAGGATGTTAATGCTTTGGATGCTGCAAGAATGTTCGTCGCTTTCGAATCATTATAAAATTTACGGTTATCGATCGTTGCCACGAACTGCAGACGGTGCTCCACACCATAAAATGTTTTCAGTACAGTCTGAATGGCTTCATTAGCTACACCCTTCAGCTTGGCCGCTGAGATGGCTGCGAGCACATTTTCCAAATTATGCTTCCCGGGAAGTGCTATCTCTGAAACTTCAATGATTTTTTCCCCACGGAAACAGGCGGCACCATCTTCCACATAGGCTCCATTCTCATGTTTCACTTCAGCTGAAAAAGGAACAAGTTCTGCCTTGGTCTCATTCGCCATGGATAAAACAAGATCTTGATCTGCATTATAAATCATGAAATCTGATGCTATTTGATTTTTCGTAATGGCAGCTTTTGCTTCGACATATTCCTGTTTGGAACTGTGATAATCCAAATGTGCATCATACAAATTTGTCACGATTGAGATTTCAGGACGAAATTCGTCTATTCCCATTAACTGAAACGATGATAATTCAATGACGATCGAGTCATCTGGTTTTGCATTTTCAGCAACACCAGAAGCCACTGTCCCGATATTACCGGCAATCAACGGGGATTTTTCACCGGATTTCAACATTTCGTATATCAATGTTGTCGTGGTCGTTTTCCCATTTGTACCAGTGATTCCTATGAAAGGTGCTTCACTTATCTGATAGGCCAGTTCAACTTCCGTGATAACAGGAATCCCTTTTTCCAATGCCCCTTTAACGATAGGGTTCCGATATGGGATTCCCGGGTTTTTCACGATCAGCTCGAAACCCTCATCCAGAAGCTCGATCGGATGACTGCCGCAGATGACTTTGATTCCCTGTTCAAGAAGTCCTTGAGCCTCAGGATTTTCCGATAATGGCTTCATGTCATTAACCGTAACGAAAGCACCTAATTTATGTAGAAGCGAAGCTGCCATCACTCCGCTTTTTGCCAAACCCAATACTAATATCTTTTTCTCTGAATACTTTGCAGTCTCTTTCAATTATATCCACACCTCTAAATAGATTCCGAGTACCGCACACAGCAGCCCCACTGTCCAGAAAGTGACGACGACGCGCCATTCCGACCAGCCGGAAAGCTCATAATGGTGGTGAAGCGGACTCATTTTAAAAATACGTTTACCAGTCGTTTTAAAAGATCCTACCTGAAGGATGACCGAGAGCGTTTCAATGACGAAGACTCCGCCAATGATTACCAGGAGGATTTCAAGCTTCGTTAACAAGGCGATGGTTGCGATTGCTCCCCCAAGGGCCAAGGAACCCGTATCCCCCATGAAAACCTTTGCCGGGTGTGCATTGAATACCAAAAATCCGAGTACTGCACCGACAACCGCCACCGAAAAAATAGCGACATCATATTGTGACTGACTCCAGGCCAAAATGGCAAAAGCACCAAAGGCAATGGCTGATGTTCCTGAGACAAGTCCATCAAGCCCATCCGTCAAATTGACGGCATTCGAAAAACCTACCAGCCAGAAAATAACGATAAACAGATAAAACCAGCCAAAATCAAAAGCAAAGTCAGTGCCTGGAATCGTCAGTTCAGGATTAAAACGGTCTGTCTGCTTGAAGACGAAGTAAAAGATGACCGAAATCACAATTTGTCCAAGCAGTTTTTGCTTGGAAGTCAGTCCCAGGTTACGCTTCATGACCACTTTGATGAAATCATCAAGGAAACCTAATAAACCAAAACCTAAAGTAACGAATAATAATAAATACGTTTCGGTTGAAGGTGCCGAAAATTTCAAAGTCATAACTAGTGTAGCGATGGTAACAGATAATAATATGACCAAACCGCCCATGGTGGGTGTTCCCGTTTTCTTCAGATGCGATTGCGGGCCTTCTTCCCTAATACTTTGCCCGAATTTCAATCTTCTTAAAAACGGGATGAAAATCGGCGAAAGAAGAACGGTTACTAAAAACGCCACCAAAATCGTATAAAAAATCACTTGTTCCAACATTCCTTATTCCCTCATTCCTAACACAATTCAAATATAAAATTCTGCTTGATGTCTTTTCTTAATTTGTTGCAGGTCAATTTCAGCGTTGGTTCAAACTGAACCCAAACGACTTTGAATCGCCTTTTCCGCTTCTTCACGATCATCGAAGTGAAGCACTTCATCACCGACCAATTGATAGGTTTCATGACCTTTTCCAGCTATTAAGATAACGTCGCCCTCTTCCGCCTTGGAAACTGCGTATGCTATCGCCTGCCTGCGGTCTTCAATAACCGTATATTCTTTGCCTGCTACACCAGCTTCCATATCCCGGAGGATCTGGGCAGCATCTTCACTGCGCGGATTATCCGAGGTGAAGATCGGGTCAGTCGCCAAACTGCATGCAATTTGAGCCATTATTGGACGCTTTGTCTTGTCTCGGTCCCCGCCGCAGCCCACTATCACGAAAATTTTCTTTCTAGCAAACTCACCAACAGTCTTTAGAACATTTTCCAAACTGTCCGGAGTATGGGCATAGTCAACAATGACCGGGAAGTCCTGATTCGCTGAAATGAGCTCAAAACGGCCTGCAACACCTTTTATATCCTCGATGGATCTAATCGTCCCATCCAGATCGTTACCGGCGCACAAAGCAGCAGTGATGGCTGAGAGTACATTATAAACACTGAATTTACCAATTAGCTTCAGCTGAATGTAACGCTCTTCTTTACCTGCTGTCAAGGTGAACGATGTGCCATTTGCATCAATTTTTATATCCTTGGCCCTTATATCCGCTTCATTGTCTATGCCGTATGTAACGACTGTAGCAGCAGTCGCTTTAATGAAATCAGCTGTTGCCTCATCATCGGCATTGAGCACAGCATATTTAGGGCGATTTTCTATGTAAGCATTGCCAAGCTGTGAGAAAAATAAGGATTTTGCCTGCCTGTATCTGTCCATGGTTTTATGAAAATCCAAATGATCCTGAGTGAGATTCGTAAAGACGGCAATATCATAATCACAGCCATGGACGCGCCCAAGCTCAAGTGCATGCGATGAAACTTCCATAATGGCCGTGGTGACGGATGCTTCTGCCATTTCATGAAAAGCCTTCTGCAGTGTAACGCTATCTGGCGTCGTATTCTTAGTTTCATATACTGTATCGGCAATTTTTGTATACATCGTGCCAATCAAACCTGTTTTTTCATGTCGATCCTCGAAAATCTTTTCCAATAAGTGACTGGTCGTCGTCTTTCCATTCGTTCCTGTAATTCCGATCAAGCGCATCTTTTGAGTCGGATGGCCATAAAATGCATCGGCAAGCACTGCCATCGCCCTGCTCGAATCCCTGACTACGATCACGGGAACATCGAGGTCAAGCGGCCTTTCGGCAATGACTGCTGCAGCTCCATGTTCTACAGCAAGTTGGGCAAAATCATGACCATCGACTGTATAACCTTTTATACAAACAAATAAACTTCCGTCTATGACTTTACGGTTATCATTTTCAATGGAGGTGATTTCAGGATTTTCTCCTTCATACGTAAATAAGGAGTTTAAATAAGATAGTAATTTGTGAAGCTTCATTTTTCCATCCCTCTCAACTTAATTTGAGGATTCATTATATGTGATTAGCCTTGGCTTGTCGAGAAACCAATTTCAATTATACGGGGTTATCCCGACTCCGTAAACAAAGCGGCTGATGATTCTTCAGCCGCTTTAACTATTCATCTATTATATTATACTTATTCTGTATTTTCGCCAAGATAAATTCTTATTGTAGAGCCTTGTTTTACTTTAACACCTGGATCCGGGGCTTGATTTATGACTTTATCCCCATTGCCGGCAATATCCAGCTTAAGGTCGATGAGCTGGGTTTGCAACTCTTTTTTGCTGAGACCCACGACGTCGGGTACCTCGACCATGACGGGATCCGTCCATACCGTTTCCTTCTCGATCTGGTTTTTCCTTGGCTTGACGCCCATGGCCCTAAGTGAATCCTCCATGATATTCCCAACGATCGGTGCGGCAACGACCCCGCCGAATTGTACCGTTCCTTTCGGATTATCCACAGCTATATAAACGACGATTTGCGGATCATCCGCTGGAGCGACACCAATGAATGAAAGAATATAATTATTTTCAAGGTATCTGCCATTTTCAGCTTTTTGGGCTGTACCCGTTTTCCCGCCGACGCGGTACGACTCCACGAATGCTCCTTTACCGCTTCCTTGGGCGACAACGGATTCAAGTGCTTCACGGACTTTCTTCGAGGTTGCTTCTGAAATCACCTTTTTCTTCGCCTGAGGGGTCTTTCGCATCAGCACTTCCCCATTTTTTGGATTCACCAGTTCCTTCGCGATATAAGGTGTATATAAAGTCCCGCCATTCACGGCCGCCGATACCGCTGTCACCTGCTGAATGGGCGTTACGGCTACACCTTGTCCAAACGCAGTCGTTGCCTGCTCAACCGGACCCACTCGATCCATGTTGAACATGATTCCTTTTCCTTCTCCGGTTAAATCAATCCCCGTCTTTTGCCCAAAACCGAAATCATTTATATATTTAAACAGCTTGTCTTTACCAAGCCGGTTCCCTAATTCTACAAAACCAGGGTTACATGAGTTCTCGACTACTTCTAGAAAAGTTTGGTCCCCATGTCCTCCGCTTTTCCAGCAATGCAGCGTAGACCCTGAAACTTCCACATGTCCGGAATCATAAAAATGTTCCTTTTGTAAGTCGACCTTCCCTTCTTCAAGCGCCGCAGCAAGCGTGATGATCTTAAAAGTAGAACCTGGTTCATATATACTCCAAACTGGTAAATTACGATTATACACTTCTGAGGGTACATTTTGAAAATTGGCCGGATCGAAGGTTGGCCTGCTGGACATTGCCAATATTTCCCCTGTGTTCGGGTCCATTGCAATGGCAATTATCCCATCGGGATCATATGTCGCCTCCGCATTATCAAGCTCCCTCTCCACAATGGTCTGGATTTTGCTATCAATGGTCAACTTCAAGTTATCACCATCAACAGGGGGCTTATAGTCATCGGCCATATTCTCGAGCCTTTTCCCCTTCGCATCCGAGTAAAATTTAACGAATCCCTTTTCCCCGCTTAGTTCCTTATCATAAGACAATTCAATGCCCATCAACCCTTGATTGTCAGATCCTGTAAAGCCAAGAACATGCGAAAGGTATTCACCAAATGGGTAATGGCGCTTTGAATCTTCAGCGATATATACGCCCTTTATCCCTAATGCTTTAATTTCCTTCGCCTTTTCATGAGATATCTTTCTTCCTTCCGGAATTCTGACGCTCATCGCTTGTTTCGTTAACCATTGATAAGCCTTTTCCTTTGTCATATCCAATATTGAAGCAAGCTCCTCCGCCGTCTCCCCAGGATTCTCAATCTGTCTTGGGATGACATAGACTGTTGGCGCGGATATATTCGTTGCCAGCTCGACACCATTCCGATCCAGGATTTCTCCTCGTTTGGCTTCAAAAGGAATATTCCTGCTCCAGGAATCTTTAGCCAGCCCCGTCAACTTATCCCCCAGATAAAACTGTACAATTCCCAATCGGATATCAATGATAAAAAAAACAACGATACCGATTGCCAATGCGATTGCCAGCCGTTTTCGGACAGTAACATTCGAAACACGCAAAAACAGGCACCTCCATTTCATACATGCTTCAATATATGCTTGTCTACTCGATGCTAGACTATAAACTTTGAAAGAAATAAAGAGGGGATCCATTTGGATCCCCTCTTTACCTTCACTCTGTTTTCTCTTTTGTCGGTATATCTTCACCAGCCCCATCAGGCTGGGATAATTCAATATTGAAGGTCTCTCCTTCATTAACCTTTTTCCCGGCCTCAAGACTCTGTTTACTCACGTATCCAGTACCTTTGGTTTTCAGATCCAGTTTTGCAACCTTGGCCAATTTCATGACATCGCGCAGTGACCATCCCTTCATGTCAGGAACTTCCATTTCACCTTCCGTCCTGAGAATTATCTTTTCACCCTGTAAAAGTTTACTCCCCGCTTTCGGGGATTGATCGAGCACTTTACGTCCACTTCCGATCGTACTTACATCATAACCAAGTTCCTTCAGTTCTTTGACAGCTGAACTCTCGGTTTGATTCGTATAGTCCACGATTTTATTTGCTTTTTGTTTTTTAACCTCGGAAGGTTTTATGTTTAGATATTGCAGGCTATTTTGCATGACAGGATTAAATATCTCTGACAATGGATCAGCCCCAACATAAGATACACCTAACTTTGGCTGTTTGACCGCCACATACATGACCAACTGCGGATCATCTTTTGGAGCCATTCCTAAAAAGGAGAACACATAGTTATTTTTTCCCTCTAAATATCTACCTGTTGGACCCGCAATTTGTGCAGTACCGGTTTTTCCTGCTACTTCATATCCATCAATGGCATATTTTTTCCCTGTTCCTTTTTTCGCGGAAATTACCGTTTCCAAATAATCACGTACTTGTTTTGCAGTTTCTGTCGAAATCGGTTGCCCTGTCACCTTCGGCTTAGTCGTTTTCAATATTTTTCCGGTATCCTGATCGGAAATGCTTTTTATCACGTACGGCCGCATCATTTTTCCATCATTGGCTATTGCGGATGCAGCTTGGATTTGTTGAATCGGTGTAACGGTCGAACCCTGTCCAAAGGAAGTAGTAACTTTTTCAAGCTTATACTTGTATTGAATTTTACCGGTTATCTCGTTCGGCAGGTCAATTCCCGTTTTTTTATCAAATCCGAACTTAGTCAAATACTCACGGAAAGTATCCGCTCCTATCTTATCCATTGCAAGTGTGGCAAAAGCGACGTTCGAGGAACGTTGAACCCCTTCAAGAAAGGTCATGCTCTTACCTCTTTCGATTCCGCTATGATCTCCGATTTTCCCCGATCCGGCTTTGTAGGTTCCAGCTACAAAGCTTTCATTCGGATTAAAGACCCCTTCCTCAACAGCCGCCGCAAGGGTGAATGTTTTCATGGTTGAACCCGGTTCGAAGGTTTCTTCAATAGCCAGGTTACGCCATGTATCCGTAAGCCCGACTTTCGTTGTCGGATGGAAGGTAGGCCTTTGCCCCATCGCCACAATCTCCCCCGTTTTGGGATTGGAGACAATCGCTATGATTTGTTCGGGATCGTATTTTTCCTGCACTTTGCTCATCGAGTCTTCCAGGAACGTTTGTATTTTCTTATCGATCGTAAGCATGACATCATTGCCATTATCAGGAGCAACAACCTTTTCCTTCTTATCCGGTAAGAGGAAGCCCCATGAGTCACTGTCATATGTCAGTTTCCCATCCGTTTCCTGCAATTCTTTATTGAGGTACCTTTCGATGCCGAACTTACCAGCCATTTCTCCCGTTTCTTCATCCTTTTCAACATAGCCAATCAGATGGGAGGCGAAAATTCCGTTAGGATAAAAACGTTTATTGGTTCTTCCGAATGTAATTCCCGGCAGTTCCAATTTTTCTATTTTCTGCTTTACGACCTGAGTCAAATCCTTGCCGGCGCTGCCAAATTCCACCTGGTATGCCCCTTTTTTCGTAAGTCTTTCATAGATGTCCTGTTCATCCATGTCGATATATTTAGCAAGCTTACTAGCGGTCATCTCCGGATCCTTAACATGCTCCGGCTCCTTTTCACTAAGTACTGCCCTTAAGATATAGGAGGAAGTATCCTCGGCAATGACTTCACCTTTTGTATCGAGTATGCTTCCCCTTTTTGCTTCTATGACCTGTTTTTTTTCATATTTCTTGTCGATTTTCGAAGCCAATACCTCCCCGCCTGCTGTACCTGTCACCTGAATATACAAAAAGCGGCAGACTAACACAAAAAAGAGCAGGCCGAATAAGAAGAATAATCCGGCTGCCCCATGCTTCATATTTTTTTGTTTCTGCATTATCACTGCACACCCTTCACATTATTCTCATTTAGCTTGAACCCTAGCGCTGCAGCTTTTTTCCAAATTCTTTCGTATGTACTAAGTTCAGCAACCTGCACTTTCAAATCATCATTCACTTTACCCTGTTCTTCAATCGACGTTTCCACTAGCTGGATCTCTCTATTCGTTTCATAGATGGCCGCTTGATTAGAGACTATTTTCACTCCCATAAAGGTAACCATGATAGCAAGGGCACATAGTAAGAAAACTTCACCAATGGATATCTTCGCTTTACGGATGACCACTGTTTGATGTGTCTGTTGCTGCTGTTGGTCTTCATATTGCTGTTCTTGCACTTTTTTGGCTATGGAACTCATTCATGTTCCCCCTCACTGTTTTTTTGTAATTATTGCTTTTCGGCGATTCTGAGCTTAGCCGACCGGGAACGATTATTCCCTTCCAATTCTTCTTCTGAAGGTAAAATCGGTTTTCTCGTAATTATTTTCATAGTTGGCTTGAATTCATCCGGGATAACTGGAAGTCCAGGCGGAAGATCCGGCATGCTACTGGCCTTTTTAAATACCGTTTTACATATTCTATCTTCAAGCGAATGGAATGTAATGACAGATATTCTTCCCTCTTTATCCAAAAGCGATATGGCTTGCTCCAAGGAATCTTCAAAGACACCAAGTTCGTCATTCACAGCGATTCTTATCGCTTGGAACACTCGTTTCGCAGGGTGTCCGCCTTTACGCCTTGCCGGGGCCGGTATCCCATCCTTGATTAATTCCACAAGCTCGAACGTCGTTTCAATCGGTTTTATTTCACGTGCCGCTTCAATTTTCCTGGCAATTTGTTTCGAAAACTTTTCTTCTCCATATTGGAAGAAAATCCTCAGCAAATCATGGAATGACCAAGTATTCACGACATCATAGGCAGAAATGGCAGCACTTTGGTCCATCCTCATATCCAAAGGCGCATCATGGTTATAGCTGAAACCACGCTCCGGTGTATCCAATTGTGGGGATGACACACCTAAATCATAAAGGATCCCATCCACTTTCTCGATTCCCCGGGCATTCAACTCTTCTTTTAAGTATTTAAAATTATTAGGAACAAGAACAATACGTTCGCCATAGCTTTCCAATTTTTCCTTAGCATTCCGAATCGCCGTTTCGTCCTGATCAAAAGCATAAAGCCTTCCCTTGTCAGAGAGCTGTGAAAGTAAGTATTCGCTGTGACCGGCTCCTCCTAAAGTACAATCCACATAAATTCCATCAGGTTTGATGTTTAATCCATCAACCGTCTCTTTTAATAACACTGTAGTATGTTGAAACATGCTAGACATCCTTCCAATCGGTTATTGAGTGACTCTATTTCTGAGGGCAGCCTTAAATATCAAAGCCAATCATATTTTCTGCTATCTCAGCGAAAGAATCCTCCGAAGCTGAAAAATAGTTTTCCCAAAGGGATTTGCTCCAAATCTCAATGCGATTGGTAACACCAAGAATTACACATTCTTTTTCCAATTGGCCATATGAAGTAAGCGGCGTGGGGATATTAATTCGCCCTTGTTTATCAATTTCGCATTCTGTAGCTGCAGAAAAGAAAAAACGGGTAAAGGCTCGGGCATCTTTTTTTGTTAAAGGCAGGGCTTTCAGCTTTTCTTCTAGCAGCTTCCACTCTTCCATAGGGTAACCAAATAAACATTGATCGAGTCCGCGGGTAAGGACAAATTGCTCCCCAAGATTTTCCCTGAATTTCACTGGGACTATCAAACGGCCCTTTATATCGATGTTATGATGGTACTCTCCCATGAACATACCCACTACCCCCACATTCTAATCTCAATGTACCACATTCCCCCACCTTTCTCCACTTGTTTTTACTTTCTCCTTCCAAGTAAAAATTACCTTCTTTTCTTCTTAAGTTTATTTAGCCAAATTATTCAAAGAAACGTGCATTTCCCTCGAATGCACTCAGACTAAGACGCAGTCCCACTATTACTGTCGAAGCACCACCTGACAATTGCCCAGGAAACAGAAAAAAAAGACAGGCTTTAGCACCTGTCTTTTTTTCACCTTTCAATCCCTTCATCAGGATTGGTCTGCGGCAACCGTATTCAAAATGATTTGTCCGCCACTTTTCCCCAAAACGGATGGTTTTTCTAAATGAAAATCAATTTATGCTGATTATTGAACCGATAGTCCAGTTTCATCATATCCCGTACGAACTCCGGCCCGTATTGATTCAAGTAATAAAACACATTCCAAATCCTCTCCTGGGGTGATTCGAGAGGGTACAGTGAATTTGCAATCCGGTCATATTTTTTCAATATGACCGAATGTCGTTCCTTTGTACGGTCACCGATTTTGCCATATATGAAATTCAATTGCTTTTGAATGAATTCAATGTTTTTATTCAACATCGGCTCAAGTCCTCTATCTAAAGAGACAGCGTGGACAAATAGCTTTTCATGGTTCTCTTCAAGCTGTGATTTCAGCGTCCCGAACAGAGTGTCAATCGTTTCATCTTTAACGGAATCAAGGTAACTTTCCACAGCATTAGCGGTTCCTTCAGTCAGAACAGTTTCCAAACTGAGTTCCATTTCTTCAAGGTCGCTGTGGATACTCCGCTCAACCAGCGTGATGTTTAACCTAGGAATGATTGGCGGCATCTTCATGGAAAACAACTCAAACACCTTTTTTAATTCTGCCCAATAGGCTATTTCCCCTGGCCCAGAAACGAAAGCCAATACAGGGAAAAGCATTTCCTGCATGAGCGGGCGTGTAATGACATTGTTGCTTAATCGTTCTGGATGATTTTTGGCTATCTGCAAGAGTTCCTCCCCGGTAAATGTTACCTCACCGTTTTTTCCGCTGAAACCGCCTTCTACACGTTCGAGTAAACATCGATCTTTTTTTTCTGGATCATAATAAAATAAGTTAGCTGCCCGTTTATCCATTTCAATCATTTTTGCATACCCTTTCGCATGCATGAATGATTGCTGTTCCTCGACCACTTCAGCAATCCGTCCACTTTCATTGACCATCGATTCAAAGTATGCCTTCTCAATTCGCCTTAAATCCGGATCTCCGGCATCGACTAGTAAAAGGCCATATTCTTTGAACCATTCATGAATCAGCTCGGCGAAGAAATCGACAAAGGTATTCGATTTCCTAATGGTTTCCTTCATATCAATCAGGAGTTTGTTCGTAAATTCCGTTTCTCCATATGTTTCAATGATTTCCTCAAGCCACTTCTCTGCCTTTTCCGTTTCCAGCTCCACATCAGAAACCATTGTTTTATATGGCTGGTAGGAAGGATAGGTTTTTTTATCTGGTTTTCCGTTTTTCATAACATAAACATGATTGACTTCAGCCAAATCATGATCTTCCCCAGCTATCCAAAAAACTGGAATGACTGGCTGCCCCAGTTTCTTTTCCTGTTCTTCCGCAAGTTTAATGATCGATATCACTTTATGAATGGTATACAGCGGTCCTGATAATAACCCAGCCTGCTGTCCTCCGATCACAACCACGGAATCATCCCTGCGCAACCTTTCAATATTCCCCTTAACTGCCTCACTGAATGAAAGACGAGACATGTATTGTTGTATGTAATCCGACAATTCATCACGTGAAAAAGAACGGTTCATCAATTCATTATGCCTATTGAGATAAATGTCAGGCTTAGACAAGTCATAGTGAAAATAATCCTCCGTTTCGAGACGGTTTTGTAAATAGTCCGATGCAAAACGGTTTAAAGATGGTAACGCGAGATCTTTCATCTCCATTTCTGTTCTCCCTTTCTCTGCAACTACAATTCTTTTTAGAGTATAACATTCCGGTTTAAGAAAACAAAAGAAGTTGCCCAGCAGCAGAAAATTGATGCGATGTTCTATGTTATGTAGTCAATACCTTCGTAATACTTGTAATTATACCAATTGAAAATAATAATAGATAAGCCACAAAAAAGAAGGCGAAGTTCACTCTCCAAAAACCCTTTAATACCTTATGGAAAATGATTTCTTCTTTTACCTTGTAATGGACAAGAACCACCACGAATGCGTTGATGAGCATGATGAGCATGATCACCCAAAGAATTTGCATATCCCAAATCGTAATGATCAAATAATGAACGGATAATACGAACAGCAGCGTACTCATGTCCATTGCAAATTGAACGGAGCGCCGATGGTTTCCAGTGAATTGTTTGGCCCCTATAAAAAAAAGTATATACCCTACGAATGGCAAGGTAATAAATATCGCGGCAAGGCTTGAAACTACGTACGGCATATCCTCATCCCCCCTGAGACTCTTTTCCTTTGACCATCTTATATAGAGAAGACGTCAGGCAACCACTTTTCCCTTTACTCTTTGCCTCCGAGAGGATATGACCCAAAATAGCATCAATTTCCGTTTTACGGCCATTTTCTAAATCTTTTAGCATTGACGATCGATTTTCCGCAGTTGCCATACAAACGGATTTCACATGTTCAAATGACTCAGCCTTATTTTGAACTTCCAAAATACTGGAGATTTCTTCAAAAAGTTCTTGAAATAATTGGTAGTAAAAAGAGTTAGTGATTAAACCGCCATTTTCCACATTAAGTATCGCCGTTAATGGATTTATCACTGCATTGACGACCAGTTTATCCATCAGCATCGAGTGAAAATCTTCACTCATCGTAAAAGGAAAATGATCGATCCTTTCATTCACTAACGATAGTTGCTCAAGTTCCCCTTTATAGGAAGCAACCTTTGTAATGCCGAGCCCCGTATGCTCCACGGTATTCCCGTCATGTTTCAATGCTCCATGCTCCACTACCCCCACATATATGGTTGGGGATTGAAGCTGCTTTAAATAAGAAATATGCCCATAGCCATTCTGCAAGAATAGCAATGGAACCTGAATGCCTTTGATCCTAGGCAGTATTTGCGGAAGGTGATATTGCTTGACGGCCATTATAAGAAGATCCACATCCGATATCCCTTCATCCAGTCCCTTAGAAATGATGCCTGTCAGCAGTCGGCTTTCACCATCCTCAATAAGGCGGATTCCATCACGTTGAATGATGGACGCCTGTTCCGAGGTATGAGTATATAGAGTCACATTATGTTTTTCACTTAAATGAGACGCAAACAGCAGCCCTATGGCCCCTCCGCCAATGATTCCAATTCTCATAATACCCTTCCTTACTTTTTGAAATATATTTCTATTTTATCACATTATCTTTTTTACCCTGCACCAATTTTCCCATCGTTGGAAAACGCAGCCAATCTGATTGAATGAAATTGAACTGCCATTAACGATGTCTCATCATAAAATACCAATGGAAAGAATTATTAATACGCCATTGAAGATATATTTTCTTCTTTAAGTGTTAATTTAATGGTATATTAGATACGAAAAGCTTAGCCATTTTGAAGAATTTACAGGAACAAAAGATAACTCCAAACTCAACCCAAGAGAAATTGAAGGGAAAAGGGCGGGGGATAAAAGGCTATAAGCATTTAGTCAGCCAGGATAAGTCGATGATGTCATACTAGATTTAACCTGAGCTGGAATTCCACATGTAAAGATCAGTGGGATGACTTTCAAAGGGTACTATCGGAAGAGGTTTATCAGAATTAAGGGGGAGCTTTTTTATGGAATACAAGGTTGAACGATTACTTGTAAATTTTAAAACGCTTGAGGAATTCAAAAAATTCAAAGAATACGGGATACAGGAACTGTCCATGCTAGATGATTTAGAGGGTAACATCATCGAAAATGACAGCCAATCACCTTTTTACGGAATCTTTTATGGCGATAAACTCGTAGCCCGCATGAGCCTGTATAAAAGAAGCGCTAAATTCGACCGGTATTTTGACAAGTCCAGGGATTTCCTTGTTCTTTGGAAACTTGAAGTCCTGCCTAACTATCAGAAAAAAGGTTATGGAAGAGCTTTGGTCGAATTCGCCAAAAGCCTGAACATGCCTATCAAAACCAACCCAAGAGTCCATTCACAAGAATTTTGGAAAAAGATGGGTTTTTCTGCTGTTTCCTATGATTTGGACAGGGACCTCGGAGAGAACCCACTGATTTGGAGCCCATTTGACATACAAGATAATAAAGAAATAGATACAGAAGAATAAGGAAGTAGCAAGAAAATGCGGGCGGATTTTCCCACCCGCATTTTTTATTTATTGACCCTTTCCAAATTACCATTCTTATCCATTTGAAAACTCACCTTCGGATTCGCCTTTTCGTCCTCTTGCACACTAAGTTTTCTTGCACGCTCCATGATCTGCATTAACGCACGATAATCTTCCTCAACAGCTTTCAGGTTTTCCTTAAGCAGGACATTCTCTTCCAGTAATCGGACATTTTCCCGTTCAAGAAATAGGGACCGCTCAGAAATCCGTTCCTTTTCCTTATTATCAAGCTGAAAGAATTCATCCATTTTGGTTAAATATAATATAACTTCCTGAAGGGTAATAGATTCTTTATCTGCATGCTCGGGCTTTTTTTCTTCAATCATGACATTTTCTACCGCTGCAACCGAATCCCTTTCCACTTCAGGATTATTGACTGCCTGTTCTTTCCTTTGTTTTTTCGCCAGCTCTATCCCTGATTTATATTGCTTCCTGACAAATGAATTCCAACGGAACCCACAAGCAGCAGATGTCCTCGATAACTGTTTCCCCACTTCTTCAAACGCCTTTAATTGTGTACTGCCTTCTCGTATATGCCTTAGTACCACTTCAGCCAACAACAGATCCTCATCATGAGTCCATGCATCTTGTCTCGCAATCGTCATCTCTCTACCTCCTTAGCAAGTTTTAATTCATAATATGCACATGCTAGGAAAGATAGAAGGTATATAGAGCGTGTAATGATTATTTTTTCTTATTTAAAAAACGCTCGACTGCAGCATGATGCTCATCACTCGCCCACAGTATGGAACATTCCCGGATTTCCGCATCCATTCTTCCTTTAAGCCCGCTATCCTGCCATTTATGGACCAGCAATCGTTTATAGGCCATCAATACCCCTGTCTCATGGCGGAGAAAATCTTCCGCGAACCATTCCCATCCATCGGTACCTTCTCCGACTATCTCATCTACGAAACCAAGTTCCTTCGCTTCCTCGGCTTTATGTATTTTTGCATCCAATAATAGCTTTAGCGCTTTTTGCTCTGGTATTTTTTCAAGTAAAAGCGTTGCTCCGCCCCAGCCTGTCGTTATTCCTAGAGTACCTTGCACAAACCCTAGCCTAGCTTCCCTCTTTGCTAATCTGAAATCACAAGCTGTCGCTATTTCGCATCCACCGCCGAAAGCACTTCCATTGATTAGCGCTATTGTCGGTTTTGGGAAAACTGCTAGTTTATAAAGAATTTCACCCATTTTCGATAACATAGCAAAGGCCTCTTCATCTGTATGCAAATCCTGAAATTCCCTTAGATCCCCGCCTGAACAGAACGCCTCAGAGCCCGCCCCTGTCAGGACCAGCAACTTAACTTCATCATCGCATGCAGCTTCTGACAATATCGACTCAAGTTCGTCCATCAGCTGATAATTCACGGCATTCCTTTTCTCCGGTCTATTAAATAGGAGCTTCACGAAACCGCGTTTATCCCTTTCAACTTCAATCACCTGATCCATATAAACACCTTCTCCAAAATCATTGGCAAATGTGGATGATTCAAAATATTCTGCCAAATATATTTGTAAAAAAAGCACAGAGAAAAATCCCTGCGCTTTGATTAGCGTGTTGCATCAAGAAAGCTAAGCTCTCAAGTAGGTCAAGAAATTATTTTGCGACAACTTCTTTTCCTTTATATGTTCCACATTCTTTACAAACGTGATGTGAAAGAGTCATTCCACCACAGCTCGGGCATTCTACCATACCAGGTACTTGAAGCTTGAAGTGCGTACGACGTTTTCTTTTTACAGTTTTCGACGTTCTTCTAAAAGGTACAGCCATTATTCCCACCTCCTTAAAAAATATAAAAAAGCTGGAAAAATCGGATTAACGATTTTTCGTTCCAATCAAGATTCTTTATTGTTGTCAAAAAAGTCGGCAAGCTTTGCAAATCTCGGATCAACCTTATGCTCATTTTCCTCTTCGGAAATAACAGCCCAGTCTTTCCCAGATTGAGGAGCAGCTTCATTCGAATCGACATCCTCACAAAAAACCTGCATCGGAATTTCTAGCAATAAATTTTCTTTAATTACCGGTATTAGGTCTACAACGTCACCTTCCACAACAGTGACATCATCTCCGTAGAAATCTGTGCCATCTGCCTTTAAAAGAAAGGTTTCCTTTGTATCAATATCAATCGGATATTTAACGTCTACCAGTGTACGGGAGCAAGGTAATGTTAATTCACCTGAAAGATGCAAGTGAAAAGTAATCTCGGTCGAGCTGATATCAGCTCTTCCTGCTACTCTGATCGGAGAAACATCGCAAATTTGCGGGTCTCTTTCTCTAATGTCCAAGACATCCACCAGTTCATCAAACCGTAAATCTTTGTCCCGAATTTTTTGAAGTTGACTAATCGTCCATTTCAAATGAAATCACCTCAAGGCAACAAAAATAATTATAGCTTTCAATTATAAGTTTGTCAATATTTTTTCTTTACACTATAATGTAGTCATCCTAACTGATTGTCTAAGTTTTATGAATCATTTTCAAACAAAAAATCCAGACGATTACTTATAGTAATTTTACTTGAAATACTATTTTAGCACTAAGTTGATAAAATACAAAGTTTTTCTCTGAGGTGAACGAATGAAAGCTTGCGGTTTAGTAGTCGAATATAACCCTTTTCACAATGGACATGTTTTACATGCGAGAGAAAGTAGAGAAAAAACAGGGGCAGATGTTGTTGTCGCTGTTATGAGCGGACCCTTCTTACAGCGTGGCGAGCCCGCTATCGTCAGCAAGTGGACACGTGCCGAAATGGCCTTGAATGGCGGCATAGACCTTGTCATTGAGCTGCCCTATGCTTTCGCGACACAGAAGGCGGAAATATTTGCAAAAGGATCTATCGCTCTTTTGGAATCCCTTGGCTGTGACTCCTTTTGCTTCGGAAGCGAGGATGGCAAAATTGAACCATTCATCACCGCCCACAGAATTCTTTCGGATAATTCCGCTGCATTCGATGCCACAATTAAATCGGCCATGGATGCCGGTAATAGTTATCCGGCAAGTGCTGCCCAGGCTTATCGTTCGATCATCAATGATGATGCGGCATTGGATTTGACGAAGCCGAATAATATCCTTGGAAAGGAATATGTAAGTGCTGCCCTTTCAAACGGCTACTCCATTCGCCCTTATACGATTAAAAGGGTCGCTGCCGGATACCATGAAACAAAGTTGTCCAAAGACCCTATTGCCAGCGCAACTGGGATACGTAAAGCCATCCATGAACATCAGGATTTAAATTCTGTTTCCAGCTATATTCCACAAGCGACGTTGAGTGGTCTTGAAAAATATTTAATGCACTACCATGCCTTGCATGACTGGGAAATGTATTGGTCCATGTTGAAATACCGTATCCTTTCCTCCTCTTTAACCGAATTGGCAGCAATATACGAAATTGAGGAAGGCATAGAACACCGAATAAAGGAGATGGCCAACCAATCTTCGAGCTTTACTGGGTTCATGGCAGCGCTTAAGACAAAACGCTATACATGGACACGGCTACAGCGGATGTGTGTCCATATATTGACCCATACATTAAAGGAACAGGTGATTCACAATGACCAACCAGCCTATATCAGACTTCTCGGCATGAATGGCCGGGGACAAGAATATCTTGGCTCTGTAAAAAAAGGCTTGCCCCTCCCGCTCATCTCTAAACTTTCGTCCTATCGGAAGCAGGACATCGATACGGACTTGCGAGCAGCACAGGTGTATGCACTGGGCTTGTCCGAACCGTATCAAGCCGCATTGATGAAACGGGAATATGAATCTCCCATCATTTTCAAATGAAGAATGGTTCAAGATTGGTCCGTTTCATCCTTTAGAGTAAAAAAAACTAATCATCAAAAAAAGCGCAAACAGTAGGTGACTGCCTGCGCTTTTTTTCAATTTTCTTTTCCATTTAGCTTCGTTAAATAGGTTATTGCATCTTCAAAGGTGTCAATCGGCACGATCTTCATGTCGGTGTCAATATCCTTTGCTGCAATGAGTGCATCTTCATAATTCGAACCTGCTGCTCCGTTTTCATTCGGGGCAAAGAATATTTCGGCTCCAGACTTATCGGCTGCAACTATTTTCTGTTGAATTCCCCCAATTGGACCGACTGTCCCATCATCGGACATCGTTCCCGTACCCGCTATTTCATATCCATTTGTAAGATCACCTTTGGTTAATTGATTATAAATTTCCAATGAAAACATTAAACCAGCCGAAGGACCGCCTATTTGTTCTGAATCTATGGCAATCGCTGGTTTAGTGGTCACTTTTCGATTGTCATCCAGCGAAATGCCGATTCCTACCCTATTTGGGTCATTTTTAAATGGCTGCAATGAAAGAACAGCCGTTTTCTCCGTCTCTTCCCGCTTATAGACTATTTTAACTTCATCTCCGGCCTTCTTTCCGTTAATATAGTCCATGAATTCCTGTGCGGACTTGAATTTAACATCATCAACCTGAATGATTTGATCGCCCGCTTTCAGCTCTTTAGCTGCCGGCATTCCTTTTAGCACGTCCAAAACATATACACCCAGGTACTCGTATTCGACTTCTTTCCCTGCTTTTTCATATGCGATCTTAATGGCATTATTTTTAGAGCCATCCATCAAGTGGAGCTGCCTGATATTATATTCTTCATCTGTTTCATCTTCGGTTCGGATGGAGGTTTCCGGATAAAGCTCCTGATATTTGCTCCACTTCGCCAGCATGTAGGAATATATATTCGCCCGGCCCATCCTTACAGTGGTTAACATAAAGCTTCCTTTTGCTTCATCTCCTCCGGATACCTCAATGATTGGCTCCAATTCTTTAGCCATTCCTGGTTTTGATACATAAAAAGGTAGGGAATAAAGGGCTGATGCTATGAGAAGTATAGCCACCACCAGGAAAGTGCGTACATACATTTTACGGCTCATCTTCAAAGGACTCCTTCCAAGTAACAATGCTCTGCTTAATTTGATCTATCTTACCTCTTGCAGCTTCTTCTCCAATACTAATTATTTCCTGTACGTTTGTAAATGATTTCGAGCTGTATTTCTCAACCCTGGGGCGTATCATGACGTCTGAAGCAAACTCCCTGCTTTTAACCAGCTCCATTTGCAGGATATCGAGGCTTTGCATGATGACGTCATAAATGGAGTTTATCTCCATATCCTGTTTCACGTGGGCTACATCCACACCAATAATGATGTCTGCTCCCATATCCTTCACGACTGAAACAGGAACCCTGTCAACAACACCGCCATCAACAAGCAGTCTGTTTCCGATTTTTTCGGGAATGAAAATGCCTGGAATGGAGACGCTTGCCCTTACAGCCGGTGCGATGGGGCCTTCCTGAAAAATGACTTTTTCCCCCGTTTTTATATCAGTGGCGACCACCGCCACAGGAATATCAAGTTCTTCAAATTTCTTGCCATATGTAAATACCCTGATTAAATCCTTTGTCCGTTTACCCGAAATGAAGCCCATCTTAGGTATGGTGAAGTCCAAATAATACTTTCGCTTAAATGCACGGGACAACTTATAGAGCCTCTCGATATCCGACCCCGCTCCATAAAAGGCTGCAACCATAGCTCCCATGCTGCTTCCAGCAATCATATCTATCGGAATGCCTTCTTGCTGCAATACCTTTATCACGCCAATATGTGCAAACCCCCTAGCTCCTCCTGACCCAAGTGCAAGCCCGACCTTTGGTTTCGACAAAGATATCCCTCCCGCTTTAACTAATTCAAAATATTGAAATAACACTCATTCAAAGTTATGGTCTTAAACGGATTTATAGAAGCATATTATTTATATTGACAGTGAAACAAGCTTGGCAAATATAAACCATGTAGCCAATGAAGTGAAGGGCTGCATTGAAATTCCATTGTGCAGAACATCTTCATTACATGTCGGTACAATCCTTATTCCATCATGCGCTTACTTTTCGAGAAAAAGAAGTTCATATTTTATTATATACGAAACGAACTGCCCTTATTTAGTAACCTTCAAGAGGAGGCTGAATTTTGCTAAAATCAAAATCTAAAACAGTACTGTTAGCTACCTCCGTCACGATGATGGCAGTTGGCTTGATCATCTTCCCCCAAGAATCCTTTGAAGCTTCCAAAGGCGGACTGAATATTTGGTGGACAATTGTTTTCCCTTCGCTTTTACCTTTCTTGATTTTCTCGGAGTTATTAATCAGTTTTGGGGTTGTCAGGTTCATTGGTGTCATGCTCGAACCATTTATGCGTCCCTTATTCCGTGTACCAGGAGTGGGTGGTTTCGTTTGGGCAATGGGACTTGCATCAGGATTTCCAGCCGGGGCGAAATTCACTGTAAGGCTTCGTCAGGAAGAACAATTGACCCGCATTGAAGCTGAAAGACTCGTTTGTTTTACTAATTCATCCAATCCATTGTTCCTGTTCGTTGCCGTTGCCGTTGGTTTTTTCCACAATCCTCATTTAGGGATCATCCTTGCGCTTTCCCATTACCTAGGAAATTTTTGTGTAGGCATCATCATGCGTTTTTACCGTTGGAAAGAAGAAAAATCCCATACAAAAGTACTGACCAAGCTCCCTTCCATAAGACAAGCCTTTAGCCAAATGCATCGAACCAGAATAAAAGAAACAAGACCATTTGGCAGTTTACTTGGAGATGCGGTACTCTCATCCATCCAAACCCTATTGATGATCGGGGGTTTCATCATTCTCTTTTCTGTGGTGAACAAGCTTTTATTTCATATGAACATTACCGGATTGCTAGCTTCTGGGGTCGGAGGAATTTTACATATTTTTAATTTCCCCGATTCCTTAAGCCTCCCCTTCATATCAGGCATGTTTGAAATGACTCTAGGTTCAAAATTAACCAGCACGGTCGAAGAGGCGACACTCTTTCAGCAAACTGTGATGACAAGTTTCATCTTAGCTTTCAACGGGTTCAGCATTCAAGCGCAAGTTGCCAGCATCATTGCCGCAACGGACATTCGTTTCACTCCCTTTTTTCTGGCTAGGATAGCACATGGCCTTCTGGCATCCATTATTACCGTCCTGCTTTGGGAACCATTCTATAAAGGCACAATGTACAGCGGCAACCCGATAAACGCATTCCCAGTCAGCGGATCAGATGAACACGCGAATTCCCTATATCAAAGCATGCTTGATATTGGCCCCATTCTAACACTTGTGTTTTTGATCCTATACATCATCATATTTACCAAAAGGCTATTCAAAGGCCTTTCGTAAACCGAAAAAAGAGCATTGCGCGTTGGCAATGCTCTTTTTTCTATCCTTTCAGTTCCTCGTATTTTTTGGCCAGAGCTTTCTGGACGACGCTTGGCACTAGTTCGGAAATATCCCCGCCATACTTCGCAACCTCTTTCACGATACTTGAACTCAAGAAAGAATATTGATTTTTCGTCATGATAAAGAATGACTCTATTTTATTGTTAAGGAATCGGTTCATCGAAGTTCCCTGCATTTCATACTCAAAGTCGGAAGTCGCCCTCAATCCCCTGATGATCGCATTCGCGGAAACGCTTTCAGCATAGTCGACCGTCAATCCCTGATAGAAATCCACTTTAACATTCGGCATATGGGCAGTCGCTTCAGTAATTAGTTCCAGTCTCTCCTCCACTGTAAAAAGAGAATTTTTCGCTGAATTGTTCACGATGACCACATACACCTCATCAAAAACATTCGCTCCCCTTTGAATGATATCAAGATGACCAAAAGTTATTGGATCAAAACTCCCCGGACAAATCGCTATTTTGGACATTCATAGTTCCCCCTGTTCGTGTACGTTTCCCCATTGATAAATCGTAACGGCAATGACGCCATAAACTTCTTTTCTCTTAACGGTAAAGTCACCAACTTTTTCTGGCAAAGTAACATCATGGCCATGCTCACAAACAATGTATCCCATATCGTTCAGCAATCGGTATTTATGTATTTCTTCAAGAATCTCGACTAGCTTTTGTTTCTTATAAGGTGGATCAAGAAAAATCAATTCAAAAGTCATTTCCCTTTTCACCAAAGCCTTCAGTGCACGCTCTGAATCATTTTTATAAACTTCTGCACGGTCTGAAAACTTGCATAGTTCCAAATTGGCCTTAACCGTTTGATTTGCTTTAAAATCCCGGTCGACAAATATGGCTTTATCCATGCCTCTGCTTAACGCTTCAATTCCCAGTCCACCGCTTCCCGCAAACAAGTCGAGGACCAGCCCTCCTTCGAAATAAGGACCAATCATGTTGAAAATGGATTCCTTGACTTTATCAGTAGTCGGCCGGGTTCCTGTACCCGGTACAGCCTTAAGTGGTCTTCCTTTGCAAATTCCGGAAACGACCCTCATCATCCTCACCACATTTTATGACAAATTTCTGTTACTTTCCTATCCTAACATATTAGAAAAAGCTAGCCAATATTTAAACCCATTTGGCTTCATTTCCAAGATGAAAAGAACTTATCATTTCGTACCATGGATAGAAGATATCCATTCTTTTTATAAATCTTTTACATTTTGAATAATAAAGTGGTTTTTGGCAATAATGTGAATAACAACATTCCTTTTTAGGTGTTGTTGCCAACCGCGGAGAAGGCTTACGTTTCCCCATAAGTTCTTCCTCCGGTTTCTCCTCTCCCTTTGCCTTCTGGTCCTTAGTTAGACATAGAAGGACCCTGCATATTTTTGCAGGGCTTTTTTTTATTCATAAACCACTTTTCTTTGTCATGATTCGTCAATGAAGTTGTCCTTCTCTTTTATGAGGGATAATGATAAAGTAATGAATAATAAGTTAGTTAGGAGAGGTTTAATTGATTCAACGTTTTATTGAAATTGGACAAGGATATTCCGATATATATGAGTTGCTGGAAGTAGGTCGCAATCAGAAACATCGAGTTGCAAGGCTCTTGGCCATGCATACTACTATAAATGATAAAAAGGTAACGTCATTGGTTATCGTCATGGAGCCCACAGATCCCGGGAAATTCCAGCCGCTTTACATTTGCCGTGAAGGTATACCTAATCCACATGCCACCAAAAACAAACGCTATGAGCTTTTTGAGAACTTGGCGGAGGAACTGGATAGACCAATTATTGAAATCGACGTGAAACCTTCGGTGCTCTTTGCAGAAATAGAGTTGTACTACCAACACTTAATCGGCATTTTGCGAATGAATAGATATCTTCCGCCATTAGGTTGAAAGATGTTGATGCCCGGAAAATGAAAAGAGCTGACTCCGCATGAGTCAGCTTTTTTCAAATTCCCATTTTATAATCATATTCTTTCGCTTTATCCGGTTTGGAGTTTTCGAACTCCACCTTCAGAAAAGGCTTATAAGAAAGGTCCACCTTTTTAACGAACGAATAATTATTCAGCTTTTCCACTAGTGGTTCCACTTCATCCATATTCGTATAAAGCACAACATATTTCAACTTTTTTGAAACATAATGGATATTTCCAAATTTCCTAAGCATTTTGGCTTGTTTTAATGTATGTAAATAGACGATGATTCCCTGTCTCGCTCCAAGCATATCAATAACTCCCTTTTATAAAGGTTTTAACTAAGTGTAGCATAGCAGAATCTTTACTTTCAACCAAGAAAAAAAGATTATAAACAAAATTCTCTCACTATTATGAATATACACACTGTGAAGGGAGCCAAACAAACGATGGATTTAAACCAAATCTGGCATCAATTTATTGATCATCTATTAGATAATGATGATATTACCCAAGCTTCGATAAAAAAGTTCACAGGTATACCATTTATATATATCCATTATCATCCGGCACAAAATGATGATGGTAAGCTTTCTCTCTTAATAAAAAAAGCCGCAAGCCTTTCAATGCGTGGCAAGCAGCTTCATTGTGAAACCATTTTCGTACGGCAGGAAGAACATTTATATGTATTCCGGCATCGTTTTTATGTGCCGCAGCAAAAGATGTTTTGCTGCGGCAACCTTTGTCCGGATTGTATTTTATTTCGCAGTTAATCGCTTTGTCACGTATCCGGAATATAAATGATAAAATCAAGGTACAATGAAAGACCTTTATACATGCATCGGTTCATTGAATGTCCCGACGAAGGTTCCAAACATGACACAGCCACCGAACTTCGTAGCAATGTCGAATTTCGATGGCTGCATGTTATATACCGGCCTAATGTTCACAATCCGGCCATTACCTTAAGCAGAGCACCCGCAACTTCCCCCGGTTCCACAGCTTCCCGTTGAACATCCGCCGGATGAAACAAAAAATGGATTCCCCGCCGGCGTTTTGACCTGTTCAGAAACCGCTCGGCCAATTCTTCCGCTTATTTCATCAAGAACGGATTGCAATTCGGTCTCCGCCCGCTTGAACCTTGCTACGGCAGGATGCATATCCATGTCTCGTTTAGCTTGCCTCGTTTCTAAATTGATGCGTTTATAATCCGGATGATATTTACCGAACCTTTGAACATCTTCAAATAGATCCTTTAGCGAAGTAAACTTGGAAATTTTCCGCTGGGCATCTTTGTCGTTTTGTAATTTATATAAACTAAGGAGGTATTCTTCCCCTATTTCAGAATGAAGGATCATTTCAGCTAATCCATCAGCCTGATGTAAAATGTCGATGATTTCCATAGTAGCAAGCATTAACAAGCTCACCTCCACAACCATTTTACCATTTCTCCCTTTTAGATGCTAATGGTTTGATTAAATCGAGGAAGTGATATGTACCTCAATCTCTTTTTGCAGACCTGTTTTTTCACCTGCACCATTCAAAATCTCCAACTTAATCTTATGCATGCCATTCGGAACATCCTTTAAGATAAATGCCGCGGTTTTCATATCGACTTTCTTTTGATTATCAATAAATACGGACACAGTTGCCAATTGTTCAGGATTTGATTCAGAAAAAACATAGTTTTTCAAGTAGCACTCTACATAGACAGAGTTGCCTTTTACAAACGTTTTTACCCGAAAGTCCTCATCCGAGTTTTGGATGCTCGATACAGTGTTGGCAGCAAGTGCAGAAACACCTTGCATGGCTATTCCTGAATTTTCAGGTTCCGGTATTTTCTTCCCACACCCCGACGCTGCCATCAACACTGTTAGAGCCAATATCAACTTTCTCATTCCATCGTCCCCCTTTTGCCTTTATTGTTCGCCAAAAGGAGTAATTTACTCTTATTTTCTTCATTCACCTGGAGCATTCATCGCTTGAAACATATGAAGCATCATTGAGGCAACCTGAACGCTTTCCGAAAATTTAGAGACCCGATGTGGAATCGACTTCTCAAAATAATATTTCGCTTCTGTTTCAAACACATCCACTTCATGTGGATTACGCATTAACCTTTTGTACCATGCAGGCTGAATCCTCAAGTAATTTCGCATATCTTCATTTGTTTGAATGAATTCATATATATTCTGACGCATGAAAAACCCTCCTTAATCTTTGGAGAATAAAAAAGGGTTAGCTCTCTGCTCTTTTTCTTTTGGGGGAGGACTGGTATCACCTGATTTATTCCCTTGGAAAGCAGATAGCACTCCTTGGATTGCACCGATGGCCTGATTGGCATTCGTAATATATTGTTGAATCTGCCCCATATCCATGTTTTTAACGGCACTCATTAACGAACCGATCAACTCAGTGCTTTGGTCTCCCTTTTCAACCGGCGGTGATGGAGATCCTATATTCTCTTTGGGCTCACCCACACTGCCGTCAGCCTGCCAGCGTGGATGATCTTCTCCGAGTAAATACCACTCTTCAAAAAGTTCCTGCCACGTTGCTTGTTTGCTTCTCACTTCATTCACTAAATGAGGATGTTCCTTTACAAATTCCCGAAATTTATCCACGGAGGGCCGCTTTCTTTTTGCCATTACTCTCACCTCACACTTAGACATCGCCTATTGCACCATATGCTAAAGGTAAATAAAAAGTGCATAACATTCCTTTTCATATGCAATTGGACTAACTGCGGAATCCAAGTTCCTTATGTAAAACACTCCATTGGCAAAAGATCCTCATCGAGGGGAAGGCCCACGGTGGGGATCAGGAACTTTACGCTATATCGACAGAAACCTTTTTCATTTTGAAAATATGATCCACAACAAGAAAACGGACCCAAATCGGATCCGTTTCTTTATCTCTTTATGAAATTCTGGGTGTAATACTTTTTATATACCCCGACGCCCAGACCTGTAAATTCCTCGTCCAGCATCGCATCCCGATGCCCTTTGCTATTTAGCCAACCTTCCATGACTGCAGCTGCATCCACATATTTGGCCGCTATATTTTCACCTGCCGCCCTGTATTTTACATGACCTGCATCGAGACGCTTTTCCAAATCCCCCTTTATTTCAGACACATGGGTCCCTTCAGGTGTGTCCGTCATTTCCCGGCTATGAAGGTAAGCAACCTCCGCAGTTGCGGCATCCCATTCTAAAGGCTTCAAATCAAACCTGCTTCGCATTATATTCGTAATATCGAAAATTTGCTGCTCATTGCCATCTTCCACTTTAACCATGTCTTCATCAGAAAGATCCTTAACTGTCACAAGTTCACCATGATAGGTCAACTCATACGGCTTTTGTTTCAATAGGGTGGAATCATCCAAAAATCGGATGCTTGAAACAGTCCCGGTGAATTTATCCAAATAAAGCTGAACATTAATATTCCCTAAATCAATCAACGGCCTCATGTTCATATCTTCCTCCGACAATTCAAAACGATAGGAACTGTGACCAACTTCAATATCAACGGTAGGTTCCACATATAAACTAGAATAGATGGCATCAATCGATTGTCCAATTTTAAAAGGAGCGACATTGACCTCATCACCTATTCCATAAGCGGATACCACTTTTTCATTTTCAACGGCTAATTGGAAGTAATTATTATAGTCCTTTTTATACACCCACCATTCATATCCGTAGGCTGACAAATCAATTCGATCCGGCTTACCATATTGCCTTTCTATCTCTTTTGCATTTTTCCCGATCGTTACTGCCAGACCTTCTGTCACTTCAGTAACCCCTTCCTTTTCAGAGGAAGTGCTTTTTTCATTTATATGTCCATTGGGGTTAACACCTTTGTTACCATCAATAAGAGGGTTTCCTTCATCTTCATCGCCGATATTAAGATAAATACCGATTACGAAAAAAATAATGATTAACACCAACACCTTACCTAAACTGCGCAGAGGAACACTCCCTCTCTCTATCTAATTTATGTATCCAATGCAAAAACCTTTCTTTCTTGATTATATCACTGTTCAATCATAATTTTCTAATTTACGATTGACTGCCCCTTCATTAAATTTATTAAAAAAATGGAACCTTTGTGAATGATTAAAATACCATGGTTGAGTTCATTGCAACTTCCACCATTTCGTACTATTATAAAATATAGGATAAAATGGTATATTATAAACATACTTGGAGATTTTTAATATATTCATGTACATAATATTTTCCCGGTATGTCATTTTAATTCTCAATAGTAAACATAGGAGGTACTACTCGTGAAATTTGAAAGCTTTGGAATCGAAAACATCACAGCCGACTTAAACCGACTAGATGACCTAATGCCGCAATATGGTTTAATACGAGCAGAACAATGGGATTACGAAAGAGTCAGTTACGATCGTAAGTTCGAATTAAAAGAAGGCACGTTTTACCTGAGAATACTTGGCTATGCTACAGAGGGCGATGTTGGCGCTCACAGGGCCATCATCAAACTAATGGTTCCTCTATTAGGAAAACACTATTATCCACACGGAGTTGAATATGGTGAAGGAGAGGATTTCCCTGCATCACTAGTTAAACAATGTGAAAAAATCCTCGCTCAAATCAAAGAAGAACTTACACAATTCAACGGCCTGTAAAAGCCGTCAGCGAAAAGCGGGTACAAAGAGAGAGGGTCATGCGTGATGCTCTCTTTTTTTGTATCCATTACAAAAGCCTGATGCTTTTTTGCACCAGGCTTTTTCGTCATTTTAAAATCCTAGGATCGCCTTTATTAAAGATGTTGTTTCGCCGCCATGATAAATCACATAAAGCAGGATGTAAACAGCTACTCCAGTAATCCCAGTGAAAAACCAAATGATGCTTGTCGCAGGCCCGATTTTTTTATGAATGGCGAATTTTCCTTTAAACCCAGTGGTAAGCATGATGATCCCCAAAACAGCTCCAGTTGTTGCAAGAGTTATATGGAAAATCAAAAAAATCGTATAATAAATTTTTATGTCATCGGGTCCGCCAAATGACGTACTACCAATGAAGACCGTCCGGGAAAGATATATAGTGAAAAAGATCACCGCAAAAATCGCAGCTGCCATCATGGTTTTTTTATGGGTCTCGATTTTGCGTTGTTTAATTTGATACCAGCCAATTGCAACAGTGATGGCACTTAATACAATGAAGGCTGTACTTATCGTTGGAAGGATTGGTAAAGACATATGAAGTGTAGTCCTCTCTATATTTATTAATCAACTACCATTTTATAAGAGGCAATCATAAAATTCAATAAAATCAAGGATTATTAACAGAATGCTCACTTTTATAGAATAGCCAAGTCAAATCACTGGCTATTTGCTTTAATTCGAAAATCAGTCAAAGGCAGATAAAAGACTTGTCCGCCTCAAGACAAGTCTTTTTATCGTACAATTATTCTACAGTCTGAAAATCCGAAGGTATCGGATCGATATCATTTTGGCCGCCATTCTCCTTTTTGAACCAAGCAAAGAAAATGACACCTAATACATAGCCTAAAACGATTTCTTGAATCACCTTCATCAGAACCCCACCAAGCTGTTGATCCTCAAGCAATGGCAGGCCATTGAACATTTCCGGGCCACTGAGCGTTAAGCCCGACAGTGCTGAAGCAGGAACGCAAAGTTCCATGGCACTCGCCCAAGATTCCGCATTCGTAAATGTATCATACATCGGATCATTAGCAAAAATGATTAAAGCGCAAGCAGGGGTCATTAGAATGCCACTGCCGAAAATATAAGCTACTTTTTTCACACCTGATAGACTTTCACGTTCCGGCAGTCGATTGACAAGCGGGAACCACATCAAAACGGCAGTCGTAAATAAAAGGACCGTGTATCCGGCATGAAACCACATCCCAGTTTTGATAAAGTCGAACACTAATGGGATATGGTACAGCGAGAAAAGAACATTAAATAGTAAAAGGGCGACAAGAGGTCTCGTGAAAAATCGAAATAAAGTCTTCACTCCCCTTGAATTTATGAAAGTTCTTATAAGCCAATCTGGAACCGCTATGATAAATAAAGGCGGAATCACGAGATAGAGCAGTGCCATTTGAAACATGTGGGCGCTGAACATGATATGGCTCAATAAGTCCAGTGGCGATCCTTTTACCACATATAGAAGGAACATGGCTATCAAAAAATAAGTTGCCTGTTTAACGGAAAGCGATGAACTGTCCGAAAACTTCGCCCTTTTTTTTGTCACCAGCCAAAAATAGCCAACGGTTATTAGTACGAGGACGGCAAAATAATAAGGACTCCACAAAGCGCGAAATCCGAAAATATCAATAGACAAAAAAATCACCTCGTTCATGAACTTTTTCTTACTTTCATTATACCTAAAAAGAAACATGGTAACAAATATAGATAAACCTGGATTCTTTTTCTAGCAATCAACACATAAAGAAAACCGGCTATCATTCAATAGCCGATTTTCTGCATAATTCATATCCAGACGATTGTTACGAAAGTCAGCACTGTTATCAAGCCGACTGCAAGGCCGGAAAATAAAAACAATGCAATGGTTCCATGCCCTTTATGCTTCATATGCATGAAATAATACAATTGGAAAATCACTTGTACAACTGCCAGCAGCAAAATGACTGGTTTAATGAACCAATGTGAAAAACCCTCAATTCCTACTGCAGCAAAAGCAATTAATGTAAAGAAGATCATAAGTGTAAATGTTATCACTTGGTGTTTCATCTCTTCAGCATTTTTCTTACGGCGATATTTTAAATCGACATTCGGGTTCGCTGAATTTGATTGTTCATTCGCCATCAGTTATCCCACCATTCCCATTAAGTATACGACAGTAAAGATAAACACCCAGACTACGTCAATGAAATGCCAATATAGACTCGCAACATAAAATTTAGGGGCATTGTACAAATTCAAACCCCTTCTTGCATTACGTACCATAAGAGATATGATCCAAACCAAACCAAAGGCAACGTGCGCGCCGTGAAAACCAACTAACGTATAGAACGCGGAGCCGAATGCACTGCTCGTAAAAGTATGATGGAATTCATGAACATAGTGATTAAATTCATATATCTCGAGACCTAGAAAAGCAAAGCCAAGAGCAACCGTAATTACAAGCCATGCTTGCATTTGTTTAAAGTGGTTATTTTTCATATGGTACATCGCATACACACTGGTTAATGAACTGGTCAATAACAGCATGGTTGCTACAAAAGTCAGCGGTAATTCGAATAAATCTTTAGCTAAGGCAGCGTCACCATTTGGAACTTTATCCTTCAATGCAAGGTAAGTTGCAAAAAGTGAGGCGAATAATACCGTCTCTCCACCAAGAAACAACCAGAATCCCAAATACTTATTTTTACCTTCTAAAGTCGCTTTCTCGGGAGAAGCAGGCCAAGTGGCATCCGTGAATCTTTCATCTGCTTGCATTATGCCTTACCTCCCTTGTCTTTATCGTCCATAAGGTCTTCTTTATGAATATGGAATCCATGATCATCTTTAACGGAACGGATTAACATTGAAACGAATGTAATCAAAAGCCCGACAATGATTATAGGCAGTGTCCATGTCTTATCATCCATATTATATAGAGCACCGAATGCGGCTACGAATAAACCGAAAGAAATCGTTAAAGGCAGAATGGATGAATTAGGCATATGGATATCCCCCAGTGGTTCTGCAGGAGTCATTTCCTTTTTCCCTTCCATTTTCTCAACCCAGTAAGGATCTAATCCGCGGACAAGCGGCAGTTGTTTAAAATTATAAAACGGCGGCGGTGATGGAATGGCCCATTCTAGTGTACGGCCGTCTCCCCAAGGATCATTGCCGACTTTTTCGTTTTTCGCTGAAGTCATGATGATATTGATTACCATGACGATGACTGCAAAAGCCATCAAGAAGGCACCGACTGTACTGATCATATTACCCGTATTGAGTCCTTGATTGTCCAAGAACGTGAATACGCGGCGAGGCATACCCATTAGACCTAAGAAATGTTGAATGAAGAACGTTAAATGGAAACCGATCAAGAACGTCCAAAATGTGACTTTCCCCAATTTCTCGCATAACATCGTTCCAAACATCTTCGGCCAATAGAATGTGATACCAGCCAATAATCCCAATACAACCCCACCGACGATTACATAGTGGAAATGGGCAACAACGAAATAGCTGTCATGGAACTGGTAATCAGCAGGAGCGGATGCGTTCATGATACCTGTCACGCCACCCATGGTAAAGGAAGGAATAAAGGCAACTGCATAAAGCATCGGCACCGTGAACTTGACGCTTCCTCCCCACATCGTAAAGATCCAGTTGAATATCTTAATACCTGTCGGTACTGCGATAGCCATGGTAGCGACGGCAAAGATTGCATTCGCGATAGGTCCTAAACCAGTGGTAAACATGTGATGCGCCCAAACCATGAAACCTAAGAAACCGATTAAAACGGTTGCAAATACCATCGATGAATATCCGAATAATCTTTTTCTTGAGAAGGTAGCGAAAATTTCGGAAAAAATACCGAAAGCAGGAAGGATTAGGATATATACCTCCGGGTGACCGAATATCCAGAATAAATGCTCCCAAATGATCGTATTCCCGCCAGCTGCTACATCAAAGAAATTCGAGCCGAACATCCTGTCGAACATCATCAACACCAATCCTACCGTAAGCGGAGGAAAAGCGAATAATATCAATGCGGAAACAACGAAAGTTGACCATGTAAACAGCGGCATACGCATATATGTCATACCAGGCGTACGCATATTGATAATGGTTACAAGGAAATTGATCCCCGCAATTAATGTTCCCAATCCCGATATCTGTAATCCCAGGACGTAAAAATCAATACCATGGCCTTCGGAGTGCAGGGAAAGTGATGCATATGATGTCCATCCTGCATCAGGAGCCCCCCCTAAAAACCATGAAAGATTCAGAAAGACTCCTCCAAAGAAAAACAACCAAAAACCTAATGAATTCAAAAATGGGAACGCGACATCACGTGCCCCTATCTGTAAGGGTACAACCGCATTCATTACAGCAAACACCAATGGCATGGCTGCCAGAAATATCATAGTCGTACCGTGCATGGTCAATATTTCATTATAAAATCCGGCACTTACGAAGTCATTATTTGGGATTGCAAGCTGGATACGGATAAACATCGCTTCCAAACCGCCGATTACAAAGAATAACCCGCCAGAGATAAGATATAAAATGGCGATTTTCTTATGGTCTACCGTCGTCAGATAATCCCAAATCGTAGCGCCAAATCCTTTTTTATTAGCGTACGTACTCACGATTTAACCTCCTTAACCAATGTTCTATTTGTCTTCCACCTTAAGCTCTAATAGATAAGCTGCCAGTGCATTAATATCTGAATCCGAAAGTTCACCGTAAGTACCGGTCATCGTGTTGCCCGGTTTATACTTCTCAGGATCCTTGATCCATTTTTTTACATTTTCTTCCGTATGATCCAATACGCCAGCTACTTTTTGACGCTCACCGAATGTAGCCAGATTCGGAGCCTGACGAGCAGCTTCAGGCCTGCTGTCATTCGGTGTCACCGCATGGCAGCCTATACAACTTTGATTAAAGACATCTTCACCCTGTTTGGCTAGATCACCTTCAACGACAGGTTCCTTAGCGGCTTTCATATCTTTTGTCCATGCTTCAAAATCGCTTTTAGACTTCGGTATGACCTTAAAATCCATCAAAGCATGTGAAGGACCGCAAAGCTCAGCACATTTTCCGTAGAACAAGTTGTTCGAATCTTCTGCCTTTTCACTGTCAAATTCTAAGAAAAACTGATTGACCCCTTCTGTATTTGTATCCATCTTTCCTCCGACAGACGGTACCCAGAATGAGTGCTTAACATCTGAAGCTGTTAGATTGAAGTACACTTTTTGATCTGTTGGCACAACCAAATCCTGACTGGTTACAACGCCAAGGTCTGGATATTCAAACTCCCACCAATAAAGGTTTGCCCTAACATTCACGACAAGTGCATCCTTCGTTTTTCCATCCTTATCTTTCTTATCCATTGCCTTTGTGTCGGCTAAGTCGAAAGTCGTGACGACGGTTGGAACAGCCAGAACAATTAAAAGAAGGATAGGAATAACAGTCCAGATAATTTCGAGTTTATGACTTCCTTCAATTTGTTTCGGTATTGTTTCGTCGCCTTCCTTCCGGCGGAAGCGTAGTAAAACTACAACGAACAAAATAATCACAACAATAATAACCAGTACCATGATTAGTGTACTCAATATCAGTAAGTCATACTGAGATTGCGCAACATCGCCAGCTGGCTTCAGCGCGGATAGAAATGGTTCGCCGCAGCCCGAAAGGACAAGTCCTACAATACCCAGCAGAGCAATTAGGCGCCATTTGTGCAGCCTTTTTTTCATAGCTTCAGAAACCCCTCTTTCGTCAAAATTTTCTCACAAAAATAAAAATGGGCGCAATTGCGAATATTCTCTCTATGTCAATTTCTAAAAAGAAAGAATCCCTAATCTAAGGAATTATTAAGATGATTCATGTAACCGCTCTTATGTATGACCCGGTTGGTTCCGTTAATATGTATGAATGGCGGTCAGTGCATTATTTATCAGAAAGCTGGAGCCTGTAAAAGAACAGGCCGCCAGTTTAAAACTAGATGAGTGTGACAATAACCATCGCTACAAATAAAATGGTCATATAATTTAAAGAATATACAAACATGGATGTTGCCCATTTAATATCGTCTTTCTTTTTATACCCCTTAATCCCCAAAATAAGCCAACCTGTGCTTAATAATGCAGCAAGAATAACTAACGGAGTTCCTAATGGAGTTAAAAAGAAAGGAATGAACATTAAACAGACGATCCATAGCATAATCGATCTTTTTGCAGCCTTGAACCCTTTTACGACCGGAAGCATAGGTACTCCAGCTGCCCGATATTCTTCGACACGCCTCATTGCAAGTGCATAAAAATGAGGGGGCTGCCACAAGAACATGATCGCGAACAGGACCCAGGCGATCTTATCAAGGCCCGGGTCGACTGCAGCCCACCCGATAAGTGGAGGCACCGCTCCGGAGATACTGCCTATAATCGTATTCGAGACAAATCTACGTTTGAAAACCATAGTATATAAAACAACATAGGCGAAGACGCCGAATGCACCTAGTATGGCAGTTGTCATATTAGTAAATGCAAGTAAAATCAGCCCTGCAGCAATTAAACCGAAACTTAAAGCCAATACCTTTGAAGGCTGTACTTTCCCAGTTACCGTTGGACGGTTTTTCGTTCTTTCCATTAAATGATCGATATCACGGTCATAATAATTATTGAAACTGCAAGATCCCGCCATTATTAGCGCTGAACCTGCAAGTGTATAAAACACTACATCTAGATTGTTTAAGAAGCTAAGCCCCGAAAAATGAAGAGCTAACCACACGCCGGTAAAAGCTGTAATTATATTTGAATTGACGATCCCCACTTTTATAAGTGCAAGAAAATCCTTCCAAGCTGTTGTTTCAGGTATATCCGATTGAAGGGCGGCTTTACTGTCCTCCATGACAGCTTCTGACAAACCCCTTGTTTCTGACATTTGTTTTCCTCCTTTAAATCATTCAGCACAGACGCAAATGCAAAAAAATACTTACATATGCTATAGAACATTATTTCATACTTTTTGATATTTGTAACCAAGGAAGCGTAAGCAAAAAGTAAATTATTTACCAATGACCGTCGTCAATGGAATCCATCGAGAGCTATCATTCTTAATATCATGCTTAATAACAGTAAAATTTAGTAAAATCATTTCTTCAATATATTAAAACACATTTTTGGAAGCTTTTGTGAAAATTTTTCGGATATTTTTGACCAATTTGTGTCTCAATAATTTACTGCTCTTGTAAGATGTTCATCAAGAACATGAATAGTATGCTATTATCATCATCCCCTAGGCTCATTCCCTATTTTGCTCCTACTTGAAGGTTTACACTCCCTTTATTTCTATCAAAGTCTCTTGTAACTTTCAACTATTTCAGGCATTTTAATTAATAGTTATAATATTAACTGAACTTGTAAAATCATTCTATTTTGTGTAATATCGAGGAAGTTCGACAAATATTATGAAAAATCTTATGCTATTATTAATTTTATGGAACAATCCTAATTTGCTACAGAGAAAAAGGTGGGGCTACTAGTGAAATCGTCTCTTAAATGGTTTGCTGTTTTAACAACGATTGTAATGCTTTTCATCTTACTTGGCGGAGCTTTAGTCACGAAGACGGATTCCGGCATGGGATGCGGCAGGTCCTGGCCATTGTGCAATGGCCAATTGATACCGGACAAAATCACGATTGAATTGGTCATTGAACTTTCCCATCGTCTCGTTTCAGGTGCTGGAGGATTCTTGGTTTTACTTTTATCGTATTTGTCTTGGAAAAAAATCGGCCATATCCGTGAAGCACGTTTCTTATCCGTCCTTTCTTTTGGTTTTCTGTTACTGCAAGGGTTAATCGGTGCCGCTGCCGTCATTTGGTCACAATCCGATTTCGTCCTTGCCCTTCATTTTGGCATATCGCTCATTTCCTTTGCTGCCGTCTTTTTACTGACATTGTTGATTTTTGAAGTAGACAAGAAGTTCGAAGCCGAAAAACTTATAGTTGACAAACGAATGAAATTCCATATTATTGGAGTATTGACTTTTTGTCTGGTAGTCGTATATACGGGTGCTCTTGTAAGGCATACAGAATCAAGTCTTATCTGTAAGGATTGGCCTTTATGTGTAAATGACAGTATTGCACTCCCCTCTAACCTTTATGAATGGATTCAGATGGGACACCGTGCAATCGCAGGCGTTATTTTCATTTGGGTATCATATGTGGCTTATATAGCAAAAAAACATTACAAAAATCAAAAAGTATTATATGGCGGTTGGATTGCTGCATTCATTCTCGTATTTTTACAGGTTACCGCTGGAGCCTTTATCATTTTCTCAAGGCAAAACTTATATATCGCATTGACACATGCATTATTCATTGCCTGCTTTTTTGGTGTAATGAGCTATTTGTTGCTATTGACATCAAGAAGCAAAAAAAATGCACTTGCCAAGCAAAAAAGAAACTCCACGCACACAGTCAAAGGACAGGATGAACAGGATATAACACCAACCGTCCCCGCCCCTTAATGTCTGATTGTTCAATCAATAATATAATAGGATAAAACAAAAACCACCATTCCCGGAATGGTGGTTTTTGTTTTATCTTAAGATGACCGTATATTGCCTAAAAAGAGGGTACAGAGCAGCTTGAAACCTCAAGCATACCCCATATACCTTAAATCATTCACAAGGTCACAGTCAGCGATATTACTTAGTTATTTCAATCAATAAGTCTCCAGTACTGATCGCTTCTCCATCTTTTACATAAATATCTTTGATGGTCCCGGAGAATGGTGCTTGCACGGTAGTTTCCATTTTCATCGCTTCCGTAATGATCAGGTGATCACCCTGCTTGACCTGATCTCCTTTCTCGACCACTACACGAATAACCGTACCTGGCATTGTCGCACCGAGCTGTTCTTTATTTTTTGGGTCAGCTTTAACTTTTGATACAACGGAAGATTTAATGTTTTCATCCTTGATGATCACTTCACGTGATTGACCATTCAACTCAAAATACACAACCCGTGTTCCATCAGCCAATGGCTGACCGATTGAAACCAATTTTACGATGAGCGTTTTACCCTTTTCAATTTCAACTTCGATTTCCTCCCCTAGCCTCATACCATATAAGAAAGTCGCGGTATCGAGGTTGGAAACATCTCCAAACAGCTCAATCGTTTTATTGTAGTCCAGGAATACTTTTGGATATAGGGCATATGCAAGCACATCGAAATCAGTGACTGCCCGTCCCAATTCCTTGAATAATTCTTCTTTAAGCGCTGCAAAGTCCACTTCTTCCAATAATTCACCCGGCCTTACTGTTATAGGTTTCTTCCCTTTCAGGATAACTTCCTGAAGCTCTTTAGGGAATCCCCCAACTGGCTGACCTAGATAGCCTTCGAATAACTCTATGACTGAATCAGGGAAATCGATGGATTTACCTTTTGTCAAAACATCTTCTTCAGATAAGTTATTTTGTACCATGAATAAAGCCATGTCCCCAACAACTTTGGATGAAGGAGTCACTTTAACGATATCGCCGAACATTACATTGACGCGCTGGTACATCTCTTTCACTTCATGCCAGCGGTCTCCGAGCCCCACTGCTTTGGCTTGCTGCTGCAGATTACTATATTGACCGCCCGGCATTTCGTGTTTGTAAACCTCGGTATGAGGTGCATTCATGCCGCTTTCGAAGTCATGATAGTATTTCCTGACCTCACCCCAATATTCCCCTAAACGCTCTAGTGAATCGACTTCCAACTTAGGCTGTCTGCTTAAACCCTCCAATGCATAATGAAGTGTTTGTATACTTGGCTGCGAAGTAAGTCCAGCCAATGAACCAATCGCCGTATCAACGATATCCACACCAGCTTCAATCGCTTTAGAATACATGTAAATTCCATTTCCGCTTGTATCATGAGTATGCAGATGGATCGGAAGGGATGTCGATTCTTTCAGTTCGGAGACAAGGCGGTAAGCAGCATCAGGTTTCAAGAGGCCAGCCATATCCTTGATCGCTAAAATATGGGCACCGGCTTGTTCCAATTCCACCGCCATATTTTTATAGTAGTCGATATTATACTTGCTGCGTGATGGGTCATTCAAATCCCCTGTATAACAAATGGCAGCTTCCGCAATTTTGCCGGATTGACGGACTGCATCAATCGCCAATTCCATCCCTTTAACCCAGTTTAAACTATCGAAGATACGGAAAACATCAATGCCTGCATCCGCTGATTTCTCTACGAATTCACGAATGACATTATCAGGATAATTTTTATAACCAACCGCATTTGAAGCCCTTAAAAGCATTTGTAATAGGACATTCGGTGCTTTTTTCCTGAAACTTAACAGCCTGTCCCACGGGTCTTCTTTCAAGAAGCGATATGCGACATCGAAAGTTGCCCCGCCCCACATTTCCATTGAAAATAAATCAGGAAGCAGTTTTGCTGTAGGCTCAGCGATATCAAGGATATCTTTCGACCGAATTCTCGTCGCCAGTAAAGATTGATGGGCATCACGGAAAGTCGTATCTGTGATCAATACCTCTTTCTGCTCTTTGATCCAATTGACAAGTCCCTCTGCACCTTGCTCTTCAAGTATATTTTTTGTTCCCGAGTTAAGCGGCAGGCCACCAACATTCGGAATTGGAGCAGGATCAAAAACAGGTTTTTTCTTTTTCTCGACTCCCGGGAATCCATTCACTGTCACATTTCCGATATATGAAAGCATTTTTGTCCCACGGTCTTTTCTAATTGGGAAGCTAAATAATTCAGGTGTTGAATCAATGAACGATGTATCATATTCCCCATTTATGAATTTTTCATGTTTTACAACATTTTCAAGGAAGGGGATATTTGTTTTAATACCACGAATCCTGAATTCTTTAAGGTTACGAACCATTTTGGAAGCTGCCTGCTCAAATGAAAGCGCATGAGTAGAGAGTTTTACGAGAAGGGAATCATAATAAGGTGTGATGACCGCACCTTGGAACCCATTCCCTGCATCCAGACGAACACCGAACCCCCCACCGGAACGGTAAACCATCATTTTCCCGGTATCAGGCATGAAATTATTCAATGGGTCCTCGGTCGTCACCCTTGATTGAATCGCATATCCATGAGTTTTAATTCCTGCTTGTTCGGGAATCCCAATCTTTTTGCCATGGAGTTCATGCCCTTCAGCAACCATGATTTGAGATTGAACGATATCAATGCCCGTAATCATTTCAGTGATGGTATGCTCAACCTGCACCCGTGGATTGACTTCAATAAAGTAAAATTCGCCATTTGCGACTAGGAACTCGACCGTACCAGCGTTTACATAATCAATATTTTTTGCCAACTTGACGGCTGCCTCACAAATCCTTTCCCTCAAATCTTCGGAAAGGGAAACGGAAGGTGCCACTTCCACAACTTTTTGATGCCGTCTCTGAACGGAACAGTCACGTTCATATAAATGGACGATATTCCCATGAGTATCCGCCAAAATTTGAACTTCGATATGCTTCGGATTTTGTATGAATCTCTCTACATAGACTTCATCATTACCAAAAGCTGCTTTAGCTTCTGATTTTGCGCGATCATAAGCCTCTTCAACTTCTTCGATTTTTTCGACAATCCGCATGCCGCGTCCGCCGCCTCCTAATGAGGCTTTTATAATAATTGGAAAACCGTATTGTTTACCAAATTCCTTGACTTCTTCAACATTGGTCACCGGTCCATCGCTACCAGGGATTACCGGAATATCAGCCAGTTCAGCTTGTGTTCTAGCTTTTACTTTGTCACCAAACATATCTAGGTGTCTTGATTCTGGTCCTATGAAGATTATGCCTTCTTCCTCACAACGTTTCGCAAATTCAATATTTTCTGAAAGGAAACCATAACCGGGATGAATCGCATCGACTCCGCTCATTTTGGCAATCGCAATGATGCCTTCAATATCCAGGTATGCATCAATCGGCTTTTTGCCTTCCCCAACCAAATATGCCTCATCCGCTTTATATCGGTGATAAGAACCATAATCTTCCTTTGAATAGATTGCAACTGTGTGAATGTCTAATTCCGTACATGCCCGAAAAATCCTAATCGCTATTTCTCCACGATTTGCCGCAAGTACTTTTTCTATACGTTTCCCCATTGCTACCACCCTAATCAATATGTATTTTTATTGAATATATAGAAAAAAAGCGTGAAAGATTTCCACCACTTTTTATTCAAGAATTCATTTCCCAAAGAAGGAGTCCATTCTGATTAAGCTCATTTTATCGCTGATGTAATTATTTCGATATATTTTATATTTTCGTTTTTCACATCCGATAAAAACTAAAAAGAGCACTACACCACTAGCAAATGAAAAATTAGCTATAATAATATATTATCAATTTAATTTAACATTCAATTAATATAACCATAATACTAAAATTAACTGAATACAATAAAAAAATAAAAAATTACATATATTCGTATAAAAAAACAAGGAATTAGCTCTGACTCTCCTACTAACGATTCATTGTTTGTCAAATTCATTTGACCGGAAAAACCCACATGTTTAATGCGATTGAGAAATTTTTAAAAATGGGGAGGATGACCATTGAACTTTAGATCGAAAATTCAAAAAATAAAAAACTCAAATTGAGCTTCTGCGGATTAATTAGTATGTCACTATTGAATATAGTATAACATTATTAACTAATTATGTATATAAATAAAAAACTCAAACAATCATCGAGATTTGTTTGAGTTAGTATGTTTTATCTATTATTTTTTTAACGATGCTTCATGCAAAACTGACAATTCCTGTTCAAGGGTTTCCAAAAGGGATTTACCCTCGGTCTCCTCTACCAAACCTAAGCGTACGGCAAAATCAATTTCTCGTGATAGGCCGAACATTTGCGTATCAAGTACCTCTTCATATAAAGGACATTGAGGCATAGTGAGATTTTCCATTTGAACTTTTATCAGTTTTAGAATCTTGTCAGCATCTGCTTTTAATAAAGCATAAGCTTTTTCTCGATGATTGACAAGCATATCAGATGCCATGTTAAATCCCCCCGCTCAGAGCGATTAAATCTTATCTCTAAATTCTACCTTTAGTTTTGTGAAAAAGCAAGGACATTGACAAACAATTTGCCATTGAGATATCACGATCACCTCTCAAATGAATATACCCAGCCATGGAATTTGTTCACCCATCATGAAGATGTGACATTTCAATTATAATTGATTATAATCATTAAAGAGCAACAGAAAGGAATGAGATATTTGGAACCCATCGTATTTATAAATGGAAAAGTGAAATATCCAATTACGCTAGATCCTGGAGTATGGATTTTTGATGACCGTAAAGTTGAAATCGATACATATTTCCACGCTGAAAGAGTCCAAGTCAATGAATTAGAAGAATATACGATTGCCGCCTCCAAACATTGGCAAAAAGAAATACAGGAAGGCGCAATAATGCCACCCACAATAAAAACGGAACGAAAGTTCGAGAAGCAAAGATTGCTGGAAGGGACTTTCGGCATCCCTTTTGAACCTTTTTTAAAAAATGCCGAACCTGAAAATGGGGTGACTGAAGTCATCGTTACAACCGATGATGAGGAGCTTACATTCCCGTTGGAAACGGCACTTGAATTTTTCCTGGGCTTTTCCAAGGATGGAAAGCCGCTTAAAATATCCGAGGGCGGCCCTCTGGAAATTTATTTCGGAGACGCTTCCAACATCAATGATCCGATAAAAAATGTACGGTCTTTCACTGTTAAATAAGACTTAGTTCATTCTTGCCAAAAACTTTGGAAATCGGCAAGGGATATCCCTTGCCGATTGCATTATAAAAGTGTAGCTGCCAGTTGGGCCAATCCAGACCTTTCCCCTTTTATCAATTTAACATGGCCGGCAATACGCTCGGTCTTGAATTTTTCCACAACATAGGTCAAACCATTATTGTATTCATCTAAATAAGGATGATCTATTTGCTCCGGATCTCCCATCAAGACAATTTTGCTCCGCTCCCCGACCCTCGTCAAGATTGTCTTGACCTCATGTTTCGTTAAGTTCTGCGCTTCATCGATGATGATGAACTGATCCGGTATGCTCCTTCCCCTGATATAGGTGAGGGCTTCCACTTCGATCGAACTCATGCCTGCTAAAATTGCATCCAATTCCCCAGGTTTTTTCGTATTGAACAGAAATTGGAGATTATCAAAAATCGGCTGCATCCATGGTCTTAATTTTTCTTCTTTTTCCCCTGGCAGATAACCAATATCTTTACCGACCGGAACAATGGGCCTGGCAACCAAAAGTTTCTTATATTGTGACAAATCTTCAGTTTGCATCAATCCTGTTGCCAATGCCAATAAAGTCTTACCTGTCCCCGCCTTACCAATAAGCGTCACAAGCTGGATATCCGAACGAAGCAACAAATCAAGGGCCATGGTCTGCTGGACATTTCTCGGTTTAATTCCCCAAATATGCTCCCCTTCATACATCAATTTCTTAACCAACCTGCAGTTCTCATCCACTATCCCAATCGCAGAAGCTGAACTGCCCAGCGTGTCCTTCATCAACAGGAATTGATTTGGATAATATGAATCCTTTGTCAGTTCTTCCAGTGCCAGAAAACTTTTTTCATAAAACTTATTCAGATTATCAATCGAGACAAACACTTCTTTGTGCCCAGCGTATATATGATCCAGTTCTACGACGCGATCATTTAAAAAGTCCTCTGCCTCTAGACCGATCGCGTCAGCTTTAACCCTGACGAGAGTATCTTTGCTAACCAGAATGACCGTTTTTCCATCTTCCTTCGTCTCTTCTTCCAAAGATAAATTTTTTGCGACTGCCAATATCCTGTTATCATTCGTTTTCTCAACAAAAATTTCCTGAAGTTTATGAAATGAACGGTGGTTGAGTTCAATCCTTATGCTGCCTCCATTATGGAGCGGAATGCTCTGATGAAGCTTTCCTTTTTCACGATAGCTATCGATCAATTTCGATACTTGCCTGGCATTCCTTCCGATTTCATCCATATACCTTTTTTTCGAATCCAATTCTTCTAATACGACTGCTGGAATGACAACTTCATTATCTTCGAATGAATAAATCGAATACGGATCCTGCAACAGGACATTCGTATCTAAAACATAGATTTTTTTCCCCAATATGACGCCTCCTGCCTGCTCTATAGAATATGTCTTACCATTTACTACACTCAGCAGTTATGTAGCGGACGAGACTGTTGATAAAATATATGTTCCTTTGCATAAAGATAGAAGAACATTTACAGACTATAAAGAAAACTTCCAGCTAAGAATGCAATCCCCACCATTGATTACACCATGTTCAGCTGCATTTTATACTCATATGCATCAGACTAGGTAGCGATGGACAGGCTGGAACCAAAGAAAAACATTAAGGAGGTTTTACATTGCAAAAAATCATATTGTCGCTCGCCGCTGTTCTGTTGATGTCAGGTTGCACAATGGATAATAAAAATGAAGTGTCTGAAAATAATGCGGAAAACAATATAACGAAAGTCAATAATACGACCATTAAGGAAGCAGACAGAAATACAGGTCAGCAAACAGCGGAAAGACTCACCGGTTTGGCTAAATCCATTCCGGAGGTGAACGATGCCACCGCAGTCGTACTTGGCAAATACGCCATCGTCGGAATAGATATTGACCAAGATATTGAGCGTTCACAGGTTGGAACGATAAAGTACTCAGTCGGAGAAACTTTAAAACATGATCCTGACGGTGCAAATGCCATCATCGTCGCTGACCCGGATTTAAATGAGCGTATCAGGGAGGTAGCCAAAGATATTAAAGACGGCAAACCGGTAACCGGGATACTAAATGAACTCGCTGACATCACAAGTAGAGTCATTCCTGAGGTTCCTGGTGATATTTTAACCCCAACGCCATCTAAGAACATTGAAAAGGAAAAAAATAAACTTGATGATGATACGGAAAGAAAAGAACTCGATAAAGAGCAAAATGATCAATCCAATCACTTTAAAGAATGAATTTTCCCGACCCGAAATGAATCTTCGGGTCTTTTTCATACTCAACAATTAACGTTCAAATGTTAGTTTCACTTTATCCTCGTTTTACCATAAAAATATTGGTATACTTAAAAGCATATTCAAATTGAAGTGAGGTTCAACTAATATGAAGGTTAAATGTGTAATATGCGATCAAATTGAATCTATACCTGACGATAGCCCAGAAGCAAAAAAACTTCGAAACCGTCCTATACATACCTATATGTGCAATACATGCAACCAACGCATAGAAGAGCGTACGAACGAGCGGATTGCTACCGGTAACTTCCGCCTTTACCGGACGATCAAAAATGAAGATGAATGGTAGAACATTTCATAAAGTTACCCTGATTGGTCTGATCAATGGAATTCTGCTTGGATGGATAATGAAGTGGGTCGAAATGTTTTCCGGTAAACAAGTGTATAAGCTTGTATAAGCTTTTAATGAATGTGGACTTCCTTCCCCTAATTGGAGCAGTTTCCTGGAGTGAGGCATCATTGTTCTTTTTCCACCTTCTTGTCTCACTGGCCATTACGTAATGGTTACGCTTATTCTTCATCCTTTGAAATTTTTCAGGAAATGGAACAAATACGCACTTGCTTTTATCACGACCATTCCAGCCATCATGCTTTACTTCCTACTATCGGCGCTGTCGAATACAGGAGTTGTCCTTCCTTCTGATTTGGCAGCTTTCTTTTTATGGACAATCCTACATCTTTTATACGGATTTTCCCTCTCCAAAGCAATATAAAAAAAGAACCGTGCATATTATCGCACGGTTCTTTTTTTATCATTACTCGATATTTTTATACTTTTCTGGCTCTAACTGAATTTGGTCTAACATGATATCAATCAATTCAATCGGATAACGCTGCTTTTTCATTTCGTCTCCCAAAAGATACTCGACGAAATAAAAAGGTTCTGTTTTTGTAACCGAATCGATAATCACCTGATGATCATCTTTCAGCATCTTCATGAAAAACATTTCTGTATCACGTGCAGCTGTATCATCAGGCCTTGCATCACAGACAACTTTGATCGTCAACCAATTGTATAAAGCATCCTGTAATGATTTCATCATCTTAAGCCTGTTCTTCTTTTCTTGAATTATTAAGACGGATTCTATAAATCCCCAGAACAAGTGAAGCGATGACTAATGCCTCCCCCATAGGAAGAAACACAGCAAAGAAAGAAAGAAGGGTACATCCAAGTGCCATTACCACATAAATGACCACATTTTTTAGCAAAGGTAACTTTTTGGCAAAACCCAACTGATAGACAAGGATGCATAATCCAAAGACCGTCAAATATAAATACCACATTCCTGCTTCAGGATTTTCATCCACTCTGTACAATGCTGCAAAAAATGATAATCGCTCTTGGATATCCAATCTTTTCTCCTCCTCTTGCTATTTATTTTTCTTCAAGTGCAACTTTTTTTCTTTTAGCTGCTCTTTCACGCTCGTTTTTATCAAGTATTTTTTTACGAAGGCGGATAGAATCCGGAGTTACTTCACAGTACTCGTCATCGTTCAAATATTCCAGAGCTTCTTCAAGGGACATGATTCTCGGTTTTTTCATGGAAGAAGTTTGGTCTTTATTCGCTGAACGCATATTTGTCATTTGTTTCGCTTTCACGATATTAACAGTCAAATCGCTATCACGGTTATGTTCCCCAACGATCATGCCTTCATAAATATCCGTACCTGGCTCAACGAAAATAACACCGCGGTCTTCTACTTGCATAATACCATATTGTGTAGTTTTTCCTGATTCCATGGATACAAGTACACCTTGACGTCTTCCGCCGACTTGACCTTGAGCCATTGGCTGGTAGCTGTCAAATGAATGGTTCATGATACCATATCCGCGTGTAATCGTTAAGAACTCAGTTGAATATCCAATAAGTCCGCGAGCTGGAACAGTGAATAGTAAACGAACTTGACCGCTTCCGCTATTGATCATGTCCAACAATTCACCTTTACGGGCTCCCATTGATTCCATGATCGAACCAGTGTGCTCTTCAGGTACGTCGATTTGTACACGTTCAACCGGTTCACAACGGACACCATCAATCAAACGAACGATAACTTCCGGTTTGGAAACCTGCAGTTCATAACCTTCACGTCTCATGTTTTCGATCAGGATGGAAAGGTGAAGCTCTCCACGACCTGAAACAACCCAGACATCCGGAGAATCAGTATTTTCGACTCTTAAGCTGACATCCGTCTGTAATTGGTTTCTCAAACGCTCTTCAATTTTACGAGCTGTAACGAATTTCCCTTCACGGCCTGCAAATGGGCTGTTATTTACAAGGAAAGTCATTTGTAATGTTGGCTCGTCAATACGCAGGATAGGTAGTGCATCAGGGTGCTCGGTCGGACAAACCGTTTCCCCTACGTTTATATCCTCCATACCAGATACGGCAATTAAATCACCGGCAACGGCTTCTTGGATTTCAACTTTCTTCAAGCCGATATAACCAAAGATTTTCGTTACACGGAATTGTTTGACCGTCCCATCAAGTTTCATTAATGAAACTTGTTGACCTACATGCATTTTACCGCGGAATACACGGCCAACGCCAATACGTCCTACATAATCATTGTAGTCAAGTAAAGCCACTTGGAATTGAAGCGGTTCATCTGAGTTATCAATTGGTGCAGGGATCGTTTCGACGATTGTTTCGAAAAGTGGGGTCATGTCTTTTTCTTGTTTAGCAGGATCTGAATCCAAGCTTGCAGTACCAGCGATACCTGAAGTGAAGACAACTGGGAAGTCTAACTGTTCTTCTTCTGCTCCTAGTTCGATGAATAAGTCAATTACTTCATCTACCACTTCATTTGGACGTGCAGAATCTTTATCGATTTTATTCACGACAACGATTGGTGTGATCTTTTGTTCCAATGCTTTTTTCAACACGAAGCGAGTTTGCGGCATACAGCCTTCATATGCATCAACTACAAGAAGAACACCATCAACCATTTTCATGATCCGTTCCACTTCACCGCCAAAGTCGGCATGACCAGGTGTATCCAAAATATTGATTCTTGTGTCTTGGTATTGAACTGCTGTATTTTTCGCAAGAATCGTAATTCCGCGTTCTTTTTCAATCGCATTAGAATCCATCGCACGTTCTTCCACATGTTCATTTTCACGGAAAGTACCAGATTGCTTTAGCAACTGATCCACTAACGTCGTTTTACCATGGTCAACGTGAGCGATGATGGCTATATTACGAATATTTTCTCTTAATTTCAAAAAATTCACTCCTAAAAAAGTTTGTGTAAAACGTATCACTAGTATTAACTTACATATTATATCACAAACATACTAGAAACAAATACAGAAATTATGTACAATAGATTTATTAGGGGTGATATTAATGAACATTAAATGGAATTTCTTAATATTAGCGTTATTGGCAACAGCCAGCATTGGCTCCATTGGCATCTTCATTGCTGAAAAAAGCTTGATTGGAATATTAGCTGCAATCGTTATTCTTTGCGGAATCATGGGGTTCGGTTTCACTCAGAAGAAGAAATTACGTGAAGCCGGGAAGTTATAATATAAAAAACTCGCTGACAGACAGCGAGTTTTTTTTGTTAATTATTTCTAAATGAGAATTCCTTCCGTGCAAGACTTTTATCATGGCCGCATTTACTAACGGTTGGAGTTTCCTGACAAGTATTTGTCGAATACTTCTTTGTGTAGCCCTGGTTTAGATACAAAAAGTGAGTCGCCTTCTAAAAAATCCAATTTGTCACCTTTAATATTACTAATTTCCCCGCCCACTTCCTCAACCAGTAAAACTCCCCCGGCAAAGTCCCAAGGCATGAGTCTCATGGTTATGTATGCATCAATCCTTCCAGCGGCCACGAATGCCAGCTCCAATGCTGCCGAGCCATAAGATCGTGTTCCTCTTGCATCGCGAACTAACGGTGCCAAAAGACTCGGGTCTATCCTCCGGTTTTCCGTTACCCAGCTTGCATTGATGGAAATGATCGCTTTGCTTACTGATGCTTCTTCAAGAGAGGGAAGCCTTTGATCATTCAAAAATGCTCCTTGACCCTTAATCGCATGATATAATTCATCACTAAAGACATCATAAACCATGCCAATCTTTCCGATGCCATCCACATAAACCCCAAGAGAAATTGCAAAATTCCTCTGTTGATGAATGAAATTCAAAGTTCCATCAATAGGATCGATGATCCACACCGTACCTTTTAGGTCTTTAATATCATTGCCCATTCCCTCTTCACCAAAAATGCGGTGTTCTGGAAAAACTTCGCCGATTTTTTCGCAAAAAAACTTTTCTATCCCCTTATCCATATTAGTGACCAAATCATTCGGATTCGTTTTCATTTCAATATTCAACTTGGTTTTAAAGGACGCCCTTAGCCTAGTACCCGCTTCTTTCATCCATAACTTCGCATATGTATCCATTTCCTTGACCGATGCCATTATAATATCCCCGTCCTTTATGATCAGAAACTACATTAAAATGATCCTCTTTTAAAGATTAAAGCAAATATAGCTTGCCTTCAAGCTTTTAACATCTTAAATTTTCCATTTTTTTATCTTATGGGGAAAGAAGGTTCCTTGACTACCCATCCATTAATCCTTTACTCGACGCTTCCCTTCCTTATTAAAGGGACGCGAACCAAAATAAAATACCGCCTTATATATATTGGACATTTAATGAAAAACGGACACATTATTTTTAATAAAATAAAGTGCCCGTTCATCTATAATAAAATTCCTTGTATTGAAATTGATTCATTTCCTTAATTCATTCTCCTTCAAGATCTCTGCAGCCCATCATTTACAAGGCTTTCAGTTTCAACAATTCCAAGCGGATGCGTTCTAGCCTTTGCTTGCATTGTGACCTCTTTTGGTCATTCTCTTCACCGATTGCTTCAAAAAGGGTTGCTAATTCATAGTCCATTTCCATTCTTAACACTGCAGCTCTATGTTTTTCAACTTCTTTAGCTTTTAATGCTTGGTTCATGACTTGTTTCATAATTAACATTCTCCCTTCGTTAATTAACGTAATTTTCTGAATTTATTTTATCATATGACTTCCTACCTCAAATAGCAACTAATTTGTGCTATAACCTATAAGGAATTTTACATCGCCAACCCGAATCGTATTTTTTAAATTTTACTTTTACTTATGCTACAATATGTGCAGATATTACGGTAGGAGAGATGAAAATGAATATAGAAAGTTTTACAGCAAATGATTTTGATGTTTTTAAAATTGATGGATTGGAACCGCGCATGGATGCTTTAAAAGAACGGATCCAGCCCAAATTACAAGCCCTAGGAGAGCACTTTTCTCAAAAACTGTCAGTTATGACCGGCGATGAAATGCACCCTCACGTTGCAAAGCATGCTAGACGGACAGTGAATCCTCCCAATGATACATGGGTTGCTTTTGCTGCCAATAGCAGAGGTTATAAAATGATGCCGCATTTCCAAATCGGGTTATGGGAAACGCATATGTTCATCTGGTATGCCGTCATTTATGAAGCCCCTAATAAAATGGAAATCGGAAAGCATCTGGAGCAGCAGGCAGACCGCTTGGTGAATAGCATTCCCTCCCATTATGTTTGGTCAATGGACCATACAAAACCTGATGTCATCCCTCATGATGGTCTTGGAGTAGATGATTTGAATTCAATGTTCACCCGTTTGCAAACGGTAAAGAAAGCCGAAATCCTATGCGGTATAAAAATTTCACGTGATGACGCTATAAAGTTAAAAGATGATGATTTCATTCAAACCATTCAAGATGCGTTTGAACATCTTTTACCCTTATATCAATTAAATTAAACACATTTGATTCCTATTCGGATCCGACAAAAAAACTGGTTAAGGTTAAGATAAAAGGAGAGCCTTAAGGCTCTCCTCAAACTGTAGGCAAACTCAATCATTGAGTTTGCCTACAGTTTTTTAGGTTTTTAAAATTTGACCGTTGCCACCAGCACTCGCTTTCCGCGGGCGGTCCCGAACACCCGCCCCCATCGACTTTGTTTAAGTTAGAACTTGCCTACAAACTGAGGGCAGCCTGGGAGCTCTCCATTCCTATTTTTGCACTAAGCCTTTGCTTGCTTGTATCAAGTCTCTAATTTGGTCTTCCTTACCTGTCTCGAAGCATTCGATGATCTTGCTGCCGGCAATGACTCCATCGCAGTATTGTATTGCATCACGGACATGTTCTGTCGTCGATATGCCGAACCCAGCAAGAACGGGAACCGGACTTATCTCTTTTACCTTCTTTAAATAGCCTCCAAGTTCTTCCCCGAAGGCGTCACGGGCACCTGTGATGCCTTTGACTGTAACTGCGTAGATGAAACCCTCCGCCCCTGCGGTAATCTCGGTGATGCGCTCTTCCGGAGACGTGAGTGTCACAAGTCGGATAAGAACGATCCCTGCAGTTTTGATTGATGAAAAGATGGCTTCTTCTTCAATCGGTAAATCGGGGATGATGCACCCGGAAATCCCTGCTAGCAGACAGTCATTCGTAAACTCTTTAAGTCCATATGCCAGGATTGAATTCGTATATCCCATTAAAATAATTGGGATGTTCACATCATTTTTGATTTCCATTACTTTTTTAAGGACATCTTTTAAAGTTGTTCCATTTTCCAAAGAACGGATGCCAGCTTGTTGGATAACGGGGCCATCAGCGACAGGGTCAGAGAAAGGTATACCTAGTTCAACGGCAGTCGCCCCGCTGTTTTCAAGAAAAAGAAGCTGGCTCTTTAACCGTTCAAGACCTCCATCGCCTGCCATGATATATGGTATGAATGCTTTTTCCTGCTTTGTTTGACATTCTTCAAGTGCATTTGTTAATTTATTCATGTTCACTACCCCCCATCAATGATTGGACCGTTTCAACATCCTTATCACCACGGCCGGACAGGCAAATCACCAGTCCTGTTCCTTTCTCCATTTCCTTAGCAAGCTTTAAACCGTAGGAAATGGCATGTGAACTTTCTAAAGCAGGGATGATCCCTTCCTCCCTTGACAGCATCGCTAGGGCTTCCAAGGCTTCATCATCGGTTACGGAAGTATATTCCACCCGATTCGTATCTTTTAAATAACTATGTTCAGGCCCTACCCCTGGATAATCAAGCCCTGCTGAAATTGAATGTGCCTCCTGGATCTGACCGTCCTCGTTCTGCAAAACATACATGAATGCCCCGTGGAGCACCCCAGGTTTCCCCTTTGTCAAACTAGAAGCATGTAATGGTGTTTCAAGTCCATGCCCTGCTGCTTCCACTCCGTATAATTTTACCGTTTCATCCTCAATGAAGGGATAAAACATCCCCATTGCATTACTTCCTCCGCCTATGCATGCGACTACTGCGTCCGGCAGGGAATGAACCGCCTCAGAATATTGACGTTTTGTTTCATTCCCTATCACGCTTTGAAAATCACGGACAATTACTGGGAATGGATGCGGACCAAGAACTGATCCCATTATATAATGGGTGTCATCCACATTCGCCACCCAATATCGTAACGCTTCATTTACTGCATCCTTCAGTGTCCCGCTTCCTTGTGATACAGATATGACCTTGGCTCCCAAAAGCTCCATCCTGAATACATTCAATTTCTGTCTCCTGATATCTTCTTCTCCCATAAAGATGATGCATTCCAACTTCAGCAAAGCACACACAGTCGCCGTTGCAACCCCGTGCTGTCCTGCACCCGTTTCGGCAATCACTTTTTTCTTGCCCATTTTCTGAGTCAGCAAAGCCTGACCGATCGTATTATTTATTTTGTGGGCCCCGGTATGATTCAAGTCTTCGCGCTTCAGGTAAATATCTGCACCACCAGCCAGTCTCGTTAAGTTCTCCGCAAAATAAAGAGGTGTTTCCCGACCGATATATTGTTTCAGGTAATAACTTAGCTGCCTTTGGAATTCAGGATCATTTTTAGATTGTTCATATACTTCTTCAAGCTCAGTAATCGCCGCCATTAAAGTTTCCGGAACAAAGCGGCCTCCATATGCTCCAAAATGTCCAGTTTTATCAGGCTGTGTATAGGTGTTCATCTATTCATTCCTCTTTTCCGGCTGTTTTTTAGCCTCATTAATAAATGCTTTTATTTTTACAGCATCTTTTATTCCGTTTGTTTCAACACCACTGGCTACGTCAACTGCGAATGGTGAAACGGCATTAATCGCTTTTCCAACATTTTCCGGAGTCAGGCCACCTGCTAGAATTACCTTCCCCAGTGGCAGATCCGCTTTTCGAATCATATCCCAATCCAAAGTCAATCCGTTTCCAGATGCACTCTTAGGAAGATCGACCAATAGATAATCTGCTGGATATTCATGAAGGTTTTCAAGGTCTTTCTCTGAATTTACGGCAAAGGCTTTGATCACCGGTAGGGGCATTCTGCTAGCAAAGCTGGCGGGCTCGTTACCATGAAGCTGAATATAATCCAATCCCGCAATTTCAGCACTTTTTATCACTTCTTGCTCAGTTTGATTGGCAAACACTCCGACTTTTTTAATATGTCCAGCTAGATTCGCTCCGAATTCTCCTACTATCTCTGGCTCAACCTTCCTGCTACTCTCGGCAAAAATAAAACCAATGAAGTCCGCCCCGGAACTAACAGCAGTCTGAGCAGCTGCCAAAGTCTTTATCCCACAGATTTTCACTAACATATTAATCTCCTTATATACTCATTTGCAGTTCGGCCATCGTGTGCGAAAGATTTGATGCAGTCATCAGTGTCTCCCCAACCAAAATCGCTTTTGCACCAGCATCCTTTACACGCATCACGTCTTCTTTTGTTTTGATCCCACTTTCACTGATAATGATATGGCGTTTGGGATCAAGTAACTTCCCCAGTCGCTCCGTTACAGCCAAATCCACTTTGAAGGTCTTTAAATTCCGATTATTAATCCCTATGAGCTCTGCATTCAGCCCTAGAGCACATTCCAGTTCGTCTTCATCATGGACTTCCGTCAATACTTCAAGCCCTTTCTTTTTTGCATATTGATATAATTCATGAAGGCGTTCTTTAGAAAGTGCTGCCACAATCAAAAGAATGATAGTGGCACCAGCTTGATGGGCCCGATCGATTTGGATTTCATCGATGATGAAATCTTTGCACAACCTTGGAATCCGTATGGCTTCGCTTACGATTCTCAAATCTGCAATTGATCCTTTAAAGAAAACCTCATCGGTCAATACGGATATCGCTGCCGCTCCGCCCCTTTCATATGAAAGGGCCTGCTCGATCGGATTTACATTGATTTTAATGTCCCCTTTTGAAGGGGAAGCCCGTTTTATTTCCGCGATGACAGCCATCGATTTCGCCGTTTTCAAATTTTCCACCAAAGATGGTCTGACTATGTTGATCATTACCGAATGTTGTAAGCCCCTTTCTTTTAATTTTGCGACTTCCACCTTTTTCTGTTCGATGATTTTCGTTAAGATATTTTCCATTACATGACCACCTTATTTCTATTGCCATAAGCAATCAGATTTTCTAACTTTGCAAGAGCCGATCCGCTATCGAGGCTTTCTTTGGCCATGGAGATTCCTTTTTTGATCGTCGCTGCCGTACCATGTGCGTATAATCCCAAGCCAGCATTCAATAAAACGGTATCACGATAGGCCCCTTTTTCCCCTTTGAGAAGCCTAAGCATGATATCGGCATTTTGTTTGGCGTCACCGCCACGGATGGCATCATTTCCGTAAACCGGCAGATCGACTTCTTCAGGATGCAGCGTAAATGGTATAATATCTCCTTGCTCCAAAAGGACGAGTGAGTTTTCACCCTGCAGGCTCGCTTCATCCATAAAACCGGCACCATTTATCACGACAGCGCGTTTCCTGCCTAATTTATGTAGCACTTCCGCAAAAAGCTCGAGCATATCGCGTCGATTGATTCCCATTAATTGCGTGTCGAGTTGGACTGGATTTGTCAGAGGACCGATGAGATTAAATATCGTCGGAATTTTCAGTTCTTTTCTCACTTTCATTACCCTTGCAATATTAGGGTGGACCGATGGCGCAAATAAGAATGTGATTCCATTTTCCTCCAACAGCTCTTTTAACATGTCAGGCTCCAAGTACAAATTAACGCCTAATGCTTCCAATACATCCGCACTTCCCGTTTTGCTTGATATGCTACGGTTGCCATGTTTGGCAACCTTGACACCGGCCCCAGCAAGTACGAAGGCCGATGCTGTACTTATATTGAAGCTTTGTGACCCATCTCCTCCCGTTCCGCAATTATCCATTACATTAAGGGAGCTTGTTTGTACACTTCTTGCTTCTTTTCTCATGACTCTGACAAGGCTTGCTATTTCACCTGCGGTTTCCCCTTTGGCTTTTAAGGCAATCATGAATGCTGCCATCTCGCTTTCGGTGATATCTGTTGAAAATAACGATTGGGCTGCTCTGCTCATCTCTTCTTCCGTCAATGTTTGACGCTCTGCTAACTTCGCTAAATACTCCTTCACCGCTAACTCCCCCAGTCGTTTTTAGTTTTATAAAATGGATTGTTCCTTCTCTGATTGAAAGGTTCTCGCAATCTCATAAAATTGATGTAATAATTCCTTGCCGATTTTCGTCCCTATTGATTCAGGGTGGAACTGTAAACCGTAGAGAGGGAATTCCTGATGTTTAAGGGCCATGATTTCCCCATCATCCAGTGCCACTGCCGTCACAGTCAGTTCTTCTGGCAAACTCGCCCTTTCAACTACAAGGGAATGGTAACGCATTACCGGGAATTGTAAGTCCTGTTTGGCGAATACACCTGTTCCATCGTGTTCGATTGCCGATGTTTTCCCATGCATGATTTGTTTCGCTCCAACCACATTCGCACCAAAAACCGCCCCAATGGCCTGATGCCCCAAACAAATGCCTAATAGCGGAACCTTCTCGTAAAAATTGCGGATGATTTCCATACTGATGCCAGCATCTTCCGGCCTGCCGGGTCCCGGGGAAATGACGATTGCCATTGGATTCAGTTCCTCAATTTCCGCAATGGTGATTTCGTCATTCCTTTTTACTACGATTTCTTTTTCCACTTCGCCCAAATACTGGTAAAGGTTGTAAGTGAACGAGTCATAGTTATCAATTAATAAAATCATTTAGTGTGAACCTCCATTAAAGCGCGTGCTTTATTTTGTGTTTCTTCATATTCCGTTTTTGGATCTGAATCATATACAATTCCAGCTCCTGCCTGTACATAGGCCTTGCCATCTTTAATGATCATCGTCCGAATGGCTAATGCCATATCAAGATCCCCTCCAAAACCTATGTAGCCTATCGAGCCCGAATACATCCCCCGTTTACAATTTTCCAGTTCATTGATCAGCTCCATTGCCCTGATTTTAGGAGCACCTGAAACTGTTCCGGCAGGAAGGCAGACCGTCAGTGCATCTAAACTCGTGTACCCTTCCCTAAGCTTTCCGCTAACCTTCGAAGCAATATGCATGACATGCTGATATCTTTGTATTTCCATTTCCTCGGTAAGGTGGATTGAACCGATTTCGCAAACCCTGCCAAGATCATTTCTACCTAGATCAACAAGCATCTTATGCTCGGCAAGTTCCTTTTCATCCATCAGCAGGCTTTTTTCGAAGCCCTTATCTTCTTCATCCGTTTTCCCTCTCGGCCGTGTACCGGCAATGGGATTAACATGAACCACTCCTGATGAAACACTGATTAAACTTTCTGGAGAAGACCCAATGATTGTATAGTCACCAAATTCTATATAAAACATATAAGGAGAGGGGTTGGCTAATCGCAAACGACGGTAAGCATCGAAAGGCTCCCCATCGAAGTCCGCTTTAAACCTTTGTGATAAAACAACTTGGAACACTTCACCAGCTATGATCGCTGATTTAGCTTCAAGGACCATTTTCTCGAATTCATCCTGACTGAAATTCGAGTTGAATTCCAAATATTCCGACGATATCTCCTTTGACGGCTTGCTTGCCTGATTGATTTTTTCCTTCATTCCCAATAAACTTTTTTCACTATCTTCTTCCGCAGTCAAAAGATGGATCTTCTGCAAAACATGATCGAATATATACAGTTCTTTATAAAAAAGAAAGTGAGCATCAGGCATTTGTAAAGAATCAGGAGGAACCGGACCAATATTTTCATAAAGACGAATGATATCATAGCCCATATACCCGATTGCACCACCGTTAAATGGCGGAAGATGTATGGGAACCTCTTCTATTTCCACTAATAATTCTTTTTTTAGAAACTCAATGATATTGATGTTCTTTACGATTTGATCACCTGTTTCAGTGTCTTTCACATATACTTGGTCAGCAAGTGATGTCACCTCCAGATAAGGTTTTGAACCTAGATATGAGTAGCGGCCGTTGTCATGATGCGAATTCGAACTTTCCAATAAAAACTTCTGGTCACCATCCAATTTCTGAAATATGGCAATGGGTGTATGGATATCCCCTTCAATTGTGTCCATTTTGAAACGGAGTATTTTTTTTTCATCCAAATTATTCATATTAATTCCCTCCCGATTCTTATGCGCCCTTATAACCCCCCGAAGGGAAAAAACTTTTGGCCAAGTGACTGAGTTTTCATTCCTCTGGATATTTTCTTTAAAAAGTATATATATTGAAATTCCAATAAAAAAATCCCCCGCAAACACAAATATGTGCCTGCAGAGGACGGTATACCGCGGTGCCACCTCAAGTTGGAAAAATGCATCATTTTTCCCTCTCAAGCAAGAATGAAAAATTCTTGCGATTACCCTTTAACGGTGGCAGCCGAGTTTCCCTACTTATTTTCAAGAAACCACTCATGAGTCCATTCATCTTCTTATATCGTACCGGTTTCCACCTATTCCGGCTCTCTGTGACGCATCTAAAAAGATTACTACTCTCATTCATAGATTTAATTATCATTTCCATAAAAACGCAAAAAGGGCCCTCATCCAAAGGACGAGGAACCCGTGGTACCACCTTAATTAGCTAAATTAGCTCACTTTACGGCATTAACATGCCTATCTCCATTAACGATGAGATAATCGCCAAAGCCTACTCCGTACATCCGTTTCGGTTTGGGGCTCGGAAGTCCATTCGCTTAAATTCGTTCACCAGTTTTCAGCAACCACTGGCTCTCTGCAGAACATCATTAAGGTACTCTTCTTCGTCACTGCCTTTATCTTTTTCTTGATTATTATGTTAAAACAATCTTTTCAGTAAGTCAATGGAGTTTTCGAAAAATTATATTTTTAATTTTTCATTTTTATCCATTCCCCGTCATCGATTCCTTTTGCCTTCTTTATAACAAGATAGGCTGAATAGGTGCTGACTTGCTCGAACTCATCCGTATACTTTTTTTCATCTGCCTTACCGGGGACTATTTCCTTGAATCTTCGGTAAGCCTTCATGAATTCTTCCTTTTGTATTTTATTTTCATAAGCTTTTTCTACCGCTTCAAAGAATTTAATCACATCCACGATTTCGTCAGTAGACCAATCAAGATCCATTGGATATTGATAATCCATACCCTAAACACGCTCCTTCTAGATAGTTTTTCATGTTGTCCGGCAGACTATTTTCAGTCTGCCCATTTTGAACGAATTGCTTCCGCCTGGTCGATAATCCGACTGAATAGTTCGGCAGTCGATGGTACATCATGAATCAGCCCCATCACTTGTCCAGCCCAGGCAAAGCCTTCAGCTTCGACACCGTCATGGATATAACGCTGGTTCGCTTTGCCACTTATGTAATCCTGCAATTGTTCATATCCGCCGTTTTCTTTTTCTATTTCAAGGATCTTATCGGTCCAGCTGTTTGCAATTACCCTTGCTGGTGCACCAATGGACCGCTTGATGATAACGGTATCATTTTCCGTGCCGGAAACCAAGGCATTTTTATATAATTCATGTGCATGAACACACTCCTTGACTGCTATGAATCGTGTCCCCATCTCGATTCCTTCGGCACCAAGTGCCAATGCTGCCATCAAACCGCGCCCATCGCCAAAACCACCCGAGGCGATGACTGGAATTTTAACGGAGTCCACAACTTGAGGAATTAACACAGAAGTTCCAATATCATCACGCCCTAAATGTCCTCCGCCCTCCTGGCCAACTACCATCACTGCATCTGCACCAAGCTGTTCAGCCTTCATTGCCTGCCTTCTTGCAGCAACAAGCACCAGTTTCTTCACTTGAGTGCCTTTGACGTAATCAAGAAATGGGCCAGGGTTGCCGCCGGTTACCGAAACAGCTGCTATCCCCTCTTCCAACGCAGCTTCCAGCATGTGTTCATAAGGCCTTCCATGCTGACCGATCGCAAAGTTCACACCAAACGGTTTATCCGTCAATGATTTGGTTTTTCTAATTTCATCTACCAGTTGCTCCGGGTTATCCAAGGACATGGCCGTTACCTGCCCTAGCCCCCCTGCATTCGAAACTGCCGCAGCCAAGTCTGCATATGCCAAATGGGCCAATCCCCCCTGTACGATTGGGTATTGAATACCTAACAAATCGGTCACACGCGTTTTCCACTTCAAACTCCTCATCTCCCTTTTCATTTTCTGGTTAAGTTTATTTAGCTGAATCCAAATCATTAGCTTCATTATGGCAAATATTGTTTACCCGTTCAATTTTTAACTCACACATACAATATAAAAAAGAAGAATTCTTGAGTAAATCCAGTAAATACTAGGAAAATGGATATTTATAAACTGCTGATAATTTTATTGGGTTCCTTAACAACAAAGACATATATAAATTGTTTAAGTCAGGACATTAAAGTCACTAGGCATTTATTATAAGACGTGCTATAATTCATATGTTTTATGTCTATCCACAGCTTACTAACCATTTGAATGGAATCGGAGAAACATACGATCATTAATAGAAAGGGAGTATAACCTCCCATATTTCGTACCTATTTTACTGAAAAGGGGCCACAAAGAATTGTCACAGAATGAAACACCCTTATACACTGCCTTATTGCAGCATGCAAAAAGAAATCCCGTTCAATTTCATATTCCGGGTCATAAAAAAGGAAAAGGAATGGACGCTGATTTCCGTAATTTCATTGGAGAAAATGCATTATCGATAGATTTAATCAATATCGCTCCACTCGATGATCTCCATCAGCCAAAGGGGATCATCAAACAAGCTCAGGATCTTGCCGCTGAAGCTTTTGGGGCAGATCACACATTCTTTTCCGTTCAAGGAACAAGTGGAGCAATCATGACGATGGTCATGACAGTCTGCGGACCTGGGGACAAAATCATCGTCCCAAGGAATGTACATAAATCCGTAATGTCTGCCATTGTATTTTCCGGAGCTGTTCCCATTTTCATCAATCCTGAAATAGACAAAGATTTGGGCATCTCACATGGAATCACCGTCGATGCCGTTGAAAAAACTTTAAGGGAACATAGCGATGCAAAAGGATTGCTTGTCATCAATCCCACCTATTTCGGCATTTCGGCTGATTTGCAAAAAATAGTGGAAGTTGCTCATTCCCACCAAATCCCAGTACTCGTAGATGAAGCGCATGGTGTCCATATACACTTCCATGAGGACTTGCCGATGTCAGCCATGCAGGCTGGAGCAGACATGGCTGCAACTAGTGTTCATAAACTGGGCGGTTCACTAACGGGAAGTTCCATATTGAATGTTAAGACTGGATTGGTTTCCGCAAATCGTGTTCAAGCCATATTGAGCATGCTCACAACCACCTCAACCTCCTATATCCTTCTGGCTTCCCTGGATACGGCTAGAAGACAACTTGCGACGGTAGGCAGGGAAATGATCGATGAAGCGATCAATCTCGCAGGGTATATCCGTGAGGCCGTTAATGAGATTCCTTATCTTTACTGCGTCGGCAGCGAAATTCTCGAGAGCGAGGCAGCCTTTAGTTATGATCCTACAAAATTGATCATATCCATCAAGGAATTGAATATTACCGGATACGACGTTGAGAAATGGCTTCGTGAAAAGCATAATATCGAAGTGGAACTTTCCGACTTGTACAATATCCTTTGCCTGATAACACCTGGAGACACAAAAACAGAAGCGGACCTGCTGATCGCTGCCCTTAGGGACTTAGCGGATGAGTTTAAGGAAATGGCAGCTGAACATGAAAAGATCGAAGTCCTGCTTCCTGATACACCACCGCTGGCTTTATCACCCAGGGAGGCATTTTATGCAGAAACCGAAGTGGTTCCCATTGAGGAATCCGTCGGCAAAATTAGCGCTGAATTCATCATGGTTTACCCGCCTGGAATCCCGATCTTCATTCCAGGTGAACTGATTACTGAAGATAATATCAATTACATCCGGAAAAACATCGAGGCCGGCCTTCCGGTTCAAGGCCCTGAGGACCCAGAAATAAAACATTTACGCATCATAAAAAATTGATTGATCCCCTCAAACCAGAGCAGGGTACTGCTCTGGTTTTTTTGAACCTTTTATTTTTTAAGCACTGGCTTCTATAAAAAGGGTGCTCCAGGTTACAATCCTGAAACACCCTTACATTCTATTAATCTTAAAATCCTTTTTTCATTTATTTATCAGAGGCAGCTGTATCACAGCATTGGCAGTTGTGATTGTGTGTATATAGTACACTTACTTTCTCATCTTCAAAATGTTCAATCGTGCTATTGCAAGTTTGACATACGATAGTTCCCATTTTTACAACCCCTTCCCCTATATTGTATGCATTATTGACGTAATGTAACCGCTTTAAATGAATTATAATATAACACATTTATTATTTCAAGCTAAAAAGTATAACATATATACTTTTTCCCACTTAATGAACGATCATCTTGAAAGAATTGGATTCCAATCGTTCGTTAGACTGATTCTTTTTTTAAAAACACGGGAATTTATTTATAAACGAAGGGCCCTGGACTCAATTGATCACACTCCTCGCTTTAGCATAGCAAGGTGAAACAGAAATTTCGCCTTTTCATTTACATATAGATAGGTATATAATACATCCATAAAATGTTAATATATTCTTACATCTTATCGATTTAAGGGGGATCCACATGACTGAAAACGCCTATATCAAACTTGTTCCTGAGTCCGTGAAAGGGACTGTAACCATCGAAGACGTGAAAGAATTGCTGAACTATTATCAAATGATCACAGCGAAAACCGGAAAGCAACTGGATTGGGACTATGATAAGAAAGCATTTCCTTATGAAATGAAAGAACCGGAAAGAATGAAAGATAAAGCCATATATCTACAAGCCAAAGAAGATCGATATCACATGATATTGATAGGAGTTGACCAAGAAGTCGTAAAGGATGAAGATGGATCAGAGCGGATTCAATCCTATATCCAATTCACCCTCCCTGAAACAGCAACTTTCGGAGATAAGGGAAAAGCTAATGAATTGTGCAAATTCCTTGCAAAGAAATTACGGGCGCAGCTGCATCTCTTCAATAAACGGGTGATGTATTATTATCCAAGGAAATAAAAAAACCTGCAAATGCCGAAATTGGCTCATGCAGGCGTTTCAATTAATTTGGGATCAAGGATCTCATAGCCTTTCATTTGAAAACCTTTCACGATATCCTCTATCGCTTCACTCGTCCATTTCCGGTCATGCATTAGTAAGTTCGCACCATTTCCTAAATAAGGGCTGTTCAACATGATTTCCGTTAAAGCTTTTTTATCCTGATACTCTTTTTCCCAGTCATATCCGTAAGTCCAATTCATGACCAACATTTTTTCTTTCTCAGCGACTTTTATTGAATGCTCGGTATTCGATCCAAATGGCGCCCTGAAGTACTTAGGGCGTACCCCTATTATTCCCTCAACCAAATTGTTCAATTTTACGATTTCCCGCTCTTGTTCCTTTTCGTTCAACTCTTTTAAATTTACATGGGAATACGTATGATTGCCGATGGAAAAACCCATTTCATGAATTTCTTTCAGCATCGCTTTATTTTGATCATTTTCAAGAAAGTGACCGTTCACGAAAAATATCGCAGGTACTTCAAGTCGCTTCAGGGTTTGGGCGATTGCCAGGGAATATGTATCAGGTGCATCATCAAATGTTAACAGCACAACTTTCGGATTTGCATCCCCAATCGGTTTAAATGACCAATTCTCTTTATCCACCCGATATTCTGCCTTTACATTCCCTTCTCCAATCGTTTGTGATGTTTCTATTTCCAAATCTTTCTCTTGCTGGCTTTCATCTTGGACCGTTGTCGCCGTTTCCACACTTTTTTCATTCTCATTTTCAGTTTGACCGGAACTCAGGTCATTACAAGCCATCAATAAAAATGATACAAATGTAAATAATGCTACTACTTTGTTTATCATGATACCTCCGTGGTTTCTTGTGTCATGAAGCTTACGACAAATTCAATAAACGGGTACCAGCGTTTCCAAAAGGATTTGCAAAATCCCGTAACATAATAGACTTATTACGGTAACAAGCATGGTTCGTCTATTGGTTTTTAAAATCATTTTACCAATGTAAATGGCTAGATAAGAAAAAACCAGAAACATGAATACTTTGAAAACGAATCGATCGTTAACAGACAGCCATTCAACTAATGTATACCCACTCCAAACGATTAGTTGAAAGAGGATTACCAGATAATTTTTCAAGTGATCCACCCCATTTTAATATAAATATATCAGCCATGATCTTTTTATTGGCAAAAAATATTCCTTTAACAAATCGCTCATCTTATTTTTTATCATCTATTACCGTTTTCAAACCCTTTCAAGGAAAAAAGTAAGAAGTCCTTTTTATAGCTTATGCCCTTTTTGACCTTTTCATTTAACTGGCGAGAAGAAAATCATGAATGGGGAGACATCCTTCATTTTTGTGAATCTGGTATCACAAAAAAAAGCGTACTGCATTATGCAGTACGCTTTTTATATAACTCAATTACTTAATGATGTGAATAGGAGTTCCAAGGGCAACTTCAGCAGCTTCCATTGTGATTTCCCCTAAAGTTGGATGTGCATGGATTGTCATCGCAATATCTTCGGCAGTCATTCCTGCTTCGATAGCCAAACCAAGTTCTGCAATCATATCAGAAGCGTTTGGTCCTGCAATTTGTGCTCCAATAACCAATCCGTCTTCTTTGCGAGTGATAAGCTTCACAAATCCGTCCGTATTATTTAAGGAAAGAGCACGTCCATTTGCAGCGAATGGGAATTTAGAAGCAAGCGCTTCGATTCCAGCTTCCTTCGCTTCTTTTTCATTATAACCGACAGAAGCAAGTTCCGGTTCAGAGAATACAACAGCCGGAATAGCAAGATAGTCGATTTCAGATGAATGTCCTGCAATGGCTTCAGCTGCAATTTTACCTTCATAAGAAGCTTTATGAGCCAACTGAGGTCCAGAAACGATATCACCGATTGCGTAAATGTTTTTCACGCTTGTACGGCATTGTTTATCCGTTTCGATCAAACCGCGGTCAGTCATTTTGATTCCGACTTGTTCCAAACCGATTTCAGCAGTATTTGGACGACGTCCAACTGTTACTAAAACGTAATCGGCTTCAACTTTCTTCTCTTCGCCTTTTACTTCATAAGTAACGGTTACACCTGTTTCAGTTTCTTCCACGCCTTTAGCATTTGCTTTAGTAACAATTTCAGCACCCTTGTTTTTAAGGTTACGCTTAACAAGTGCAGCCATTTGTTTTTCAAAGCCCGCTGAAAGGATTTCTTCCGTACCTTCAAGGATCGTCACTTTAGTACCAAAGCTTGCGAATGCTCCGCCAAGCTCCGTTCCGATGTAACCTCCGCCGATTACCACGATCGAACTTGGAACTTCTTCCAAAGCAAGAGCGCCAGTGGAATTAAGTACACGTTTCGTATATTTAAATGACGGAATCTCGATTGGCGTTGAACCAGTGGCGATGATTGCGTTTTTAAATGTATATGTTTGGGCTGAGTCATCATTCATAACACGGATGCTGTTTTCATCAACGAAATAAGCTTCGCCAGTTACAACATCAACATTATTGCCTTTTAACAGGCTGCTTACACCGCCTGTTAATTTTTTTACAACAGAACCTTTCCAAGCTTGTACTTTAGAAAAATCAACAGTAACTTTTTCTGCAAAGATACCCATATCTTCTGAATGCTGAGCTTCATGGAAACGGTGTCCAGCCGAAATTAATGCTTTCGATGGGATACAGCCTACATTCAAACAAACTCCGCCGATTGTTCCTTTTTCAACGACCGTTACTTTCTGTCCAAGCTGTGCTGCGCGAATTGCGGCAACATATCCCCCTGGTCCTGAACCGATTACTAAAGTATCTGTTTCGATTGGAAAATCTCCTACTACCATTGTTTACGCCTCCATTAACAATAATTCTGGGTCGTTCAATAACTTTTTGATATGATTCAATGCATGTTGAGCTGTTGCTCCATCAATCATGCGGTGATCAAAGCTCAGTGATAATGCCAGAACTGGAGCGGCGATAATTTCCCCGTCGCGTACAATTGCTTTTTCGGCAATGCGTCCAATCCCTAGAATGGCAACTTCTGGATGATTGATTACAGGTGTGAACCATTGACCGCCTGCGGAACCGATATTCGTAATGGAGCAAGAAGCACCTTTCATTTCGTTAGGAGCCAATTTGCCGTCACGGGCTTTCGTTGCTAATTCGTTAATTTCTTGTGAAATAGCAAAAGTTGATTTACGATCTGCATCTTTTACAACTGGAACGAGCAGTCCTTTTTCTGTGTCTGCCGCAATTCCGATATTGTAATAGTGTTTATGGATAATCTCACTAGCTTCATCATCAAATGATGTGTTAAGCATAGGGAATTCACGCAATGCACTTGTTAACGCTTTAACAACATAAGGTAGGAATGTAAGCTTGATTCCTTTTTGTGCAGCAATTTCCTTGAATTTCTTACGGTGAGCAACCAATAGCGTCACATCGACTTCATCCATTAATGTTACATGCGGAGCTGTCTGCTTGGATTTAACCATTGCTTTTGCGATCGCTTTTCTCATACCGCTCATTTTCTCACGAGTTTCAGGATATTGCCCTTCTGGAATTGAAACTTTTTGTTTTTCGGTTGTTTCCGTATCATTTTGTTGTGAAGCTTCACTTTGAGCTGCTGGTTGCTGTGGAGCGGTTTTGCCGTTTTTGAAAGCATCTATGTCTTCCTTCATGATGCGGCCGTTATCCCCAGAACCAGTGATCTCACGAATATTTACCCCTTGTTCGCGTGCATATTTCCTGACAGAAGGCATGGCGATAATACGGCGTGAAGGATCTGCCTCAACCTGTGGTTGTGCTCCCGCGCCCGTTACTCCGCTATTTTCTTGAACCGGAGCAGCCTCTTTCTTGACTTCCTGTCCAGCTTCAGCAGTTGCTTGAACCTGGGCCTCCGTATTCTTCTCGCCTTCTGCCTTCGCTTCTTCTCCATGATCCCCTTTAAACTGAAGATTTTCATAACCTGGAGCATCGAATGTTACAAGCACATCGCCAACAACGGCAACCGTTCCTTCTTGAACAAGGATTTCTTCAACGGTACCTTCCACCGGTGATGGGATTTCCACAACGGCCTTATCGTTTTGAACCTCGCAAAGCACGTCATCTTCTTGTATCTTATCTCCTGGTTTTACAAACCATTTCACTATTTCACCTTCGTGTATACCTTCTCCGATATCAGGGAGTCTAAATTGGAATGCCACTGAGTTCAACCTCCTATATTAAATCATACTTAGTGCTTTGAATAAAGTCCTTTATCTTGCATTACCGTTAATGCAAAATCACTTTCCCAAGCAGGACATTCATTCCATTACTTAAGATTGTTAAAACTTCAAGACTTTAGTCGCCGTTTCAATAATGTCTTTATAATTAGGGAGCCATACTGTTTCAGCTTGTGAAAACGGGAATACCGTATCAGCAGCCGCCACTCGCAGTACTGGAGCATCCAAGCTCAAAATGGCACGTTCGTTAATTTCCGCTACGACATTCGCTGCTATACCAGCTTGCTTTTGTGCTTCTTGAACAACGATAGCGCGTCCTGTTTTTTCTACAGAAGCAATGATTGTATCGATATCCAATGGAGATACAGTCCGTAAGTCGACCACTTCGACGGAATGACCATCCTTAGCCAATTCCTCAGCTGCCTTGATGGATTCCTGCACCATCGCACCATACGTAATAATGGATAAATCCGTTCCTTCTCTTTTCACATCCGCTTTTCCTAATGGAATTGTGTATTCTTCTTCAGGAACTTCCTGACGGAAAGAACGGTATAATTTCATGTGCTCAAGGAAAATGACAGGGTCATTATCACGAATCGCTGAAATCAATAAGCCTTTTGCATCGTAAGGAGTGGAAGGGATAACTACCTTTAACCCTGGTTGCTGAGCCATTAAACCTTCTAAGCTATCAGCGTGCATTTCCGGAGTATGCACTCCGCCCCCAAATGGTGAGCGAATGGTAACCGGTGCACTGTAACGTCCGCCTGAACGGTAGCGCATACGAGCAAGCTGACCGCTTACGGAATCCATCACTTCATATACAAACCCAAAGAATTGAATTTCAGGAACAGGACGGAAACCTTGTAAAGAAAGACCGACCGCTAATCCACCGATTCCAGATTCAGCAAGAGGTGTATCGAATACACGATCTTCACCGAATTCTTTTTGAAGATTTTCCGTTGCACGGAAAACTCCTCCATTAAGACCTACATCTTCCCCAAAAACGAGTACATTCTCGTCATTTTTAAGTTCTGTACGTAATGCTTCTGTAATTGCTTGAATCATCGTCAATTGAGCCATGGCTTACTTCGACTCCTTCTCTTTATAAATTTCATATTGTTCTTTTAAGTTATAAGGCATTTCTTCATACATGATTTCAATTAGGTCTGTAACCTTTTGTTTAGGTTCTGCATCAGCCAATTTGATTGCTTCTTTAATATCGTCTTTTGCTTTTTCTATCGTTTCGTTCTCTAATTCTTCATTCCAAAGTTTTTTGTTTTCCAAGAATTTGCGGAAACGAACCAACGGATCTTTCAGTTCCCACTCGTTATCCATTTCGGAAGTACGGTAGCGTGTCGGGTCATCCCCAGCCATCGTATGTGGTCCATAACGGTAAGTTAATGTTTCAATCAATGTAGGCCCTTCACCATTGATTGCACGCTCACGCGCTTCTTTAACGGCTGTATAAACGGCCAACGCATCCATACCATCAACCTGGATTCCAGGAATACCTGCAGCCACACCTTTTTGGGCCAATGTTTTCGCTGCTGATTGCAAATCAACTGGTGTCGAGATTGCGAAACGGTTATTTTGCACGATGAAGATAGCTGGCGCTTTATATGCACCTGCAAAGTTAATTCCCTCATAGAAGTCACCTTGTGAAGTACCACCGTCACCCGTATATGTAATGGCAACCGCTTTTTTCCCGCGTTTCTTCAACCCAAGAGCCACTCCGGCAGCTTGGACATATTGAGCGCCGATAATGATTTGAGGAGAAATTACATTGACGTCTTCAGGAATTTGATTTCCCTTAAAATGTCCCCGGGAGAATAGGAATGCTTGCCAAAGCGGCAGGCCATGCCAAACGATTTGCGGAACATCACGGTAACCAGGCAGAATGAAATCTTCTTTTTCCAAAGCATACTGGGAAGCGATTTGAGAAGCTTCTTGACCGGCAGTCGGTGCATAGAAACCTAATCTGCCTTGGCGGTTCAGTGATATGGAACGCTGATCCAAGATGCGTGTATAAACCATACGACGCATTAATTCTTGCAATTGTTCATCACTTAAATCAGGCATAGCCGCTTCATTAACGACTTCTCCCTCTTCATTTAAAATTTGAAAAGTTTCAAATTGTTCTTCTACTTTCTTAAGCTGATCCTGAACATTAATTTTAGCTTGTTTAGTTTTTTGAGCCATTTGGCACCTCATCCTTTCATTAAAAAGGTTTGCTATTATTATTCTATAAAGCAAAAATAGTTTGCTTTTTAGTTTCTTCAACAATTCATTCTTTTATTTTTCCCTTAAGACCAATCCTCAAACGTGGATATGCTTAATATGTCTCAATCTTATTCTGTACCATAAAAAAAATCAAGGAAAATGATACAAGATTTTTTATAGATTAAGTTTACAAGATGAATTAACATCAAGTCAATCACTTGGAGTTCCTTATAATTTTGATTTAATAGAATTTCCAATACCCATACTTCTTCTCTGTATTAGTTTTCGATTTACAACTGTACCATTAAATTTCCCGTAATTATGAATTTAAGGATGGCGAAGGATAACATTTCAATTCCCCAGCATATCCCATCGATTCCAAAACCGCTTTAACTAAAGGCGTTTGAGCCTTTAAAATAATATTCCGAAAAAATATTCAAACGCTTTCATTTTAGTCTGCTGTTTGATTTTTAATTATCGTTTTTTTTTAGTACAGGTTATGAAAATTTCACATCAAGCTGGTTGCACAAAAAAGAGCCATTCTAGAATTTTTCAGCCCAAAAAAGAACTGCATTGAACAAAATATGGGCTGTGAGTGAGGATCACAGCCCATCATTATTTATATTATTTTGTTGAATCCGCCATTTCTATGCCGGAACTATCATAAAAACTTTCTTTTTTTTGATTTGATTTTTCCGTTAATGCATTAAATTCCTCATTCGCTTTCAAAACTTTTGTATATGCGGTATTTATTTTCTCGATTTGCACCTGTAATTCATCCATTTTCAAATCCTCTTTTTTAAAAAGCTCATATAATTCACGATCATAAGCGAGACTTTGTTGATAGGCATCATATAAATCATCGTAGGTGCTATAGCGTTCACTCATGACCTTTTTCATTTCAGTCGCTTCTTTTTTTATCTTTTCATCCTCTATTTTCCCGATTTGTTCATCTATCTGATTGAATTGTTCTTTTGAGGATTGCATACTGCTTTGTTCCTTTTCAATTATTTTTTCCCTTTCGTCGATATTCTTGGTTGCTTCATTTGAAAGCTCGACGATCTGTTCATAATCATCCAATCCAAGGTTAATGATTTTCTCATATTTTTCTTTTTCTTTTTTCTCCAAATCATTAAGCGGCTCTTGATTCTCGGTGAATTCACTTTCCTTTTCTGCAGTTTTCTCCAGGATTTTGTGGATTCTTTCTTCCGGTGAACCATTAAAACAACCAGTCAAGATCACTAAAGAAAGAAGTAAGATAACAAATGGACCAAAACGATTCAACATAGACAACTCCTTCTGATAGTTCTTCGAAGATTCATATTTCTCAATTCCTATAAGACGCAGACATTTGTTACAATCATATTCCGAACAGGTTTTTTTCATTACTGGGCGCTAGCCTACACCCTTTAAACCATACTGCATAGGCTGTAGGGACCGTTTCAAATCAGAGTGGTCAGCATTTTAATAATACAAAAACGGAGGTATGAAATTATGTATGGAGGTTTCAACCAAGAATGTTGTTATCCGGTTTCCGTTGCACCCAGCTATGGATATGGTGATGGTGGAGGCTGCGGCTTTGGAAGCGGCTTTGCCCTGATCATTGTCCTGTTCATTTTGTTAATCATCGTCGGCGCTTGCTTATGCTAAGCAGATAATTACTATTACCTTTACCCGAAAATGTTAACTATTTACCCTGATTCACAAAAAATGATTTATTTTTTTAAATAGACACCTAACACGCAAATAGAATAATGGCTGGGATAGGAAATCAACGACTTGAATCCATCCCTTCCATTTTTCTTTCATTAAACCATCCATTAACTTTCAGCATTTTTTTTGTTAAAATAATCCTATACATATTATTAGAATTTTTATGGGGTGAAAGATTATGCTTACCATGGATGATTTTGTTAATGAAGACGATCCAATCTTAAGGCAAGTTGCAGCAGAGGTTCCGCTTCCGGCATCATATGAAGATAAGCAACTTTTAGCCAGCTTGATGGAATATGTCCAAAACAGCCAGAAGCCTGATATTGCTTCTCTATACGGGTTAAGGGCAGGAATTGGCTTGGCTGCACCACAGGTTAACGTTTCAAAAAGGATGATTGCGGTTCATTTGAAAGATAAAGATGATCAACTTTATAGCTATGCACTTTTCAACCCTAAACTCGTTAGCCATTCAGTGGAAAAAGCATACTTGACATCCGGGGAAGGCTGTCTTTCCGTAAATCGTCCCGTTTCCGGCTATGTGCCACGTTATGCCCGAATAACGGTTGTGGGTACGGACCTCGAAGGAAAATCGGTTCAACTCCGCCTGAAAGGCATCGCAGCCATTTGCTTTCAACATGAAATCGACCATCTTAATGGAATCATGTTTTATGATCATATCAATCAGGAAGACCCCTATGCCATTCCGGAAAATTCAATTGCGGTAGAAAGGTAATGTAATAAGCAAAACCCCCGTCTGTTTGTTGACGGGGGTTTATTTTTTATATCAGTTCAAGTTCCTTCAAACCAAAAAGTATGCCATCATCATCGACATCCTTCGTTACAAAGTCGGCCTCTTGCTTCACAAGCTGACCGGCATTCCCCATTGCCACGCCATATCCCGCTACTTTTAACATCTCTATATCGTTTAAGCCATCTCCAAAGGCATAAACATCCTCAAGAGCAAACCCGACTTTTTCCATTAATATTTTAATGCCTTCAGCCTTTGAACCACCGAATGGAAGTACATCCGTCGAATACTCATGCCATCTAATGAAGTGAAAATCATCATATTCCCCAACAAAGTTCACTTCTTCATCTTCCGAGCAGAATAATAAGGCTTGGTATATATCATGGTCCTCATAAAAATCCGCCACATGTTCAGGGTGGGGAAACTTAAGGCTGCTTAATGCTTCTTCAATTCTACTATGATGTGGAACACTCGATTTCATTGTCTCCTCATTCATGAAAACGATCGGTATTTCATTTTTTTCAGCATGTTCGTGGAGCCGTTTTATCTCAGGTATGCTCAAAGGGTTTTTATAAACGACTTTCCCTTCAAAAACAACGTATTGTCCATTGAAACTTACGAATGTATCGATGCCAAGCTCTTCCCTTAAAGACTCGAACATGAACGGAGCCCTTCCTGTGGCAATCGCTACAAAAACCCCGCTTTCCTGCAGTTGCTTAATGGCTCCTTTTGTTGAAGCAGGTAATTTTTTTTCATGATCAAGCAATGTTCCGTCAATATCAAAGAATACGATTTTCACTAACGATTCACTTCCAATTCATTCATTTTTTCCTTTTTAATATGTACCCATTTAATAATTGTCATCAAGATAAGTCAAGTAACTCTACCAGATCCAACTCAAAGTTACGTTTTTAATTCAGGAATGGGCATATACTATTCTTAATAGAAACCAACTCAGGCTTTCGAGATTACACTTCTCCCATCCTTCTTGCCTCTAATAATCCCAGTTGCTTGTTTGAAAGAGCCTTTTTTTTCAAAAATGGGCCAAGGACCTGTAAAGACGTATTTACATTATTGAATAATCCTATACAATAATAACTAAGGGAGCGTGATCGCCATGTTAAAAAAGCTTCGTAAAAAGCTTGCTAAACAGTGGAATGATCTTTTAAGAAAAAAATCTATCGCATGATTTGCCACTCATTCCTGCCTTGGCCGTCATCCATATGCGAATTTTTTTCGGACAGCCCTTCAAAAACTTGCGGAGGGCTTCTTCCTTGTTGTAAAGTTCTTGTTAAGCATTCTTTCTATCTTGGCTGTTATACGGTCAGGTGAATACATATTTCAATCAATATATGAGTCCATTGTGTTTTCATGAAACTCTGTACACTGGCACTGTATTAATTTAGAAAGAAATCGTTTACGAAAAAAGATCCCATGATTTAAGTTTTACACATGGCAAAAACGGATAGGATATAAGATAGAGGAAGCTACAATTGGATTGATACCAGAATCGGCCATCTATTTTTTTATATACTTTTAGACATTGGTATATTTAATTCATCAAACCCCTTCCGTTTTTATGGCGGAGCTGGGTTTATTTTTACATGATGTTGAAAAACATGAAAAAATTGTTGTTTTTATATATAATGAAAAAAGCAATGCAAACAAGTGAGGAGAGATTAAAATGGTTTTTAAGGTATACTATCAAGTAACCATATCAGAGGTTCCCATCAGGGAGAATACTAAAACAATGTTTGTCGAAGGTGAATCCGTTCGTGACGTTCGTTTAAAATTAAAAAAAGAACCTTATAACGTAGAAATCGTACTACCCGTAACCGGAGCATATTTAGAATATGAAAAACAAAATGAAGATTACAAAGTATTGGAGCTATAATTTATGAAATTTGTAAAAAACGATCAAACAGCTGTATTCGCCCTGGGCGGTTTAGGCGAAATCGGTAAGAACACATATGCTGTTCAGTTTCAAGATGAAATCATCATCATTGATGCTGGAATTAAATTTCCTGAAGATGAACTTCTCGGTATTGACTATGTGATTCCAGATTACAGCTATTTAGAGAAAAATGTAGATAAAATTAAAGGTGTTTTCATTACCCATGGTCATGAAGACCATATTGGCGGAATTCCTTATTTACTTAGAAAAGTGAATGTCCCTGTATACGGCGGAAAGCTTGCACTTGGACTGCTTCGTAATAAATTGGAAGAACACGGCCTTTTACGTCAGACAACCATGATTGAAATCAGTGAAGATGAAGTGATCAAGTTCCGGAAAACGTCCGTCTCTTTCTTCCGCACAACTCACAGTATCCCTGACTCATATGGAATCGTTGTTAAAACCCCACCTGGACAAATTGTCCATACTGGTGATTTTAAATTCGACTTCACACCAGTGGGCGAGCCAGCAAACCTGACCAAAATGGCTGAAATCGGTAAAGAAGGTGTATTGTGCTTACTCTCGGATAGCACCAATAGTGAAGTGCAGAACTTTACTATGTCCGAAAGCCGTGTCGGCGATACCATTCAAGACATTTTCCGTAAGGTTGACGGCCGGATTATTTTTGCAACGTTTGCATCGAACATCCATCGCCTTCAGCAAGTTGTGGAAGCAGCCGTGGCTAACGGCCGTAAAATAGCCGTTTTTGGCCGAAGCATGGATTCAGCCATATCAATTGGACAAGACCTTGGTTATATCGTAGCGCCTAAAGATACATTTATTGATGTACAGCAATTGAATCGTATGCCTGCGAATAAAGTAACCATCCTTTGTACAGGCAGCCAAGGTGAACCAATGGCAGCCCTATCGCGCATAGCGAATGGCACTCACCGTCAAATTCAAATCATTCCTGGTGATACGGTAGTATTTTCATCATCACCCATCCCAGGTAATACAATCAGTGTTTCCAGAACGATCAATCAATTATATCGTGCAGGAGCAGACGTCATTTCAGGTCCTTTGAATGACATTCATACATCAGGACATGGCGGACAGCAGGAACAAAAGCTAATGCTTCGTTTGATAAAACCAAAATTCTTCATGCCAATCCATGGTGAATACCGTATGCAAAAACTGCATGCCCGCCATGCAGTCGATTGCGGTGTTCCGGAAGAAAATTGCTTTATCATGGATAATGGTGAAGTTCTTTCCTTAAGTGAAAACACAGCTCAAATCGCTGGTAAAATCCCTTCAGGTTCAGTTTATATCGATGGAAGCGGCATTGGGGATATCGGTAATATCGTTCTCCGTGATCGTCGGATTCTTTCCGAGGAAGGCCTTGTCGTTGTTGTTGTCAGCATCAATATGAAGGAATTCAAAATTGCATCCGGTCCTGACATCATCTCACGCGGATTTGTTTATATGAGGGAATCCGGAGACCTTATCAGCGATGCTCAATCCTTGATCACAAAGCATTTAAATAAAGTGATGGATCGCAAAACTACACAATGGTCTGAAATTAAAAATGAAATTACAGACACTTTATCTCCATTCCTATATGAAAAAACTAAACGCCGTCCAATGATCCTGCCGATCATCATGGAAGTCCAATAATAATAGAAGCCCAGCCATCATTCAGCTGGGCTTTTTTTGTTTAGGTTTGTAAATCTCGAACGTTGAATTCCACACTCCAGGCACTCGCTTTTCGCGGGCTGTCAGGGAGCCTCCTCGGCGCCTTAGCGTATGTGGGGTCTCCCTTGACGCGTACTCCCGCAGGAGTCTCGAACACCCATTCCAATCAACTTTGTTTTAACAGTTAGATAGAACTCCTTTTGACTACTGTCTTTTTTGTTTTAAAAAAGGAGTATTAAAACTTGAGGTGATAAGGATGCTTGAATGGATTTTCTATCGGAAAGCTTCCGAAACTAAACTGATAAGAAGCATGTATTTGTTGATTCCACACTGTGGAAAGCCAGTGCCGGAAACACGAGTTTATCAAGTACTCCTTCAAGAAGAAATAAATCAAAATAGAGTACAAATCATCCAAACCCATTTGTGCGACTTGTTCACTTTTATCACAGTGTACAGAAAGTAAAGATCATTTTTGTCATTATGTAGATGTTAAATCTATTATGCGAAACGCAAAGAAACAATATTGCTTGTACTCTCAGATGTAAAAGAAAAGAATCGTTTTCCAGGACTACTTAAAGGAATTAAAAAATTGTCAATGCAGGCTATTCTCTATAACTACTTAAAATCCAAAAACAAAAAGGTTTCGGAATGAGACCATTCCGAAACCTTTTTGTTTTCCTTTGATAAAAGCGCTGCTCGATTTTAGCAGGACGTTTACTTATTCCACAATCTTTTTTTCAAAGCGATTGATGTCCGAATCCGCGCCGATGACGATCAATATATCACCTTTATGAATTAAATCGCTCGCCTGTGGGGAGACATTTATTTCGTTCCCTCTTTTGATCGCGACTATATTCAGCCCATAGTGAGCACGGATATCAAGGTCAAATATCGAGTTTCCATTCATCTTTTGGCTTGCAACAATTTCGACGATGGAGTGTTCATCAGAAAGCTCCAAATAATCGAGAATATTATTGGAGACGATATTATGGGCAATCCTTCTCCCCATATCTCGTTCGGGGTGCACGACAAAGTCGGCCCCGATTTTACGAAGAACCTTCTCATGATAATCATTTTGCGCTTTAACCGTAACATTTCCGACACCCAATTCCTTAAGCATGAGAGTCGTCAATATACTAGCTTGAATATTCTCGCCAATCGCTACAATGACGTGATCAAAATTACGAATTCCTATGTTTCTCAGTACATTTTCATCTGTCGTATCCCCTACTACGGCATGTGAAGCTATTCTGGCAAATTCATTCACTCGATCTTCGTCGGCATCGATAGCCAGAACCCCTAATCCTTCTTCAGCTAATGTCTTGACTATGCTGCCGCCAAAACGGCCAAGTCCAATCACCGCAAATTCTTTTTTCACAATAAGCCCTCCAACGTCATTCGTTCTTTCTTTAGAGCATGTTCTGTACTGAAAATCATTTTTACGCTTCGCTTCCTTTAAACGTTATATAATCCGTTAAGTGATCGATGGCAAGTTCAATCGCTTTTTCATCCGGGCTTAACTTAGCGTGATGCAATCCGTATTCCGATGAAACCCCCAGCCAGAACATGAATCCTGGAATCTCCTTTAACATATAACCAAAATCTTCACCAGTCATCGCTTCAGTACATTGATGCAAATGAACAGATGTTGACTTCTCTGTGAATTCCATGAATTCCCGGGTCAACCGTTCTTCATTATACACTTGGTGATACATCGCGCCATAGTCGATTTCAGCAAAGCACTCATATCCCACTTGTATACCATCCACAAGCGCTTTTATTCTAGACTTGACCTTTACCATCGATTCGGGGTTAAGAGTGCGTATTGTGCCTTCTAACCGCGCTGTCTCCGCAATAATATTTTGAACGGTGCCTCCAGTAATCTTCCCAACTGTAATGACAGCCGAATCAAGTGGATTGACATTCCTGGAAACGATCGTTTGAAGCTGCCCTACAAGCGAGCAGGCCGCAATGACCATGTCATTTGTTTCGTGCGGATAGGCTGCATGTCCTCCTTTCCCCCTCAAATCGATGAATAATTCAGATGTATTGGCAAATAGAAGCCCTTCTTTAACGGCAATCGTCCCAACTGGATACTCTGGAGCAATATGTAAAGCAAGAATCATATCCGGCTTCCATTTTTTCATGGTTTCCGATTTAAGCATCGGTTCAGCTCCGCCAGGACCCTCTTCTGCAGGCTGGAAGATGAATAGCAAGTCATCATCGATCGGATTTTCCGTGAAATATGTCAATAATCCCAAACCTATGCTCATATGAAAATCATGACCGCAGGCATGCATATATTCCCCGTGATTGGATGAAAACGGCAATCCGGTTTCCTCTTTTATCGGCAGACCGTCAATATCAGCCCTGTAGCCAATTGTTTTTCGCGGGTTCATTCCCTTCACTTTCACGAATATCCCAGTCCGCCAAGTTTCTATTTCCATCCGCTCCTGGGCCAAATTCATTATGTAATTCAGTAGGTATTGCTGTGTCTTGAATTCTTTGAACCCTATCTCCGGTATTTGATGCAAATCACGCCGGATCTTGGCAAAAGGGTTTATTTCCACATTATTCCCTCCTATACAGAAAGCGTGGATATATTTATCCACGCTTCAGGCAATATTCACTAAAGAAATTAAAGTTGACGAAGTTCTTGCATGATTTCTGTTTTTGATTTAGTTTTTTCGTCAATTTGTTTAATGACCCTCGCCGGGATACCAGCAGCCACGGAGTAAGGAGGAACGTCTTTCGTTACAACTGCACCAGCTGCCACAACGGAACCTTCACCGATTTTGACACCTTCTAGTACGACCGCATTGGCTCCGATTAACACATCATCCTCCAAAATGACCGGCTGGGCTGAAGGCGGCTCGATGACACCTGCTAAAACGGCACCAGCACCTACGTGACAGTTTTTGCCCACTGTTGCACGTCCGCCCAGAATTGCGTTCATGTCGATCATTGTACCTTCACCGATGACAGAACCAATATTGATTGATGCACCCATCATGATGACTGCGTTGTCTCCAATGGACACTTGGTCACGGATTATTGCGCCTGGCTCGATACGGGCTTTGATGCCTTTTAGGTCCAATAAAGGAATCGCAGAGTTACGACGATCATTTTCAACTACATAATCCTCGATTTTTGTTCCTGCTGCCTTGATTGCTTCTTCGACTTCAGACCACTCACCGAATACAACCCCTGTATTTCCTGTTATGAAAGTTTTAGAAGCTGCACCAAAATCCACGCCTTCTAAATCGCCTTTGACATATACCTTTACAGGTGTTGATTTTTTACTATTCGAGATAAAAGAAATAATTTCGTTTGCATCCATTTTATTCATTCCGGGTAAACCTCCTAATTATGTATCATTACTCGTTTTAAATTTACCAGACAACTGCCGGCAAGACAAGTTGAATGTCACTCTTATATATTATTCTGCCCCATTGACATTTTTGTCGGCGAACCTATAACATTCCTTGGTCGCGAATGTGCTCTTTCACCACTTCCGTGAATGCCTGTACTTGCTTTAACTGGAATGCAGATTCATAGCCGCAAAGCCATGTATCACGTTCGATTGAGTGATTATGCCCATCCAGTAAAGGGATTTTAAAAACATTCGTATCTTTATCATGTAAAGTGATGGCTGGCAGGATCGCATAACCAATCCCATTAAATACCATTTGTTTGCATGTTTCGATTTGATCAACGACTATGGTGTTTTTTGGTGTCGTTTTAAATTGCCGATGCCACCAGTCCTGGATTTCCTGGTAATAATTCGAATCGCTTTTAAACTGAATGAATGGCCGGTCCGTTTCGAACACTTGATTCAGTTCCTTCATTTCAGTATCCACTAAATACAGCATATCCGTGAATAAATGCTGTTTAACCCCTTTCCAATCCGGGGCTCCCCTTATGATGCCAATATGCACTTGCCCTTCATACAAAGACTTTAAAATCTCACTGCTCCAGCCAGTGATCAAGGAAATTTTTGCATACGGGTATTTTTGGACGAACTTTTTCAATACTTGCGGCAGCCAATTTTGACCGACAATCGATGCACAGGCTATTTTCAAAGTGCCATATACTTCATGGTCCATGGCTTGAATGCTTTCCCTGACCTTTTCTTCTTTTTCTATAACCTCATTGGCCAAACGAACTACCGCTTCACCTGCAGGCGTCAGTGACAGCCCTTTTTGTGAACGCAGAAACAGTTTCGAGCCCCAATCCTTTTCTATTGATTGTAAACGCTGGGATAAAGCCGGCTGGGAAACGAACAACCGCTCAGCTGCTTTTCTCATATTCATTTCCTGAGCAAGCACTGATAATAAATGAAATTCTGAAAATGACATACACACCAACCTCTTGATAATTAATTCTTATCATGATGATTTAATTTATTTAAATTTTATTATCAACAAAGTCCGCTTATAATACAAGAGAAAAGAAATGGAGTGAATATCCTTTGACAATCATTTTATTGCTTGCGATCAGTTTTGCAGCATCCTTTGTCAGCACATTGGCCGGGACAGGCGACCTTTACTAGATTTCAAACTTCCATTAGCTATACGTCTGCATTCACTACCTATTTCATTGCCGGTAACATTGCATGGTGGATTGCCATTTATTACACGATCGGTTTCCTTATCGGATCACAGCTTGCCTTGTGTGTGGCTCAAAAAATCTCCACTAGACAGTTGAAATTCATTTTACATTCGGTCACGATCGCATTATTGATTCAATTGGTCATCAGAATTGCGTTTCCTTAAATATAAAGGCAAACTCCATTAAATGAGTCTGCCCTTTTTCCTATGCCTTCTTATTCTTTCTTAGTCTCGTAAGTAACAGGAAGCTGATTACAGAGAAGACCAGTACGATGAGATAAATCGTCTGTAAAGACAATGTAAGTCCTTCCTGTAAAACATTTACCACATTTTCAGGAAGCGACGTGCGTTCTTGACTGTTCAACAGTTTATTAGCCGTATCTATTGTCACTCCCGAACCGGCTGGCGCATGCTCGTTCAAATAAGCGTGAAGCCTCATATTCATGATTCCCCCAAGTAATGCAGCACCTACAGTATTTCCTAAATTACGCATGAACATATTGGAAGCTGTCGCAATCCCCCTTCGTTCCCAGCTGACGTTTTTTTGAATGACGACAATGAATGAGGTAGAAGTCAAGCCCATTCCTACACCGACAAAGAAGGATCCCATGGCAGCAATAACGGGGCCGGATTCCGGCTTCATCCATACTAGGATCAAACTCCCAAGGATCAATGAGCACCCTCCAAGAAGGGAGGTTGATTTAAATCCTATTTTCAACAATAACCTGCCTGAGACCATAGATGCGATCGGCCAGCCAATTGACATGGCTGTCAATGTAAAACCAGCTACCGTAGGCGAGCGCTCCATCACACCCTGAACGAATGTGGGGAGGAAACTTGATAATCCAATCATCATCACCCCGGTCGTCAAGGATACTAGGTTCGCAATCAGAATGGAACGCTCCTGCCAGATTTCAAATGGCATCATCGGTTCGGCCGCTTTCTTTTCCTGAAGAATGAATAAGATAAAGGTGATGATGGCCACTAATGCCAAGGATATGACCGGAGCCGAAGCCCATGACCATTTCACTCCTCCTTCTACGAGCAGCACCATTAGAGTGGAAATGGATAATGTCAATAGAGTTGCACCTAGGTAATCGATATCACGTTTTTTCTTTTCGATATTTTCATGAAGGAAAAACCAAATTCCAATAAAAGATAGTAAGCCCAAAGGAATATTGACCCAAAAGACAAGCTTCCAAGTCAGGGATTCAACGAGCAAGCCACCCAAAGCTGGGCCCATGATAGCTGAAATGCCCCAAACGCTCGAGAGATACCCTTGAACGCGTGCCCTCTCTTCATTTTTATAGATATCACCAATAATTGTCGAAGCTACAGGAGCTACAGCTCCCGCCCCAAAACCTTGTACAAAGCGATAAATGATGAGTTCCGTCATCGAATTGGAAAAGCCGCAAAGAAGGGAGCCAATTAAAAAGACAACGATTCCAAATAATAAGACAGGTTTTCTCCCGAGAATATCCGATAGCTTTCCATATATCAAAACTGTTACGGCGTTCATTAACAAATAGCCTGAAAAGACCCAGCTGTATAGTGAAAAACCACCTAAATCACTAACAATGGCCGGCATTGCCGTCGAAACGATAGTCCCTTCAATAGCATTCATAAACATAGCCAACATGATGGCAGCTAATATGAAGGGACGTTTCAATTTTTTATTCTGCACTTTTGCACTATCCACTGTATGGCCCAATTTTCGCATCCTCTCCTAATGATCCTAACTGTTTATAGACTTCACCACTAACTGGATCAAATATGTAAAAAACAAGAAAACTCGCCAACTGGCGAGTCTAGAGGTTAACCGTCATTTTATGCCTTGCTTATTTATCAGGTGTATATTGTTTAAATACTTTTTTCAAGATTGCCCTTCTTGTTAAGATACCTTCAAACACATGTTCGTCATTCTCCACACAGACAAATGGATGATCAATCAACAATTCCACACCCTTGGTCAATGTATCTTCAATATGCAGGCGAGGTATTTCTATATTCATTATTTCGGAAACTTTTTTATGCTCAAGATTATCAAATTCAATTCGTTCCAGTCCCAAGATCGAATCAAGAATGACTGGTGTGCTAATTAAACCATGCAGTTTATACATCGGATCTAACACAGGAATGGCCGTATAACCGCTCTTTGTTAATACCAATAGTGCATGTTCTAAATTATTGGTTACCTGCACGTGGGCCACGCGTTCAGAAGAAATCATTAAGTCTTTAACGCTGGATGCCAATAAATCCCCATCATGAGTACCGATCATGTTAAAACCCCTTACCATATGTTTTTATATACAGCTCTTTCTATAGTTTAACATATGTAAGCAGAAAAGGCTCATTCCTAGACCAATAAAATCCCAAACGATGGGATTCGCAAGAGATCTTTAGCCCTTACTAGTTTTGATGTTAACCTGTTTAAAACCGCATTCCGGGCATTGATAAATCACATTTTGGTTGGATTGTGCCGTTAATACATTTTCCATTTCCCTTTTCTCACCGCATTCCGGGCATATTACCATTGGATTTTTCATTTACATCCCTCCAATTAATAAGATGTCGTAAAAATCACTACTTCATTCAAGTAAAAATTGACCGGGTCACAATAAAAAAGCCGCTTCCAATGGAAGGCGGCCTTTTGTGATTTTTTTAAGATTGAAGAAGATCAAAGATTTCAATGGTAATCATATCAATATTATCGAATTGATATTTTGATGATTTCCCTTTATCACTGTATACTTCAAGCTCGAACATTTCTGTTTTGCTGAAATATGTAACCTGGCACTTTTTCACACCATCTATTTCAAAAAAACGTTGAGCAGATTCAGATTCCTTCGCTTGCTCTTGAAGACTTTTCAATCTGGTAAGGATGCCCTGTAATTGAGACATACTCCCTCTCCTTTCTGAATAAAACCTTTTCGATAGGTTTCACTATACCATACTTTTCTATCCAGTAGCCACGCCGAAATAAATTCAGAATAATTTAAAACTTCATTCTTTACATGGCACTATTAACAGAATAAAATAAGGAATGGATTTTGTACATGAAAAATTTTCTGGGGGTAGATTCTGTTGCAAAACATTAGTGAGCTTGGTTATCGTATTTCATTGATTGATGGTTTTGATTTGGATAGAAGAAATCGTACAGGAACATATGTAATTGCCGATGAAGACATCACCTTAGTCGAAACTTCCGCCAGCCCTTCCATCCCCCACTTAATGAAGGGGCTCGAACATTTGGGAATCGCCCTCGAAGATATTACATATATCATTCTTACCCATATTCATTTGGACCATGCAGGTGGAGCTGGACTTTTTTTACAGCATTGTCCGAATGCCAAAGTGATCGTCCACCCAAAAGGCGCACGGCATCTAGAAGATCCAACACGTTTGATCGCTGGGGCTAAAGCAGTCTATGGTGAAGAATTCAATAAGCTTTTCGATCCGATATTACCTATTCCATTTGAAAGAATGCTGATTAAACAAGATAGGGAATCCCTAAAAACAAGTGAAACTTCCACGTTGACCTTTTATGATACGCCAGGACACGCGAACCATCATTTAAGCATTTACGATTCGGTTTCCAAAGGGATGTTTTCAGGTGACACCGTAGGCATCTATTATCGTGAACTCGATGAAGAAGGTTTGGAATTTTACTTACCTTCAACATCGCCAAACCAATTTAATCCCGATGCGATGCTTGCTGCAGCGGAATTGTATGAAAGCATCGGCGTCGAACGTATATATTTCGGCCATTACGGGGTATCGGAAAATCCTAAGGAAGTATATAAACAACTTCATTATTGGTTGCCTATATTTGTGGAGACTGCCAAATCGGCATATAGGGAATATGCTAGCTTCGAGGATCAAGTGGCAGCAACCAGTAAAAATATTTTCACGGAAGTCGCTGTTCATTTAAGCGAAAAAGGAATTACCGCTGATCATCCTGTTTTTGATATCATTGCCATGGACCTGAACGTTTGTTCCATGGGATTGATAGACTATCTTGTAAAACAGGAGAAAGATCGGTAAAACGATCCTTAAGGTTTATCCCTATTCAAATGTCTTGGCATTCTCTATAATGAAAAGTGAATCTTACTAAAGCATATATGGAGGAATGAAATGAAAGACGTTACACTGTATACCCAACCTGATTGCCCTCCCTGCAAAATCATGAAAATGTTCTTTGATGATAATAATATAGTATACAAAGAAAAAGATATTAAAGCAGATGGGCATGCACGTAAAGAACTAACCAATAAATATGGGGCTTATTCCACACCAACGGTCGTCATCGACGGGAAAGCCATTATTGGTTTTGAATTGGAAGAAATAAAAAAAGAACTGAATATATAATAAAAAGTCTAGAGAAGGCTGTGGCCTCCTCTAGACTTTTTCATTTCAGCCCCATACTTTTTAACTTTGAAGGGCTTTCCTTTAATATCTCCATTTCATTTTCCCTTTTCATACTTTACATCCATTACCTTCCAAACGCCATTTTCCTTTTTCAAAGTAACTGATTCAACATGTTTTCCCATCGATACAGGTCCGTCCCCAGTGTCCTGGAATTCTTCCTGAACATAAATGACATCACCGTTTTTCCCATATACAATTTCAGTATTCTTGTCGTAACTGAAAAAAGGGATATAATAAGGAGCGAAATCTGAACCAAATGCGATATAACCGCCATCGACTTTCACTACATTCGCTTGGACAAACTTCTCGATGAAATCATCTGTGAAATGTTGATCCAACTTTCCTTCAATAGCTTCCTTAGAACGTACTTCCTCACTGATAGAACCTTGATTCTCCATGGCATCTTGTACTAAAGATAGTACTTCCTCTCTATGTAAGCCCTCCGCTGAAGCAGTGAACCCCCCACTTAAAAATAAAAGGACGCTGGCAAGACATGCAACTAAATACTTACACATTACAATCATCTCCTAGTTATAGAATTTCTCCTACTGATTCGGATTTTTGCCTATGTCTTTCAATACCCGTCCAGATCAAAGCCAAACTACAAAATCACATTCTCCGTTAGACCTTGAAACCATTGCCCATTCTTCACAATAAAAAAGAAGATTTCATGATATTGAAATCTTCTTCTTACAATTATCGAAAAGCATAGTAAAAAATAAAACCGGCAACCAAAATCGTACCAATAAAAAGAGAAACGAATATCGGGTTCTTTAAATAAGGGTGTTCCTTAACTGAATCATCGATAGTCGAATCATATCTGACTTTCACTTTCTGTGCCCTTGCTACAGAATAAGTATAAAAGAGCAGATATAACGCCATGACTGTAACGATTATGATTAGAATCCAGATGTACGTGCTCAAAATATGTCTCCTCCAAGCGCATCATTTCTGCTTATCGTTACACATTTAAAGCGATAATATTCATGAATCGTTTTTTATAATAGTGCTTCATTTTCATATAAATAACTATAAGAAAGATCACAGAAAATGTATTCCTTATTATTCAGTGGATATGAAAAGGTCCGAATGGTTTCCCCCGTTTCGATATCACTGTATAAATCGGATAGTATTCCTTTTTTCTCATTTCGCATCTTTACGATATTTTCGAGGAAATAAGGTCTCCAGCTCCAATTTTTATTCATATAACTGGGTTGGACTAACCATTTCCCGTCCTTATGTAGGATATTGGGGGATTTTTGATACCCCTCTTCATCACAAATATAAAGACGAAAACATACGGAATCCAATTTTTTCGCCAAAACACCGAGAAACTCTTCATGGGAGCCGGCACGCTTTTGCTGTTTTAAGAAATTTTGCATATTCTCGTTGAATTGCAAAGTCTTTTGATAAACGGCTTCAAGCTTCTTGGTCTCTAAAGAAATGAAGGACTGGCATTCTTGATGGAATTTTTCACGAAGTAAATCTTTATTAATGAATTCGCCTTCCGGTTTCGCCAAAAAATACCCTTGATAATATCGTCCCCCATTCTTCCATGCAAAGCGAAGCTGGTATTCGGACTCAATGTTTTCAAATAGTAAGTTGGCGCCGATTTTACGTGCTAGCATGCTTAAAGAAAACAGGATGACCTGATAGGCATCTCCGCCTGAGATGCGAAGCTGATCCAGGTTAACTTTTAAAATATTCGGAGAAATCTGCGCGATTCGGTCCAATTGCGTATCTTGTCCTAAATGATCTAAAGCTATCTTAATCCCATATGTTTTAAAGTAAGCAAGCACATGCTGCAGAGGATCTAAGTTTTCCGGACTGATCGTGTCTGATAATTCCAACACGATCCGGTGCATTTCCTCCGGTTGAAAATGACGATGTAAAATCTCCATGAATTCTTCGCCATGATCCAGCATAAGCAAATTAGGATCTCTGTTGATAAAGATAAGAAAATCTTCACCATAGTCTTTTATTCTCTCCAAGGCAATTTCAAGTACGTAATTATCCACTTCCACCCTATACTCTTCCGGCACTGCAGAATCGTGAAAAAATGGGCCAAGGCTTTTATATTCAGATTGTTCCTCATAGCGCCCTAGAATTTCATATCCGATTACCTGATGTTGATCTGCACTGAAAATCGGTTGAAAGAATGGTGTCACCCTGTCTAAATTCTTCAATATCTTTTCTGTATCCATGATGCATCTTCCCCCTAATTACGAAAACACCAATATGCCAAAATTATACCATTAGTTTCTTGCATTGATAATAAATAATTTTAATTCCTACTGCATAACTCTTTTTTCAGTACATTAAAATTCCCCATTCATCCTATCCAATTGAAAAGAAGCACACTGAAAAGGCATTGCCCATAAATGGACAATGCCTTATGTCTTATCAAAAAGGGAAGAACCATGGTATCGTGATCACCATGATAACCCCAATGAAGATCTGTATGGATATCCCGATCATGATAAAATCTTTATGCTTGTAATCACCTGCCGTCATGACAAGCGCGTTGGTAGTGGCAACCCTTGGAGTGGATAACGCCAAACTGCCAGCAACGGCAAGGCATAGAAATACAGGAAGTGGATCGATTCCTTGATTAACGGCAGATGTCAGGGCAATAGGCGTCATAATAACCGTCGCGGCTCCATACGGGATGAATTGGCTCAGGATCAGTGTCAGGAGGTAAAAGACCGCTAAAATGCCGTGTGCCCCGATATTACTGAATAAAACGGCCAGCCAATCACTTATCATTCTCACTCCACCCGTATTATCCAATGCAGCCGTTATTCCGAACATGGCGGCAATCAATAGAACAGGTTCCCAGTTAATCTTTTGGTAAGCATCCTCCATCGAACGGACACAGCCAGTAATCACCATCAACAATGCTGCCGTCAGTACCGACAGTACAGCAGGGACAGACTCCATCGATAAAAGAATGACCATCAAAGCAGTGATTCCCAAGGCAATCCATGCTTTGCCCTTGGAGTTCACCGGAGAGCCATCTTCCGATGTACTCCCAATAACGATGACATCCTGTAAATCCGAGGAAATCCTTTCAATGTTTTCCCATTCTCCATGTATCAGGATTGCATCCCCCGGTTTCAGGCGTTCCGTTCCGACATCCGCTTGAATATATTCCCCATTCCGATTGATTGCCAGCACATTACATTGGTATTTCTCACGAAAATGGACATCTATCAAGGTTTGATTTTCATAATCCGAGTTCGGGACGATCAATATTTCCGTCAATCCAAATCTACTGCTAAGAAAATGTTTCTTTATTTGTTCGGTATTGAAATGTTTAAATTCCAGTTCATAGTTAAGAGCCAATCTCTCAACTGCTTCTTCTTCTCCAAACACCAAAATGATATCTTCAGGGTGAAGAACCTCATCCGCCCTGGCTGAAATCGTCTGCTGCCTTTGCAACAGCGGCAATTGCTTATCCTTTGCCTTCCGCTGGATTTCAATCAAAGTCAATTCATACTGAATGGGAAGCTGGAGGTCCGACAGCCTTTCCCCAACAATATCGGAAGTAGCGGGTATATGCAGATAATGCAATCGATCATATACTTTGTACATGCCGGCAAGCTCCCCTGCCGACAGTCCCTTGACACTATTGTTCGCGGCAATGGTCTTTTCGGGAAGCAACAGGCGTCCGAGTGTCAGCATGAAGAATAACCCTGCCGCAAAGGCGATTAAGCCCACAGGTGTAAAGTCAAAAAATGCTAAAGTCCCTATTCCGTTTTGCCGTAATACATCAGCAACGATCATATTGGAGGGAGTACCTGTCAGTGTTAATAGCCCTCCAATACTGCTTGCATAGGCAAGGGGCAATAAATACCTTGTCGGACTTGTTTTTTGTTGTAACGCCATGCTCATAACGAGCGGAAGCAGTATGGAAACAATTCCTGCCCCGCTTAAAAAAGCACTTAATATTCCTGCTGTCAGCATGACGATAAGCAGCGATTTCCATTCACTGCCCCCACATAAACCCAATAACTTATTTCCTGCCTTTTCCACGATTCCTGTATTTAACAGGCCGGCACCGACGATAAATAGTCCAGCCAGCATGATGACCACTTGATTCGCAAAACCTGCCATTAGCTCATCCAATGTAAGAATCCCCAGTAAACCCAGAATGGATAGTGCACTAAGTGCAATTAAATCTGCTCGAAATTTTCCTTGTATAAAAAGCGCAATCGCGCATAGAAGTATAATCAGTGTAATAAACATTGGTTCGGTCATCATGTTACCTCCGTATAGATGTTCAATTTCAAACCGGATACGGTTTTATCAAACCCCAGTTTACATGTTTTTCATAGGCTTATAGAAGATATTTTCTTCTTTTTATGTATATTGTTTGTTAGTATGAGGAAGTAACATTTTTATATTAGATAGGTTGATTAATTTGAATAAACCCATATCCAGAAGAACATTCTTAAAGAAAAGTCTTGGCACTTTGGCTACCTTAACCGGTTTAGGTATCGGCGGAAGCTATTATGCCCACAATTTGGAGCCAAAATGGTTAGAAATCAAGCATAAAATTATCAGTCACCCGCTTATCCCAAAAGGTTTTCATGGCATGAAAATGGCCCAATTCAGTGATACGCATTTAGGCTTTCAATTTCAGCTTAAAGATTTACAAGCAATTGTCAATAAGATAAACGAACTGGACCCTGATGTTATTTTATTTACCGGAGATTTGATGGACCAGCCTAATAAATACAAGGCTCACCAGAAAATCCCTCTCGTTTTGAAACAGCTCAAAGCGCCGCTTGGAAAATTCAGCATCTACGGTAACCATGATCATGGGGGATATGGCTCAGAAATTTACAGCGATGTCATGGAAAAATCCCATTTTACCATGTTGCAAAATACCTCCACTAAAATTACCTTATTAACAGATGAAGAAATAGTCATTGCTGGTGTTGATGATGCCATGCTTGGAAAACCGGATTTTGAAAAAGCACTTTCTGGCATCCCGGAAGAAGTGTTCACCATTATGCTTTCGCATGCCCCTGACCTTGCCGACATATCAAGGACTTATGACATCCAGTATCAAATAAGCGGTCACAGTCATGGAGGTCAAGTACAAATCCCCTTTGCCGGTGCCCTAGTAACTCCTCCATACGCTGAAAAGTACCGGGAAGGCACATATGAAATCGATTCATTAACGTTACATGTTAATAGAGGACTTGGCACTACCCGTCTCCCATATCGTTTTCTTTCACGTCCGGAGTTAACTGTTTACGAATTCCAAGCCGAAAAATGATAGAAAAAGAACACAGGGAAAAACCGCCAGACTTATTAACAAAACCTGTGCGGATAAAACAACTTGTTGCCATGAATCATTTGTAATCGACTCCTATGAATTATAGCATTAGAAGTATATCTGAGAAAACCAGGTTTTTTTTACCAGTACCAATGGTAATTGCCATTAAGGTTATACCATACTTAAATAACCACACAGAAAAGTGCCGATGCAACCTAAAACAGACACCGTTATATAGATAAGGCTATCTATATAACGGTGTTTTCTAATAAGTTCAAGTGTTTCCATACTGAATGTAGAAAAGGTCGTAAAAGCGCCCAGGAAACCTATCGTCAGAAAAACCTGCAAAGATAAAGCCCAGCTTTCTTTCTGTGGCAACACCATTCCCAGCCCAAAGGAACCTATAAGGTTAATCAGTAAAATGCTAATGGGTATCGAGACGGCTGGAAATAGCCTATTAAAAATAATCTGCAAGACATATCTTGAGGCCGCTCCAAAAAATCCCCCTATAAAAACCGAAAGAACCTCAATCAAAGAGTCTCACCTCTCCGTCTATTAAACAGGCCCAGTCCGAGGAAACCAGCCACCAAACCAAATAAAAGCGTGGCTCCAAGATACAGTCCCGCCAATGGCAGAGAAGTCTGCAGGAGATTCACCACTTCTTGGGAAAATGTGGACATCGTGGTGAAACCGCCGCAAAACCCGCTGCCCAGCGCCAAAAAAACAAACGATTTCTTTTTCGAGGCGAAATACCCATTTATCATTCCAAGTAAAAAGCTGCCTACTATATTTATTAAAAGGGTTCCAAACGGAAAGAAGGAATGGTCCGCAGTCAAGATTACGCAATAACGCAACATCGCTCCAGCCGCTCCTCCAAAACCGACTGCAAAAATGCCTTTAAACCGATCCATCAAGGTCCCCCCAAATTTTTCTCATAAGTAGATTCATTATAACAGATTAAGATGAAACAGGCTCTTTTCTAAAAAAAATCCATACTATGTAAAGAATTTGAGAAAAGGAGGCTAATTATGCAAACACAGTATTTTCCTTACTACCACTATCCGCAGACCATAATGCTGCAGAACGATTACAGAAATGCATATGGGAATGAATATGGACCTGAATATTGGAATGACCAGCGCTACTTTCCTTTCTTTCCGCTATTGGCGCCTGTAGCTTTTGTTGCAGGATTGGCAATTGGACCGTTGCTATTCAATAACCGTCCACCTGTCTATCCTCCATATCCTCCTCCATACCCGCCCGCTTATCCTTCTTACCCTGCTTATCCAGCGTACCCTCCCTATCAAGGCTTTCAGGGTTACCAGCAACAACAATTCGGCGCACAGGCTGGGGTATCTGAAAATATCAATATATACACTCAATAAGGTTTGGACAGAAGGCGACATAAACGCCTTCTTTTTCTTGGACCAAAAGGGAGTCCGATTGAATTTTACTTCCCTATATATTTTGAAGTGGTATAATATGAAAATGAATAGATGGTAAAGTGTTGGGAAATGATGGTCATACCCTAGAGATGTACATGCATAATTGTTTCGCTATTTTCTGCCTGGTTGCACACATGTCTCTATTTCAACCAATATATAAAACAGGTTTTTGCTGAAGGAAGTCTGTTTGTAACGTCCTTCTAACCTTATTAAGAAAAGGAGTTTCCACTAATGAACCAAACGAAAGGACATTCTGAAAGGGATGAGTTTTCGATAAACTCCCTTGCCCAAGCCGTGTTTATTGTCAATAAACATGCAAAGACTGCATTGGAGCCCAAGAATTTATATAATTTAAAACGGCTCGCATTAAGCAAGCTTATGCAAGAAGGAAAAGCGAAGAAGATTGGACTTCATTTCTCTGATAACCCTCGCTTTGCAGCACAACAATCCGACGTCATTGTCGAATGCGGATCATATGTTTTTCATTTACCTCCCACTAAGGAAGATTTGAAAAAACTACCCCACCTCGGCAGCCGGGCAGCCTCCATACGGAACCCTAAAGCCGCGTTGTCATTATCCAAAGCAAAACAGATCCTGCAATCTTATGTTGGACAAGCAGGTGAAAAACAACCGAACCCAACCAACACCGAGAAAAGGGCTCACGGGCGCGGGTCGGTCAAGCAACCTTTTCACAATCCATTCCCATCCTCCTTTTTAGGAAAAGGTTCCAAGTATTAATCATTGATAAACCAAGCGGGCCGTGAGGTAACACCTCATCGGCCCGTTTTCACATTCATAATATCAATTTGTCTATCAACTTTATAAGCTCTGCAATTTCAGGTTTGCTGATTTGTGCGTCAGCCCCTACGACCTGACCTTTATGACGCAGGCTGTCAGTAATCAAAGAAGAGAAAATAATCACTGGCAAACCAGCGAGTTCCCCGTTTTCCTTTATTCTTCTAGTCAAATGATGTCCATCCATCTGAGGCATCTCAATATCGGTAATCACCAGTTGCACTTCATCTTCAACCACTTTTCCTGATTCAATCAAATTCTCCAGATAATTAAAAGCATCAAGTCCATTCTCATAAAACTCCAAGTACTTGAATCCGGCTTCTGATAATGTATCAAACAGCAGCTTTCTCAGTAATGGAGAATCTTCCGCAATCAGGATTCTCTTGTCTGAATTTTGCCGGATACCAAGCTTTTTAACCTGTTGGATGTTTATTCCTGATTCTGGATTGATTTCGACCACTATTTTTTCAAAATCGAGTAACAGTAACATTTCACTATTTAATTTTATTACTCCGATAATCTGACTTTCAAGGCCTTGATACATATCCGAAGGCTTTTCGATTTGGGACCAGGAAATACGGTGGATCTGTGTTACGGTATGGACATGGAAAACCACTTTTTGCTGATTGAATTCAGCCACTATGAATTTATCCTGCTCAGGAGTTTCAGATGGCGGAAATCCTAAAGCATCCGCGACATTCACAACTGGCAGGACTTCTCCGCGAAGCTCGATGATCCCCTCCACATTTGAATGGGAATGAGGGACAAGCGTGATGGGGACAGGATTAATGATTTCCTTCACCTTAATTACGTTAATGCCGAATTTATTCTTTCCGAGACCGAATTCCACTATCTCAAGCTCATTCGTTCCACTTTCCAGTAATATTCCTTTATTCGCTTCCATTGTTTCATCTCGCCCTTCTGCTTTTTCATTTCATAATTCCATAATCAATTAACCGCTAGGAAAAAATCATGGTTTTATCAATGAACTCATACCTAATAATTCGGTTAAATATTTCTTTTGTTTAGAGCACAGATAAAAAAAGAATCAATAAGTAATCATTTATTAAAGCCAAACTAAAAAGGGACCCATCAGAGTCCCCTTTTTCCAAGCCCATTTTTCACCACTGCCATTCCGGCCAACCTATCGATCGTAAGGCCTGCCTCTAACCCCCTCAATATTCTAACTGAGCAAACAAAACCCAGCTTATTCACCAATTTCTCAACTGATACTCATCTCTTTCGTGACCTTTTCTTTGGATTGAGCCAACCTTTTTTTACAAAGAATAAAAACATAGTCAAGGCAATACAGCCCATCATTCCAAGAATGAGGAAATAACCATAATGCCAATTTAATTCCGGCATATATTCAAAATTCATCCCATAAACGCCCACAATGAAGGTCAGCGGCATGAAAATGGTAGTGATGACAGTCAATGTCATCATCGTTGAATTCATATTATTAGAGTTCACAGACAAATAGCTATCACGGATATCGGACGAAAAATCTCGATACGATTCAAGCATTTCTGTCAATTTAAGAAGATGATCGTACACATCATTAAAATAAAGATGCTGATCTTTCAAGTAATTCAGACGCTCTGATGAAATCATTCTGTACAATAAATCACGCATCGGCAATATGGTCCGACGGAGCCTGGACATATCTGTCCGTAAATCGAAAAGCTGATCCATCAATTCGTTAATCGAGTCATTTTCAGTATTTTCCTCTATGCTGCCCAATTCGCTTTCAATTTTATAAACAGGCGGGAAGAATTCATCGACGATCCTGTCAATAATCCTATGCAACAAGAAAAAAGGACTTTGCTTCAACATTTTATTACCATCAATTTCTTCCCAAACCTTTTCCAGTTCAAGCAAATCCTCCTTATGAAAACTGACTATCCATTTTTCACCAACAAACATGTCCAATTCCACTGCTTTAAATACCTTCTCCCTTAGAGCATGAATCACAAGAAATTGGTAGCCCTCATAAAAATCCATTTTGGGACGTTGGTTAAAATCATCCAGGCAGTCTTCAATTGCCAGCGGATGAAAGTGAAAATGATTGGTTAAAAGTTCGATTTCCTTGTTCGTGGGATTGGAAAAATCCACCCAGTACCACTCGATATCCGGATTATTCATTTCCGTTAGCGGTAAACCAAAACTGACTTCATGATTTGAAGTAATTGCGCAAGTCCTTATCATATGTATCAACCCTCAAAATTTTCTTATCATACATTATACCTTTAATTCATTAATCTCAAAAAGATTTCTCCCCCTCCAAACTAAATGATAAAATAGAATGAATGAGTCAAACAGTACATAATTCATGTAGTTAGAAAAGGGAGGATATTCATAGATGGAACATTTAATAAACCCTCTAGTAAAAGACATTCAAATATCAGGAATCCGTAAATTCTACAATATGGTCGCCGATATCGAAGGCACCATTTCCTTAACGATAGGGCAGCCTGACTTTCCAACTCCGATGCATATTAAAGAAGCGGCAAAACAAGCCATCGATAATGACTATACCGTTTATACTCACAATGCGGGCTATTTGGAGTTAAGGGAAGCCGCTTCAAATTATGTAAAAGATAAATACAAGCTTGGCTATGATCCGGCGAATGAAGTGATAGTGACCTCTGGTGCCAGCGAAGGCATAGACATTACTTTTCGGACAATCCTCATCCCAGGGAACGAAGTAATATTACCGGGTCCGGTATATCCGGGATACGAACCCATCATTAAGATGTGCGGTGCAACACCTGTTTATGCCGATACAACAAAAAATGGATTTCGTTTGACTGCAGACATACTTGAAAAGTACATAACTGAACATACTCGGTGCATCGTTCTGCCCTATCCGTCGAATCCGACCGGGGTTACATTATCTGCCGAAGAATTATTGGACATTGCCGAACTTGTTAGGGGCAAGGACACCTTCATATTGGCTGATGAGATTTACAGTGAACTGGTATTCGATCAGGAGCATGTTTCGATTGCCACTTTCTTAAAAGAACAAACCATCGTCCTGAACGGACTGTCCAAGTCCCATTCCATGACCGGGTGGAGGATCGGCCTTCTGTTTGCACCTGCAGCCATCTCTCAGCATCTCCTGAAGGTTCATCAATACAATGTGACATGTGCCGCTTCCATATCGCAGAGAGCTGCCTTGGCAGCATTGACGACAGGCAGAAATGATGCAATACCCATGAAGACCGAGTATGCACGGAGACGGGAATACGTATACAGTCGCTTACAAGCGATGAAACTGGAAATAGTCAAACCGAATGGTGCCTTTTACTTCTTTATAAAGCTGCCTGAAGGCTTTGCCTCTTCCCTTGATTTTTGCCTCAAGCTTGTTCAACAGGAAAAAGTGGCAGTGGTCCCTGGAGATGCCTTCTCTCCCCTTGGCGAAGGTTACTTCAGGATATCTTATGCCTATTCCATGGAGACCCTGGAAAAGGCCTTGGACCGTATTGAAGCTTTTTTAGCTAAAAAGTAATCGAAAAAAAAAGTGGCCTTCAATTGAATGGACAATTGAAGGCCACTTTCCTATTTTCAATGATGTCAGGCTACCTAAGTTTTTTCACCAAGCAAGCCAACTAATACAATCTCCGTAAAAAACGAATTTCCCGATATCCTTCTTCCTTGTTTGTCGTGGTAAGGCTCACTTCGACGATGGACCCAAGTAAATCAGCCATCACTTCTTCAAATTCCTTTGCGGAGCGCGGCTTTGAAAAACCTAAGCTCTTCAATTCGCGCATCAGTATCTGAAAACCGGCATTCGTTTCGATATGACTGAATTTCACCGGCAAGATTAGCGGACTTTCATTCATTAATTTCAGATCCCAACGAATGGGCTTTGTTTGATGAATGGTTTTTTCTCGTTTAAATCCTTCAATCCTTACAATATATCTACCATCTTCCAATTCCTGAAATTTCATATTGATATCATCGAATTCGCCCATAGCTTTCACTCCTTTTTGTAAAGGCTGTCGCTATCAGCTTATTCATGATAAAGAAATGCTAGCACTTAATTATAATGTTTATATAATGCCTGTGTACCGCTATTTTCTTCGCCAGCTTTTGCCAGCCCCTCATACAGGGATTTGCTCAGGCTTAATCCAGGAGCGTCCATTCCCATTCTTTCCGCTTCATCAAGTGCAATCTTCATATCCTTGATAAAATGCTTGATATAAAAACCAGGTTCAAAATCGCCTTCAACCATCCGCGGTACAAGATTGGACAATGACCAGCTCCCGGCAGACCCCGATGATATGCTTCTTAATACCCGGTCCGGATCCAACCCCGCTTTTTTGGCATAGGAAATCGCTTCAGTCACTCCGATCATATTGGATGCAATGGCGATTTGATTGCACATTTTCGTATGCTGTCCTGAGCCAGCCGGGCCTTGATGGACAACATTGCTGCCAATGATATCAAAAATGGGCCGGACCGCTTCAAATGCCTCACTAGACCCGCCGACCATGATCGTGAGCTTTGCATCACGAGCACCGATATCTCCTCCGGAAACCGGTGCATCCAATGATTCCATGCCCCTTTTCTTGGCTTCCTCTGCTATTGTCACTGCCAAAGTTGGAGTGGAGGTCGTCATATCGATTAAATGGGTTCCTTGTTTCCCGTTCTCGATAAGCCCATTTTCCCCAAGATAGATTTCTTCCACATCACTAGGGTATCCCACCATGGAAATGATCACATTAGCTTTTTGGGCAATTTCCTTTGGTGAAGATGCCCACTTCGCACCCTGTGAGAGCAGTTCACTTGCCTTATCTTTCGTCCTTGTATAAACAATTACCTCAAATCCCGCCTTAAGTAGATGTGCGGCCATGCTTTTTCCCATAACTCCTAAACCTATGAATCCGATCACTTTGTTCGATTGCATCACTGCAGATTCCTCCCAATCATTTTGTTTCAAAAAACTTAAATGGACTTTATCATTCCTCCGTCAACTAAATAGGACTGCCCTGTCAAATATGTATTAGCACCTGAAACAAGGAAGGTAACGAACTTTGCAAATTCCTCGGGTTCCCCATAACGGCCAAGAGGGATTTTGTTAATGGATTGTTCAGTCATCTCCTCAGGAGTGACGCCTTGTTTCTCTGCATTCATTTCATCAAGGTGCTGAACGCGGTCCGTTGCGATTCTTCCTGGTCCGACTGTATTGACCAAAATCCTGTCTGGTGCTAATTCTGAAGCTAATGTCTTTGACAATCCAACGATTGCCGTCCGGAATGTATTCGATAATATCAGTCCTGGGATCGGTTCCTTAATGGATGAAGAAGCAATATTAACGATTTTGCCGCCCTGTTTTTTTAAATGTGGCAAGCTCTCACGAATCGTCCTTATGAAGCTTAGTAAATTAAGTTCGAAAGATTGTTGCCATTCTTCATCATTGAAATCTGAAAACGAACCCCCTGGAGGACCTCCGGCGTTATTAATAAGAATGTCGATACCGCCGAATTCCTCAGCAGTTTGCCCAACCAGGCTTTTAATATCTTCAGCTTTTGTTATATCCGTTACCATATAAGAAACTTTTCCAGTCCCAAGCTGCGATAATTCCCTTTGTACGGCGGCTAGCTTTTCTCCATCACGGCTGGCTAGCATGACATTTGCTCCTTCTTTAACCAATTCGGCTGCCATAGCCTTCCCCAAACCTTGACTTGAAGCTAAAATCAAGGCATTTTTCTTTCCCAAATGTAATTCCATATAATATTTAACCTCCATCTTCTTAAAAATATAATTCCATTATATCGTCATAACCGTAAAGTGAAAAATCTGAATAATCATTCTTATGATTTTTTGCAAAAAAAATAGCCGGCTGGATAACCAACCGGCTTCAAAGGGGGAAATGAGAATGTCAGCTGCCCTAATAGAGCTAAAGAACTGTGCTTGCTTTTTATTTACCCCCATTTTGGTGCAATAAACACTTTTTCTCAAATATTCAAGCAAGAATTAACAGGACAGCACCCCATCCGAAGGTTCTATGGATGGGGTGCGTTTTTCCTGATTTTAATTATTTCTTCAAAGCGTTAACAACCGCTTCTTTCACATTATCATTCGTATCCAGACCTAAAACTTCCTGAGATAGTTTTTTCATCTCTTCAAGCGAAAGTTGGCTAATTAAAGAACGTGCTTTCAGAATCGAAGTGGCACTCATTGAGAATTCATCAAGGCCCAATCCGATCAAAATCGGGATGGCCACTTCATCTCCAGCCATTTCCCCGCACATTCCGGCCCATTTCCCTTCTTTATGAGCTGCATCTATGACCATTTTAACCAAGCGTAAAATCGCTGGATTGTATGGTTGATATAAATAAGATACTCTCTCATTCATTCGGTCAGCGGCCATCGTATACTGAATCAAGTCATTAGTGCCTATGCTGAAGAAATCGACTTCCTTAGCAAATATATCAGCCATCACTGCAGTTGAAGGGATTTCAACCATGATTCCGACTTCAATCTTTTCGGCAACTTGTATACCATTATCAAGCAATTCCTGCCTGACTTCAGCCAAGACGGCTTTAGCTTCGCGGAATTCAGCCAGTGTGGCAATCATCGGGAACATGATCTTCAAATCCCCGTAAATGCTTGCACGAAGCAAGGCACGGAGCTGAGTCCGGAAAATCTCCTGCTCATTTAAGCAAAGGCGAATCGCACGGTATCCAAGGAAAGGATTCATTTCCTTTGGAAGCTCTAAATAAGGCAACTCCTTGTCTCCGCCTATATCAAGCGTTCTGACGACTACAGGCTTACCTGACATTCCTTCCAGCACCGCTTTGTATGCCTCGAACTGTTCTTCTTCACTTGGAAAGTCATTTCTGCCCATATAAAGAAATTCCGTACGATATAGCCCGATGCCTTCACCGCCATTTTGATGGACGCCCTCCAGATCTTTCGGCGTGCCAATATTGGCTGCCAATTCCACATGATGTCCATCATTCGTAACGGTTTTTTCATTAACCAGCTTCGCCCACTCAGCCTTTTGCCTAGCATAGGCTTCCTGCTCCTCTTCGTAGCGTTTCACGAGTTCAGGAGTAGGATTGATGTGAACTTCACCCTTTAACCCGTCAATTATGACCAAGTCACCATTTTCAATGGACGAGGTCACTGACTTCGCTCCAACGACTGCTGGAATTTCCAATGAACGTGCCATTATGGCTGAATGGGATGTACGTCCACCGATATCGGTCGTAAATCCTTTAACATATGCCGGATTCAACTGTGCTGTATCGGATGGAGTCAAATCCTCCGCAATGATGATCACTTCTTCAGCAATCATGCTCGGATTTGGAATATGAACACCTAAAAGATGTGACAGCACCCGTTTCGTGACGTCACGGATATCCGCTGCACGTTCCTTCATGTATTCATTATCCATTTGTTCAAACATCGTAATGAACATGCTTGCGGTTTCATTTAAGGAATACTCAGCGTTGACGTTTTCTGATTGTATTTTATCCTGAATCGGAGTGATAAGTTCCGGATCAGCCAAAACAAGCAGGTGCGCGTCAAAGATCGCGGCTTTATCGGCCCCTAGATCCTTTTCGGCTTTATCCCTGATTATTTCCAATTCATTTGTTGACTTTTGAATAGCTTCCTTAAAACGGGATATTTCAGCCCCGACATCTTCTATGCTTCTTTTTTCAATCGATAAATCTGGCTCAGTCAGTCGATAGGCTTTAGCGATGGCTATTCCGTTTGAAGCTGCTATCCCACTAATCAAAGTGGACATTATTCTGCTAATCCTTCTCTGTTCAACGTTTCAGCAAGTGTGTTTAGTGCATCATTTTCATCGCTTCCTTCAGCAGAAATCGTAATTTCCGCCCCTTTGCCGATACCTAGGGACATTACACCCATAATGGACTTAAGGTTCACTTTTTTCTCTTTATATGCAAGGTTTATTTCTGAATCAAATTTTCCTGCAGCTTGTACAAGCAATGTAGCCGGACGAGCGTGAATTCCTGTTTCTGCAGTTACTGTAAATGTTTTTTCTACCATATAAATCAATCTCCTTTAAGATAAATTAACAAAAATAGGTTATGTAAGGGGTTTTCTCCATCCAATCAGGAAGAAATGAAAAAAGAAATGCCCTTTTCCTTATCAGGATAGCATTATCATTCCCAACAAACAAACCAAAACTATTGGTACCTACAAAATAGTACAAAAATATAGATGGAACTGCAACTATTACTTTTCAGATTCTTCAATGATTAAATGGACAGCTGTGCATTTTTGGTAAAAAAAGCCCTGAAACTCAGCATAATGAAAAGGACCACCGTTAATGAAACACTTCCGAGAATCCCGATTAGTATCGCAATCTGGTACTCAATAGCTATGAGCGGGCTTATCCCCGACAGGATTTGCCCTGTCATCATTCCTGGAAGGAAGATAATCCCCATCCCGAGCATATTGTTCAAAGTCGGGAGCACAGCCGAGTCGAATGCAGCATCCACATATTTCTTAACAGCCCTCGCTGGAGTCGCTCCAAGCATCAACATCGCCTCTACCTTTTCACGATTACTGCTAATCCCATCATGGAGGTTTTTAAGCGCCAATGTCACTCCTGTCATGGCATTCCCCACGATCATCCCTGCAATTGGAATGAAATACCTCGGCTCGTACCATGGCGTGAAATGGATCACGACCACATTAAAATAAAACAAGGCAGCCATGGGACCTGACAACATACTTATGATAACCATCCTTTTGATTTTCTTATTGAGTGTATGGGACACTTGCTTAAAAATATTATGGATGGAAAACATGGCCATCGCACATAAAAACCCTAAAGAAAGTAAAGGGTGGGGATTTTCAAAGATATATGTCAAAACATATCCTGCGAGAATGAGTTGGACAGTCATCCGCACCGTAGCGAGCATGATTTGCTTTTCCCGTGAAATCCCGCGCCATTTCACGATTATGAGCAGAATCACTACAAACACGTAGGCTGCACAAAGACGCCAGAACTCAATATCTATTATCCCATTCGCCTCCATTAATAGTCACCCTCCTTCGCCTTTTTCAGAACGATCCTTTTTTCAGCACAAATGTCCGCCAGCTGTTTTGAATGGGTTATAATGATGACCGTTCCTTTTTCCCGCTTTACTTCTTCTAAAAATCGGCTCATGACCGTCAGCTCGGCTTCCTCATCAAGAGCTGAAGTCGGCTCATCCAGTAAATACACCTCGGGGTTCAATAAAAGTAACCTTGCCAGTGCCAGCCTCTGTTTCTCCCCGCCAGAAAGATTCTCCGCACTCTCGTCTAAAGACTTCTGCAACTGGACGGTTTCGAGTGCTTTAACCAATTCTGCCTTATCTTTTTTTTCCCGTTCTGTCAATTCCAGGCCAACCTGAAGATTTTCTTCAATCGTACCCGGTAAAGTGAACGGTGCCTGAGAAAGCATTGTGACTTTACGCCGGAGCTCTATCGGGTTGAATTTATCCAGCAACTGATCTTGAAAATAAATCGACCCGCTGTCCGGGTCATCCATCCTGTTCAATAATCGTAGTAGTGAGGTTTTTCCTGCACCGCTTTCCCCAGTCAAACAAGTGACCATGCCCGCCGGTATTTTCAAATCATCAATTTTCAAAATCCCTTTATACTCAATATTTTCTAGCCTGAATATCATTTTGCCGCCTGCCTCCCTTACTCCACCATAACATTATAAGAAACTATCATGATATGGGGTAGCGATGCATGTAAAGATTTTCATTTTCTTTCGGATTTTTATAGGTTAGTATTAGTCCTGCTGAATATATCCATGACGTACGTGGAAAACACCTTAATAAATGGAGGGACTTATCATGAACGGAAAATCCTTTTTACATTCTTACCTGAATGTTTTTCTCCTTACTGCACTTTGCCTGATCACGTTATCTGGCTGCCAGGCAGCATCCGATAACCTGATCAATCAATCCAAACAGGAAGATTCACTTTCCAACGAAGACATCCGATCCAATTCGGATTCTTCAAATGAAGAAAAAGGCAAGACATTCACAGCCGAGATCATCAAAGTTATTGACGGAGATACAGTAAAAATCAATATGGCTAATGGAAATGAAGAAACGGTCAGGCTCCTTTTGATAGATACTCCAGAAACCGTGCACCCATCCAAGCCCGTTCAGCCTTTTGGACCTGAAGCAAGCAAGTTCGCCAAGGAACTTATGCCTGCGGGCTCTAAAGTGGAAGTAGAAACCGGCATAGGTGAAAGAGATAAATATGGCCGGCTGCTGGCCTATTTTTATGTTGATGGTAAAATGGTGAATAAACTCCTGCTGGAAAAAGGACTGGCAAGGGTAGCCTATGTTTATGCACCGAACACGAAATACCTTGATGAATTGGAAAATATTCAAAAACAAGCGCAACAAGACGAAATCGGTATTTGGTCAATTGAAAACTATGCAACTTCAAAAGGGTTTGATGATTCGAAGTCAAAAGAAGCATTTGTGGAAAAGCCCACTGGGTCTTGCAATAACCCGCAAATTAAAGGGAATATAAATTCCAAAGGCAATAAAATTTATCACATTCCTTCGGGCCAATATTACGAAATAACTAAACCAGAAGAAATGTTTTGTACTGAACAAGACGCACAGGATGCTGGATTCCGAAAATCGCAAAGTTAACAAATACAATGGTTTAATAATATACCCTGTTCTGAAATCACAATAACCGGTAAATGATGTTTGGAAAATTCATCTGGAATAAGAAAAACACATCTTTATATGTCAGACTGCAGACAAATTTAAAGAAGATCAGTTTGCCTGCAGTTTTTTATTTAGGCTCTTTTCGTAAAGATTGTTGTTTTTAAAACGAAACTATTTAAGGTTGATTGGAGCGGAAGTGTGAGACTCCTGCGGGAGCAGCGGGACAGGTGAGACCCCACAGGCGTTTACGCCGAGGAGGCTCACCGCCCGCCCCGCGGAAAGCGAGCATCTGGAGGGGAAATCAACCACACCGCACTACTTGGTAAATAGCAACAAAGTATGTGAAAACAGCCTTTATTTAAAAAGATCCAGTTGATTTCAGAATTCCACTCCCTTTCCGCCGACGGCTGTCTGCCAAGCCACATCAGAGCAAACGCCTGCGGGGTCTCGGCCAGCCTGTTATTCGGCAGGAGTGTCGCATATTTCTTTAATCCTATAAAATTACACTAAAAAACACGAAGGGTGATTTGTCTTGTTTTATAATCAAGGTTCTTAAATGAGACCATTCCAAACTCGCTTGTCGAAAAACTAAACATCATGCTTCGGCACATCCAATATTAGGATGTGTTTTTTCATTTGGTCACCCCCTCACTCAATATTACCTTAATCATCCTTTTCTCCTTCAATATAGTTCACTATAGCACCCTTAAAACCCACTTTTTTCCACCTCCATTTTTCGGTTATGCCATTTGGCTAAATCCAATCGATTTATTTATGGTAGAAGCACCCGGGAATACAGGAAAGTGCACTTTCTAAAGGTGACTTGCTTTATGAAAGATTTCTCAACGCTAACGGAAGAATTCACCCCGATGATCCATCATATTATCCGCTCACTTTCCATTTATAAAAATAAGGAAGAATATTTTCAAGTAGGCTTGATTGCTTTATGGGAGTCATTAGGGAAATTCAATGAGGAATACGGACAATTCTCCAACTATGCCTATACGGTAATCAAAGGCAAAATTCTGAACGAATTAAAGCATCAACATAAATATGAAATCCGTACCGAACCCTTTGATTCCTTCATATTAGAGATAAAAGATCCTTTTTCAATGCATGAAGAGGCCTTTGCCATCGATAATATATTTACCTACACGGAAGGATTGACACTGAATCAGCAACGCTGGCTTATACAGACATACCTTGAAAACAAAACGGTTACTGAAATCGCTGAGATATATCAAGTTACTGCTGCAGCCGTCAAATCATGGAGAAAGTCCGCATTAAATAAATTAAGGAAACAATTGATTTTTCAATTATAAATAATTGGGGGTGGCTCAATCATGAGCCACCCCCAATGATACATCCTTCAACTTCTCGCTTCATCTAAATACGTATAAATTATCACACCGTTATGTTGTGCATTCCCCCGAAAATGTTTAAAGTCTTCCCTTTTAACAAGAACCTCACGAAAAGCTAAAAATTCTTCTTTTGTTATCCGGAATTCTTCCATTTCCCGATTTGCCAATTTATCGAGTACACCTTTTGCTTCTTCTGCGTTCATATATTATCCCCCTTAATTATCGAATGTTCCATCATTTTCAGACAGGAGAAATTCCGTTTTCATTTTAACATAAGCTTGCCACTTAATATAAATCAGAATTTTTTGAGCCCCACTCACTACATTATTCTTTACGAATGCTTTAAAATAGTGCAAACTGTATATTAAAATATCATAATGTAAAATGATTGGCATTTTTTGTACTTGGGAATTACATACTGGTACGCATAACTGCGTTTTCAAGATATACCAAATTATGCCATATCTTTACAACTGCTCCATTACAAGAATCGTACCTCCTTTTAAAAGTTTAGCTTACTGTACCGACATAAGAGATAACTATTTCTCTTACTAGCACTTCCCACGTCAAAATCTAAACGGCAAGATGTTCGAATAATCCAATTACTCCATTGTTACTTTTTGATCATTGGAAACAAAATGGGAAAGGATGATTACCATGAAGAAAGCGGAAGTTGGAAATATCATTGAATTTAGAGAAGGCTTAAAAGGAATCGTCGAGAAAGTGAACGAGAACTCAGTAATCGTGGACGTCACGTATATGGAAAATTATCGTGATTTGGAACTTGAACAAAAAACCGTCGTAAACCATAAAAATTATAAAATCATAGGATAATTCAATGTACTCAAACGGGATGGTTACTAGATGACCATTCCGTTTTTCACTTTTTAGCAATCGTCCCAATTGATTCCCCCGCTTTTTGTAACCATTTCCATTTCATGCCGTCTAATTCATTAAAGGGCAAAGCACCTGTATGTGATGCAGGAATATCCAGATTGAAATTTCTATCGGAAAGATGAGGGAAACACATGACTAGTTGGACACGTTATATTGGCTGTGTCACATTCGCCGCTTTTCTGCTGACTGGCTGCGGTGCGACTACAGACGAAAATGCAGATGGGCCACAGGAAGATTCAATAGAAGATGGGAACGAAGGCAATACTTCTCAAAGAGGCAATCGCAATAACCGAAGCGATAACAAAATAAGACTGATGGAGCAAAACCTGCAGTATAACATTAACGGGGAAGCAAAAGAAAAAACAGCGTTCCTAAAAAAAAGTGATAATCAACCGTTCAGCCTCTATGTTTTGCAACAATTCAAATTAAGTGCCGAAGAACCAGGAAAAGATATTGTGTTCCTGATTGAAGATGACTCCATTTATATGAGAATCGAATTGTTGAAGGCCGATGTCAGTTGGGATGAGGTGGAAAAAAATGTTCAAGCCCAGCTGAAAGGCATTTCAGAAACGATTAGGGATTTTTCACTTGATATCGAGAGCGGTACAGGATTTGAAGTGGAAAGTGGGGATGATGTCATCACTTCCATATTACTCAAGGATGAAAAAGCACCCGTCCGCTTAACTATGTTCACGAAAAATGATAGAGATTACCGGGATGCCTTTCTAGAGATGGCTAAGACGCTGATGATAGGATGATCATTGATTCCCCCTGGTACGGAGGGCTAGGGTCAGGCCCCCCGTTCTTCATCACTCCTTCCCTGCCTTGCTTTTCCAGACCAGCACTAAAAAAAGGAGGCTTATGTATCCAAAAACCGGATAAATATATCCTAGTAACCTTCCATATCCGAATTCACTAATGATTAAAGCTATTAAAAAAATCACCGCTATGATCAGCATGCCTGGCAATTTAATATAACTGCTGATTTGCCTCTGTAATCCATATATGTTTCCGATGACCGAAGTGAATATCTCCCCGTATATCACCAAAATGAACATCCAATACAACTGACTGGCCGCCGTTCTCATAATAACTGCTGAAGGAATTTCAAAACTATTCACGTCAGGAAGTGTCATAAGTGAAAAGTGCCCCGTCAATAAAATGATTGTCAGGAATATCCCTCCAAGAATTGCACCATGTTTAATGACTTTTTCATCTCGAACCTCATACGCAACCGGAACCAGCACAGCCTGTGCCAAAGCAAGGTTAAAGGCTGTATAGGCAAAGGGTGACAAAATCATTTTTACTGTGATCACTTCATCAGGAACTTTTGTAAGGGTCTTAAAGAAATCCCCATTACCCAAAGTCGAGAAAAAAAGGATCACGCTAAAACAAATCATGATTGGTACAACAAAAGAGTTTACAGTGAAAACACCGCGCATGCCCATCATCAGGACCAAGGATGCCAGTATGATCGTAGACCAACTTCCTATACTTTTAGGCACGCCAAGTTGTTCTTCAAAAACGGCTCCTGAACCCGAAATCATGACAGCCGTCACCCCTAACAGCATGATAAGGAAAAAGAAGTTGATGATTCCTGCTATTTTCCTGCCAAAAAGAAATTGATTGAACTCCTCATAAGAAGATGCTCTGATCCTTGCGGAAATGAGCATGATTTTCGTCCCAGTGAAAATGAAAATATAACCTGCTATTAAAATCCCGATAAAGCCATAAAAACCATAACGGGTAAAAAACTCGACAATCTCTTTTCCAGTTGCAAATCCTGCACCGACGACTGTGCCTACATAAACCGCTGCAATCTGAAAACTCCCTGACCACCTTGACAGCATACTCTCCCCTCCTCCCTACATTTATATGTAGGGAAGAGACATTTAAGACAAGCCGAGCAATATTACTTTCGTCGGCTGTTTTTTTCCTGGGTTGCATTCTCTCATTGTGCAGTCTGAAACTCCCTTCATCCCGAACGTATGAAAGATTTAAAAAAACGCTTGGAGTACTCCCCAAGCGTTCAAACTCTAAAATAATTAATAAAAGTTCCAGATGATTTCAGAAATACGCTTTCTTTCCGACGACTGTCTGCCAAGCTTCATCAAAGTAAGCGCCTGTGGGGTCTCGGCTACGGCAGGAGTGTGGAAAATTTCATCAATTCAATAGGTTTCTTTCAAAATAAAAACTGTTCATGAAGGATAACCAAGTCTTCTTTTATAATCTTGGTTCGGAGTTAGGCCATTCCTTTCAAGACTCCGGTTCGTATCATAAAGCCTAATATTTCATAATGCCTTATCATCTACAGTGGAGAGCCATTCGTCTATCACCTTCACAACGGACTGTACAGTACCGTCAACAAATGGGGATTTCAGATTCGCAGATTCAACGAGATCAAGGAAGGACTTGCTGCCTCCAAGTTGGCACAGATTCAAATAATCCTCCCAAGCCGATTCATCTTTTTCAGTCGACCTTTTCCAGAATTGGAAAGCACAAATTTGGGCCAATGTATAGTCGATATAATAAAAAGGTGATTGATAAATGTGGCTTTGCCGCTGCCAATACCCGCCATTCTCCAAGAATTCATTTCCTTCATAATCGCGATGCGGTAAATATTCCATCTCGATTTTACGCCAAGCCTTCTTTCTTTCAATGGGGGAGGCATCAGGATTTTCATAGACAAAATGCTGAAATTCATCAACAGCTACCCCATACGGGAGGAATATGAGGGCACCGCTTAAATGGGAAAACTTATATTTTTCCGTATCTTCCTTGAAAAATAGCTCCATCCATGGCCAAGTTAAAAATTCCATGCTCATCGAATGGATTTCACACGCTTCATATGTAGGCCAATAATACTCAGGAATGTCAAGATCACGGCTGCGATACACTTGGAATGCATGACCTGCCTCATGTGTCAAAACATCTATATCCCCGGAAGTACCGTTGAAATTAGAAAAGATGAATGGAGCTTTATAGTCTTCTATAAAAGTACAGTAGCCACCGCTTTCTTTTCCTTTCTTCGCCACAAGGTCCATCAAATCATTATCAATCATATAGTTGAAAAACTGATTCGTTTCAGGAGATAGTTCCTGGTACATCCTTTTCCCATTTTCGATGATCCACTCAGCATCGCCTTTTGGAATGGCATTACCCGTTCCGAAATGAAAATTCTCATCATAATAGTTCAAGTTCTCCACTCCAAGACGTTCCCGCTGCCGATCCTTCAGCCGAGTGACAAGCGGTACCACTTCCTCTTTCACCTGCTTGCGGAATGCTGCAACCATTTCAGCATCATAATCAGTCCTAGTCATTCGATAATACCCAAGTTCCACGAAATTCCCATAACCTAGCGCTGTCGAAATCTCATTCCTCACCTTGACAAGTTCATCGAATATACGATCCAATTCCTCCTGCTTTTCTTCAAAGAAACCGTAATATGCCTCACTTGCATTTTTCCTTAACTCACGGTCCGAGGACTCCATAAAAGGCTGAAGCTGCGCTAGTGTTAATTCTTTTCCATCAAAGTGAATTTTTGCAGAGGCAATTAATTGTGAATACTCACTTGATAATTTATTTTCTTTTTGCAGCTGTGGTATGATTTCGGGCGAAAAGGTTTTGAGTTGGGCCTCAGCCAAGTCAAATAGTTGAGTTCCCCATTTCTCCTCAAGCTCCTTACGGAATTTCGAGCGAACGAGTTCATTGTAAAATTTGGAGGTCAATTCTTCCATTTCAGGGGAAAAGTCATCTAAATAATCATTCTCCGCTTTATAAAAAACATCATTGGTATCAATGGAATGACGGATATAGACCAAATTAAACATCGTACCTACATAATTTCGAATGCCGTTTATTTCTTCCATGGCTTTTATTTGTGCATCGGCATTTGCAGCGTCAGTAAACTTTTCCAAAGCTTTCATGAACCGGGTTTTAATTTCATCCATTTCAGGACGTTTGTATTCATACTCATTAAATTTCATATGCAGGCTCCTTTTCGAATATAAAAACATTTTTTCCTCTATGACGTTATCCAATCGAGTTCGTTTCCAAGACACCTTCAGAATTATCACGGTTATCGTAATATAATTTAATTCGCCACAGCGTTATTAAAAACCTTTTTATGTCCCCAAAACAAATTCCTGTTTTATGAGACATAAAAAACCAGCACCTGTAGTCAAATCCTGGTGCTGGTTCTTTAGCTAATTTTGAGCGGAATACCCAATCTTTTTAAGCAATTCGATCACGGTGGCCTTTTCATCTTGCGTAAGTACACTCATGATATCATCGATTCTTTTTTCATGCTCTGGAAATACTCCTTCAATAAAGGCCTTTCCTTTATCCGTTATTTTTGCAAAGGTTACACGGCGATCCTCTTTACATGCTATACGCTGCAGATATTCCTTCTGTTCAAGTTTATCCACGACATAGGTAATGCTGCCGCTAGCTAGCAGGATTTTTCCGCCTATTTGCTGAAGAGGCTGATCCCCTTTATGATAAAGTAATTCCAGTACTGCAAACTCAGTGGGATTCAACCCCTCTTCAGCTATATGTTTATTTACCACATCATTAATGGATCGATGAGCTCTAGACATCACAATGAACAGTTTCAAAGACTGTTGGATGTTATTATTCTCCATAACTTCACAACCTTAAAAGTTTTTAATTAAAATATCTTGAATTAAAAGTTATTATATGACATAAAGGATTTTTTGTCAATCTGCCCTGTTAGTATGCACTATTGTTTAATCAATCATTTTGATATACTTGAAAAAAAAGCTAAAGTAGTGACAAACATGAAAACAAGGCATAAATTCACCACATATCTACTTATTGTTATTTTACCATTAATTTTTCTCTCAATCATTTATTGGATGCATTTAGAACGTTCCCTTCAAAAAGAAAGACAGGAACAAGCAGAATGGGCAGGAACGGTTTATCAGGAATACATAGATCAAGTTATAAAGGAAACGAAGGAAAACCTTGAGCTGCTTAGCCTTAGTAGTTCCGTGCTTTATATGGATGACAAAAAAACCGAACTTCTTATGAACTGGATCAAAGATACAGATTCCAGGTATGCCGGAGTATATTGGCTAAATCGCGACGGTGTTTCCATTTCAGGTACAAATAAGAATTTCCATCATTCCTATTTAATTGAACAAAATGATATTGAACGTGCAGTAAAAACTCAAAAAGCAGTTGTTGCAGGAACAAAGGAGCTATATAACGCTGATTTTAATTATTTTTCCATTTTTGCTCCCATACTGGATCATGATAAAAAAGTGCAAGGGTTTTTATTGGCACATATCAGGCTGGATCATATGGAAAAAATATTAAAAATGCTCAGCCCTGGTCATACCTTTATATTGGAAACAAAGGACAAAACCCGAATTTTAGATATAAATGCCGAGGGATTCACTGGACATTCAACATGGGTGGATGTTCCTTTGACCGAAGTCGATTGGACAATGTCCGTCAAAGTGCCCGACAAGATTAACACAAATAACATGAATGTTTTTTTAATGCTTGTCTTTTTCACCTTCTTTTTTACTCACATGATCTATATCATCGTGGAGGAACTGATCGTTCGCAGGAATGCCAAAAACCAAAAGTTACTAAACGAAAGCCAAAAAATAGATTTTGTCGGTACATTGGCTGCCAGTACTGCCCATGAAATAAAAAACCCACTTACCGGCATAAAGGGGCTAGTGCAGTTACTGGTTGAAAAACACCCTGAAGAACAAGATCAGTTCTATTACTCTGTCATCATGAAGGAAATTGAACGGATCAATAGTATTGTCAGTGAATTTTTGATTTTAGGGAAGCCAATGGTACAGACTTTATCCTTATATGATATTCGCAGTATCATTGCTGAATTGAGACCAATAATAGAATCAGAAGCACGTCACTTCAATATTGAAGTGGAATGGAATATCATAAAGGAGCCCATCCTGGTTCATTGTACAAAGGACCAACTCAAACAAGTCATTCTCAACATTGCCAAAAACGGTTTCGAGGCCATGGAAGATGGGAAAAAGTTAAGGATTCGAATTCACCATGAAAATGAATGGGCTAAAATCATGATCATCGATAATGGTCAAGGACTGAATGAAAAAGATATAGGGAAGGTGTTCGATCCCTTCTATACATCGAAAAAGGAAGGAACGGGATTAGGGCTATTCGTGTGTAAACGAATTATTGAATCATTTAACGGCACCATCGAGTTTTCAAGTAAACCTCTGAACGGTACAACCGTTACAATCAGCTTGCCGCTTATAAAAGACCACCCTTAGCAATACTTTGAAGGGTTTCGATTTTTCATGAAGACTAGTAACGATTCCGATTTATTTATAGGTGTCATGCATACGGTGCATGCTTCTTGAATCTATTTATGGAATAGGTAAAAATCTTAATCAGGAAGAAGGAAATATACAGATGGGAAGTATCGCTGCCATTAAAACAAAACCGCAAAAACAAGATATGACTCTTAAAATCATGGTGATCATAGGCATATGCCATTTAATGAATGATTCTCTTCAGGCCGTCGTACCTGCCATGTTCCCAATCCTCGAAAAATCAATGTCGCTAACGTATACACAGCTGGGAATGATTGCATTCTGCCTGAATATCGTCTCATCGCTCCTGCAACCGGCAGTTGGGTTCTATACGGATAAAAAACCATTTCCATATGCATTGCCCATCGGGTTGACCAGTACTTTAATCGGGGTCATCATTCTCGCAATTGCCCCAAACTATACCATTATCCTTGGTGCAGTCATCTTGATGGGCTTAGGGTCGGCCATATTCCATCCGGAAGGCTCCAGGGTTGCCTACATGGCAGGCGGACCAAAGAGAGGCCTGGCACAATCCATTTATCAGGTCGGCGGGAATAGCGGGCAGGCACTTGCCCCACTCATCACAGCCATCGTACTTGTTCCGTTTGGTCAAAAAGGTGCACTCTGGTTTGCCCTGGTTGCCTTAATGGCCGTTATCCTATTGCTGTATATTGCCAAGTGGTATTCCCAAAAATTAGTTCACTTCCAGCCTAAAAAGCTTGCTGCAAAAATAATCAATAAAGAGCGGTCGCATAAAGTGGCCAAAGCCCTTGTATTGATTTTATTCATAATCTTTGCCCGTTCCTGGTATGTATCTTGCATGACAAACTTTTATAGTTTTTACTTAATCGAGCAGTATTCTTTCACGATAAAGGCCGCACAATATTTCCTATTTGCCTTTTTAGCAGCTGGTGCTGTAGGTACGTTTTTCGGAGGTCCGCTTGCTGATAGATTCGGGCGTAAAAATATCATTTTCTTTTCTTTCGCTGCCAGCATGCCAATAACCGCACTTTTACCATTCGTACCTCCTACGGCAGCTTTTATCTTATTATTGATGGCGGGATTCATTATAATGAGCAGTTTTTCCGTCACTGTAATATACGCACAGGAATTAGTCCCGGGAAAAGTCGGTACGATGGCAGGCTTGACTGTAGGTTTAGCCTTTGGAATGGGTGCCATTGGATCCGTTTCACTGGGGGCCATTGCAGATATAATTGGAATCGAATCCATGATTAAGCTAGTGGGATTCCTGCCATTACTGGGAATCATCAGCATATTGCTACCGACTGACCTAACATTGAAAAAATGGTATGCAGAAGATTGATGCAAAATGGGTTTTTCCTGGAACATATTCTTTATGTCTAAATACAATGAATTATTGTTTCACCCAAAAATTCACAAAGAAGTAACGATAAGTACCTTACAAAGGAGAAATTTATGAGTGGAGTTTTATTAGGCAGCATCCTATCTGCTATGTCTACAGGGTTTGGTGCGTTACCGATCTTGTTCATTCAAGGTTCAATCACACATCGATTCAGAGACACACTTCTGGCATTTACCGCTGGAATCATGATGGCTGCTTCGTTATTGAGCCTGATCCCGGAGTCTCTGGCCACCGGAGGGTATGTTCAGCTAGTAATTGGGGTTTTTCTCGGGGTAATGACATTAACGATCATGGAACAAAACATTCCTCATATCGATCTCAGCCATACGAAAAGTGGCATTCAGTTCGATGAAAAGGCTTTGCTCATCATCACTGCCATTACACTCCATAATATTCCTGAGGGGCTTTCTGTCGGGGTCAGTTACGCCTCTGATACAGCTGATACAGGTAACTTGATCGCTTTTGCCATCGGCCTGCAAAATGCTCCGGAAGGCTTACTTGTCGCCTTGTTTTTAATTAATCAAAAAATCGGTAAACTCACAGCATTCCTGATAGCAACCTTAACCGGTACCATCGAAATAATTACGGGCTTATTGGGTTATTATTTAACCTCTTACATTGGGTTCCTGGTTCCATACGGCCTAGCTTTCGCCGCCGGGGCCATGCTTTTCATCGTTTATAAGGAACTGATCCCTGAAAGCCATGGGGATGGTAATGAACGCACATCTACCTATTCCTTCATTGTCGGCCTTTTGTTCATGGTAATATTATTGGAAGTTTTATAATTGCGGAACTTCCATGGCTGGCTCCATCAAGTGAGTCAGCCCTTACTTTTTATTTCTCAGTGTAATTCATTCAGAAGAATTAAGACTTCTAAACAATCCAATGCATGAAGGACACCTTCTGGTGGCCTCCCCTCGATTAATCAAATCCATAGGAAATTCATAAGATATATTCTTGTTTATATAAGTCTTTCTTTGAATTGTTTTCATGATAGTTTGCAAAGGTTCATTTCACCAGAAATTACGCAAAGTTGATTGTCTCTTGCGTGCTAATTTAAAAAGTCATGCATTCAGTTCCTTCTAAAAGGTAATGTCATCATTAAAGGGCTGCTGTACAATAACAACCATTTCGTCTCGCTTATTTCTCACTTCCAATGATGAATGATGTTGAAGGATCAGATATTCATTTATAAGTTTGTCAAGCTGCTCACTTTGGCGAAGGGTATACTCATGGCCAAGTCCATACATTTTGGCCAACTCCATCATTTCCCAACGCTTCATTCGAATCTCAGAACAAATTTCCGTTGCACACCTAGAATTCATAACTACATTCACTACTCCTGCCCTTTTAAAGTTACATTATAATAAAGAAGTATTACAAAATATGCCTTATATGTAAATAGATTCGCAAAAAAAGACAAAACTTCTTAAATTGCGATAAGGCTTTATCCATCAGCAGACAGGATATGACGGAAATTTCTAAGCATAAGCATCTTATATTGATTAGGAAGATTCCATATGAAGACAGCTCCGAAGATTACTTCGAAAGATCTCCCAACTTATTAATAGTTTCCGCTTATTTAATTCGGCAGCTACCCACAAAAGCAAACAAGGACCAATCTTTCAATGATTTAAAAGAAGGAAAGCCCCTGAAAGGGAAACAAAAATGTTTATCATAGTTTTAACCTCAATTTTAATCCCAGGATAATAATGATGGAACTAAAAAGGAATCCAATAAAGGATCCCCAATGAAATATCCATGCTTTCAGTTAACTTAAGAAAGATATAGAGCATTCCCTTCTAAATTACTCGAATGGCAAATAAATATGAAAGCTCGTCCCTTTTCCCACTTCGCTTTCCACTTCTATATAGCCATTGTGCTCTTCAATGATTTTATAGCTGACCATGAGCCCCAGCCCTGTTCCCCTATCCTTCGTCGTATAAAAAGGTTCACCCAATTTTTTTAGCATTTCCGTTGAAATCCCCATGCCTTTGTCTGTAATAGAAATGCAAACGTATTTCTCTGAAAATCGGCTTGTTTTAATGTGAACAGATCCGCCATCCGGCATGACTTCCAGTGCATTTTTGATGATATTAATGAACACTTGCTTTAACTGGTTCGCTTCACATAATACCTTAAATACATCTTCTTCAAAGTCTGTCTCGAACTGAATATTTTCCAACAGTGCCTGAGCGGCCATCAATTCGAGTGTCTCTCTCAATATGGTATGAACATCCTGTTTGAAAATTTTTAACGCTTGCGGCTTTGCCAGTACCAAAAATTCCGTGATTATGGTTTCGATTCGTTTAATTTCGGATGTAATCACATGAAAATATGTGGAAAACTCCCCTTTAACACCATCCTCAAGCAACTGTATAAAACCTTTTAAGGCTGTCATTGGATTCCTGATTTCGTGAGCGATTCCTGCCGCCAATTCACCAACGACATTCAGAGTATCCGATTTTCGTATTTGTTCCTGCATTTCGAGATTTTTACTCACATCACGGAAAATGCTTAAATTCAGGTTCGAATATAAATTTTTCCTCGTCAAAAATTCAATATGCTTAACTCTTCCATCTTCGAATGTTATCGGAATGATGGAAGAGTAGACCTCATGCTTATAAACATTTTCAATGTGAGCGTTCAAGTCAGGAGCATTTTCAGGAATTTTTTCGATGAATCCCTTTACAGATAAAGAAAGCAGTTTGCGCTTCGAAATCTCCAATATTTTCTGACCCGCTTCATTAATATCCGTGAACCCTTCATGATTCCATAAAATCAAGCCATCTAATGTTCCCTCAAAGATCTTCCTGAATTTCTTCTCACTATCCCTTAATTCCTTCTCAATCAGCCAGCGCTCACTGACATTTCGAAAGATCGTTACGTTATATCCGTCACCTTCATGTTTTTTGGCAGTCAATTCAAGCAATTTAATTTGGTTATTTGGCATTTTATAAATCAACTCACCCCTCACCTGGGTGTCTCTTTCAAACGTTTCCATCATCTCACTGAAATGGTGATTGTTGCTGTACACATATTTCCAGATATAACTGCCTATCAAATCCTCTCTGCTGGATTCGAATATTTTACATGCTGAATGATTGACCCGAAAAATGATTCCGTCATCATTCCAGAATATGATCGCATCCATGGACTGGTCGAATAATTCCGCAAAAATCCTTTCGCTCGTCTCTAACTTTTTTTCTATAATATTTGATTCTGTAATTCGTCGAAGCACCGACATATATAATTCATTTCCTACCGTTGAACTTATCGAGAAAGTAAAATGATGCAGTTCTTCGCCAACCTTTATCTCTACCTCTCCTTTGTAGTTCGACTCATCAAAGGCTCTTTGTACACTCACATCCCAATATCCCCTATAATCTGGGGATATGAGGTCCCTCATATTTTTACCGACAATCTCTTTTTTCGGGATGCCCAAGACATGGATAAAGGCATGGTTCACTTCCATTATTATTCCTGAACTGTCGAATAGAACGATGCTTTCTATGGCTGTATCGAAAATGTCCAAAAACATCTGCCTTGACATCCCTGTTTCCCTTGACGAAGAAACATCCAATGACACATCCCCCAAACGATAGAACTGCTGTCCTTCGGAAAGTGATCCCATTGGTATGAACTCTATTTGCTTAAGGTCTCCGGTATGTAGCTGGATAATTTGCCTTTCACTTTCATTCGAGGTTTTTAGGGTGCTTGACACTTCCTGGTTATTTAATGGGATAACATCGAGAAAATCAGTAATCTTCATGGACTCCAGCTGATCTTTCGCTGTTTCCAGCAAAGCACAAGCTGCATCATTGGCATAAGTGAGACGCAGTTCCTCATCAACCCAAATATAAGGCTCTGACATCGAATTGAAAACGTTTAAAAACCCTTCGATTTGTTTATTCAATTTTAAGATTTCCTGTTTATACTCCGTTTCATTCTTATAACCGATATTCATATTAACCCCCCTCATCAAAACCCATACTTACCAACTTTATTCGACATCCATCTTGATTTTCCTCGGTATTTTTCGAAAATCGGCGCAATCATCAAGAGCCAAAATTATCCTATATATCAAATTATAGTATATTGAATCCTGTAAAACTTAGCGTTAAGCTTAATTTAAGGTTTTTATAATAAATTTAATAAATATTGATTTAGTACAAGGTATTTAGGGAATAAGAAATAACAATGCTTTCTAGCTACCTTAAAAATTTATTAAATGGAGGCAATAATGAAACAACGTGATTTTTTCTTTGATAACGCCAAGTTCATTCTCATGGCTTTTGTCGTCTTTGGACATTTGCTGAATACGTATATACATGACAGTGAAACGATATATGCTTTATATAAAACCATTTATTCCTTTCACATGCCTGCCTTTATCCTTGTATCAGGGTTCTTTGCAAAAGGTTTTTATCAAAAAGGGTATTTAGGGAAAATTACTAAAAAACTGATTTTACCCTACATCATTTTCCAATTGATATATACCGTCTACTATTATTTCTTATATGAACGTTCTGCCATCACTGTAGACCTGCTTGACCCCCAATGGTCGCTGTGGTTCTTGATCAGTTTATTCTGTTGGAACATCATGCTGCTTGGTTTCTCAAAGATAAAGCCTTCAGTAGGCATAGGTTTATCTATTATAATCGCATTATTGGTTGGATATATTGACAATATCTCCAATTATCTCAGTCTCTCCAGGACATTCGTTTTTTTCCCGATGTTTTTGATCGGGTACCATTTAAGCAAGGAACATTTAAAAAAACTCTTCACTCCCAAAGTTCGTTTGGCTTCGCTTTGTATCATGTTAGTGATTTTTATCGGTTTTTATTTAAATACCGATATCAATTATAAATGGCTGCTCGGTTCGAAACCATATGCCGAACTTGAAGATGCGACAATCGTGTCCATGTTTAAACGTCTGGGGTTTTATGGATTGAGCATCATTTCAGTGTTCAGCTTCCTTTCATTCATCCCACGCGGACAATATTTCTTTACGAATTGGGGTAAACAAACCCTTTATGTCTATCTGCTGCATGGTTTCTTCATTCGGTTCTTCCGTGAAAGCACCATACAGGAATACTTCAGCAATACAGAGAGCTTTATCATGCTCGCCGGCCTCTCCTTCTTGATTACCGTGTTATTATCAAGTGAAATGATCGCTACCATGGCCCAGCCGATCATCGAATTGAAGGCGACCAAACCAAAGCGTTTCATGACTAAAACTAAAGAGTATATTAAACAAGCTTTTTAAAAAAAACGGATGAAGCATTTTCTGCTTTATCCGTTTTTTTCAATCAAATTTCAATCTGTAAAGATTCCCCAATACAATAACTCATTTTTCAAATGAAGCACGCTATGGTAAAATTACTCGTTAGTGCTTGTTGGCTTAAAAAGACATGTACACGAAAGGAGCCAGGCGTTTCTTTTACGCCATTTAACATGAATATAATAATCAGTACTCTTAATGCAAAATATATCCATACATCGCTATCCATCCGATATTTAAAAGCTTATGCCCAGCCGGATTATGATGTACAGCTGGCAGAATATACAATAAAAGATCCAATTATGAACATAGTTGGTGACCTTCATTCCAAAAAACCTGATGTCATTGGGTTCAGCTGCTATATTTGGAACATCGAGGAAACAATGAAAGTGGTAGCCATGCTGAAGAAGATCAACCCGGAATTGGTTATCATTCTGGGCGGACCTGAAGTCACTTATGATGTTGGGGAATGGCTTGATCAGATTCCTGGGGCTGATTTCATCGTAATTGGAGAAGGTGAAGTCACCTTCAAGGCCCTTTTATCTGAAATTGAAGGTTCGAATGACTATAAGAGGATCGGTGGCATTGCGTATCGACAGGATGGGAAGAAAATCATCCAGCCTCAGAACGGCAAGGTTGATTTGAAATCCCTCCCTACTCCATATCGTTTGGAGGAAGACCGTGGCGACCTATCTAAACGCGTCACATATATCGAAACTAGCCGAGGGTGCCCATTCAGCTGCCAATTTTGCCTTTCATCGATTGAAGTGGGTGTCAGGTATTTTGATCGTGAAAAGATCAAAGAAGATATAAGGTACCTTATGGCTAATGGTGCAAAGACCATAAAGTTCGTTGACCGAACCTTCAATATCAGCCGAAGTTACGCCATGGAAATGTTTCAATTCTTAATAGATGAACATCATCCCGGTGTGGTTTTCCAGTTCGAGATCACGGCGGACATCATGCGTCCGGAAGTTATCCAGTTCTTGAACGATAATGCCCCTGCAGGACTGTTCCGTTTTGAAATAGGGGTACAATCGACGAATGATCATACGAATGATCTAGTAATGAGAAGGCAGAATTTCGAAAAACTGACCAGGACCGTAACCATGGTAAAAGAAGGCCAGAAAATTGATCAGCATTTAGACCTTATTGCCGGTTTGCCAGAAGAAGATTATCATTCTTTCAGAAAGACTTTCAATGATGTTTTCGAGCTCAGACCCGAAGAGATGCAGCTTGGTTTCTTAAAGATGCTTCGGGGCACTGGCTTACGGATACGTGCCGATGAACACCAATATATATACAGCGAACATGCTCCATATGAAATCCTGGGGAATAATGTTTTATCCTTCGATGACATCGTCCGCATTAAACAAGTTGAAGATGTCCTTGAAAAATACTGGAACGACCATAGAATGGATCATACTACGGAATATCTTGTCAAAACGGTATTTCAATCACCGTTTGACTTCTTTCAAGATTTCGGTACCTATTGGGATGAACAAGGTTGGTCACGAATCGGACATCAGCTTGAAGACTTGTTCAGACGTTTACAGCAGTTTTTGGCTTCCCGGGAATCTGCCGAACTGAAAAACATTATCGGACTCATGAAATTGGATTATTTCATGAATCAAAAATACAAACCACGTAAACCTTGGTGGGAAGCTTCATTAGATAAAAATGGCCGGAAAGAGATATATGAATATATTCTGAATAAGCCAGAACAGCTTGGTTCCTCTTTCACAGCTTTAGCTCTTAACGAAAAGGAAATACACAAACACACTTTGCTCGAGGCACTTCCCTTTGATTTGGAAACGTATTTAGCTGAGGGAACAATCGTCGATAAACCATCGTTCATGCTTGCCTATTTTGATCCGAGTGGTAAAGGATCAACGATTTTCCCTCTCTCAAAATCCGGCAGCATCATGCTTTAAGAATAAGGACGGACCCAAGATTCGGGTCCGTCCTTATTTACTTATCACTTTCACGTTTTTTGTTTTCTTTTGCCAAAATTTCATAAATTTTAGTTGCGTTCATATCGCCGCTGAATTCGATTCCAAATTCAGTTCGTACATGTTCTCCCATCTTTTCCCCGCTGTTCCGTTTTTCTTTATCCATTACTTCTTCCTTTTCTGCCTTGCTTTGAATTGCGGTTGGCACCTTTCATTGCATTTTCCTCCATTGCGAACTCATTGGAAAATTCATTTTCAGCTTGGTTTCTTTTTGGCGTTTTACTCGCTTTGACAGCACCATCCACATTGGCTTTCCGTTTCATTTTCATCCATCCTTTTTAATATAGTTTACCTTTTAGATTGGGGTAAAAATGCCGGAAATTATTCAGGGATAATATAGGGACAGACGAGAAACATAACTGTAAAACGGAAAGGGAGACACGATATGAAAAAGAAATTGGATTCACCAATTATCGACGATACACAACCACACCAAATTAACGCACCAAGCTTTAAAGGGACCGGCATAAAACCACAGGCTCCATTCATCAATGATTATGGAGTCGTCATTGGCGACAGTAAATATGGATCTGAAAACTCACCACTCGAAAACTGGAGCGAAGATACAGATCCGGAAATCATGGCTGGAGACGAATGGATACACCCCACCAATGATATAGGCTGGAATTCAACTGAAAACCGTGAACTGTTAGAGTCTAAAAAAGCGCCGCAGCCGCCTTTCATGCATCCAGATAAAGATGTTAGCAATGATACGGATTGAGGCGTTCTTTAGGGGCAAAGGGACAATTGAAATCCTAGAAGGGGATGCATCATACACCCCTTCTTCTCATTTCACCTGCAAAATCAACTTCCCTTTCGTTTGACGGGCGTTCATTTCCTCATGAACGGCTGCTGCCTTTTCGATTGGATAGATGCCTCCGATAGTTAGCTTAAGCTCCCCAGACGCAACGTATGCAAAAAGGTCTTGAATGCTGGGCAACAGCAAATCTGGGTGTTTCATGATCTGTGGCAGGAAAAAACCCACGACGGATTGATTGCGCCTCATTAATTGCTGCGGATTCATCGTATAAGGCTTACGACTTGCATTACCAAAAACAACAAGACGTCCAAATGGAGCCAAACATTTCAAAGTTTTATTGAAAATATCCCCTCCAGCCATTTCCAGCGCGACGTCTACTCCCTTTCCTCCCGTGACCTCACGGACTTTCATTTCCCATCCTTCTTTCGTGTAATCGATGAGTTCATCTGCTCCCATCTCTTTAGCCAGTTCCAGCTTTTCCACTGTGCTGGCGGTGGCAATCACTTTTCCAGCCCCGAAGATTTTGGCCAACTGTACGGCAATCGTTCCCACTCCCCCTGCAGCAGCATGGACCAATACCGTTTCCCCCTGTTGCATGCGTCCCATTGTCTTCAGAATATGATAGGCGCTCAGACCTTGGAGGGGCAAGGCAACAGCTTCATGGAACTGAATGGCATCAGGAAGCGGGATGGCCGAGAATTCATCAGAAAGGGCATATTCTGAATATCCACCAGATTCAATTAAACTGACGACCCTTGTTCCAGGTTTGATTTTGGTCACCTTTCCACCAACTTCCACTACTACGCCAGCCACTTCCGCACCTGGAATGAACGGAAGCGGCGTAGGTACTACATATTGCCCTTCCCTCCTGGCTGTATCTGCATAATTGACGCCGACACAATCGATTTCAATCAGAACTTCATGCCCTGTTGGCACAGGTCTTTCCATTTCAGTCAATTTCAGTACTTCCGGTCCGCCGTATTCTTCAAAATGAATAGCCCTCATTTTTATCCCTCCCTTATTAATTTCCTTTAAATTCCGGTTTTCTTTTTTCTTTGAATGCTGCAACTCCCTCCAGATGATCTTCTGTGGAGGCCATCAATGTTTGCGTTATACGTTCCTGTTCCAGTATTTCATCAAGTGTAGCCGTAAATGAATGGCTAACGAGCTTTTTGATCATCCCATATGCTTTTGTCGGTCCATTTGCCAGCTTTTCCGCAAGTTTCAATGATTCCTCTTCAAGTTGATTGAGTGGATATATATAATTAATGACACCCAAATGATATAAGCGTTCCGCAGAAATTGGCTCAGCTGAAAAGAAGAGCTGCTTTGCAAGATGGGGCCCTACTAATTTAGGTAAAAAATATGAACCCCCTCCATCGGAGATCAGGCCTACCTGTGAAAAACTCATGGCAAATTGACTATCATCGGAAGCTACGATCAAATCACAGGCGAGTGCCAAATTGAATCCGGCCCCAGCAGCAAATCCATGGACGGCAGCGATTACGGGAACCTCGGAAGCATCCAGAGCCAATATGCATTCATTCATTCTGCCAACATGATCATACAATTGACCTGCAGAGGCCTTCCCCATTGACTTGACGTCACCTCCTGCAGTGAATGACCTTCCCGCACCTTTGATGATGACTGCCCTTATATGCGGTGTTTGTTTTACATCCTTAATCGCTTTCGTTAAGCTTGCAATCATATCCGGACTAAATGCATTCAAGCTTTCAGGACGATTCAAAGTCAGGATCATTACATTATCGATTACTTCTGTCAATAAGTGTTCTTTTAACATATACACATCCCCTTTTCTATTTGATCAACCAGCCGCCATCCACCAATAAATCCGTCCCAGTCATATAGGAAGCCTCCGGGGAAGCAGCAAAGGTAATGACATTACTTATTTCCTCCGCTTTCCCCACTCTTTCCAGTGCCGTGTTCCGTTGAATGGACTTTACGAATTTTTCATTTTGCAATCCATCCTCCGTTAATGGCGTTTCAATGAATCCCGGTGATACGGAATTGACCCGAATGCCGACTGCAGCAAGTTCCAGTGCCAAAGATTTCGTTAAACTGATGACCCCGGCTTTAGCAGAGCTGTAATGCGGGATGAATGCTCCTGCCTGATGCCCTGACAGTGAAGCCACATTCACGATTGCCCGATTGATGGAACCTTCATTTCCGCTGGTAGCTCCTTCTTCCATCAATTTCCCCAAGTACTTGGAAACTAGAAAGACGCTTTTCAAATTGACATGTTGAATCATATCCCAATCAGCTGCAGATGTATCCAGGAGCTTCGAGGACTTTGAACCACCTGCGTTATTGATTAAAATGTGAAGGTTACGATATTGTTCCTTCACATACTTGGCCAGCTCTATTACATCTTCCTCGACGGTAACATCTGCAGGGAAAATATCAGCAACGGGAATCGTGTGCCTGGCATTGATTTCTGCAGCTGCTTCCTCCAGCTTTCCTTTCGTCCGCCCTACCAACAACACTTTTGCCCCTTCGTCCGACAAGCGCATCGCCGTAGCTTTCCCAATACCAGAGCCTGCACCTGTCACCACCGCTATTGACTGTGAAAACCTCATGCCCTTCACTCCTTATCCGAATTTCGAACTACGTTTCCTGCCTTTTCAATTCTGCTTCGATCCTTCCATCAACCAACTCTGGCACAAGATCCAACGAACCTTTTTGCGCTGCCAATTCCAAATCGGCGATCAAACTATGTTTGTCAAACAACTGTCCGACATACGATGATTTCAGGATATCAAAGGCATTTTCACTATTTTTGCGATAAAGCGCATTGGCAGCCTTTGCTGCATCGTTGAGTATGAACGTACCTTGTGATCCAGAAATCAGGCAATCTATCAAATGACCTGCACCGTAAAAGTCTTCCAGACTGAATTCACCTGAATTTCCCGAACAAACGATGATGATCGTTTCTGTTTTATGATGTTTTTTTATTTTTTCCGCAACAGACGGATTATTCAACAAAGAAGCGATATAAACCTTTTTGGCAGCGGCTGAATTCTTCAACGCAACCGTTCCATTAGTCGTGGACAGTATTAATGTTTTGCCGCGTACCAACTTTCTCAATAGCGTCGGACTTGGATACATTAAATCATCAACCGGCTTTGCTTTTAGTTCTCCTGCCACTATAAAATCCCCATGGACCAATTCCTGGCTTTTCCCCAAGGCATCCACTGGATCCATGACAGGTATCACCTGGCGTGCTCCATCATGAAGTGCTGAAATAATCGTTGTGGTCGCTAATAACACATCAAGGATGACCGCGACTTTCTCCCCTTCTTGAAGCTTTTCCACATCTATCTCTTCTTTTTTTAGTAGTAAATGAATGTTTTGTATATATCCCATTCTATTAAACTTCCTTCGCAGCTACATTTGCAGCATGAGTGAGTAAGCTTTTAACCGTTTTGCCAAGATTGGAAAAACGGGGATCATCAGTCTGGCCTTTTTTAAATCGATAATAGATTTGCTGAAGGATGACAGCTAACTTAAAATAACCAAAGGTTAAATAAAAATCGACGTTGGTAACATCTCTGCCACTTCTTGCTGCATATGTCTCGATAAATTCCCTTCGTGTCAGGAAACCAGTTAAAGTCGTGACGGACGCTTGACCCACACCGATTTTGATAAGTTCCGGGTCACCGCTTTCCGTCCAGTAGCTTAGAGCCACTCCTAGATCGGCTAGCGGATCACCAACGGTGGACATTTCCCAATCAAATAAACCAACCATCTCTGTAAGGTCCTGATTAAACATGGCATTATTGATTTTATAGTCATAATGGATAATTGAAGTCTGGCTATACTTCGGAATATTCTGTTGAAAATAATTGATAAGCGGACGAATTTCCTTGATTTCATCTGTCTTTGCTCTCTCATAGCGGGAAATCCATCCGTGTACTTGTCTTTCAATGAACCCTTCAGGTTTGGAAATTTCGACCAATCCCGTTTTCTCATAGGGAATCGAGTGAAGATCAGCAAGCCGATTCACCATGACATAAGAAAGCTGTCGGCACTTTTCAACAGTCGGCTTGATTCCCTTGGGAAATTCGGTATCTATTACAATTCCATGTTTCCTTTCCATTAGGAAAAAAGGGGCCCCCGCAACCGATTCATCATCCGAGAACAGAATAGGCTCGGGAGCTGCTTGAAAATATGGGTTGATTGAGGAAAGGATATGATGTTCACGCTTCATATCATGTGCCTTTGGAGCAACAGGGCCAAGCGGTGGCCTTCTTAGAACAGCCTCCCACTCACCAATTTTCAGCTGATAGGTCAAATTGGAATAGCCCGTAGAAAATTGTTGTAATTCCAAAGGTTCATTTGGAAGGTCCAATACATTTTTTCTTAGGAAACCTTCTAATGCACCAATATTCAGTTCCTCGCCGGGCCGAACAGGGATCGTATCGTCAACCATGTTCTTCCACTCCTTTAGACTTTGTCATTCTAATTATAAACAAGATGTGAAATGAGCTTTTCTTTAATAAATTCTGGAATGGGTTCACTTTTTTGATTCAAAAAATTAAAACAGACTAATACAGCACTTCCCTTAGCAATCACTTCCCCAGTTTGTGAACAGAAGATATCATGGACCATTTCACAGCTTTTCGTACCTATCTTTGTCAAAGAGGTACGAATGGTCAAGAGTTGATTGAAATATCCCTGAGCAATAAAGTCGCATTTAGTGGAGGCTAACAAAAAATTCCAAGATTCTACATTTGTCGCTAGGCCTAAAGCTTCAAAAAATTTCATGCGTGCTTCTTCGAGGTATATGAAATAGCTTGTGTTATTGATGTGGCCCAAAGCATCCGTTTCGGAAAAACGGACATTGACTTCCAATTCTTGCATAAGACCCCTCCTTGATTAACGATGTACGAATGCAGGTTTACGTTTATCCAAGAAAGCGGAAACCCCTTCTTTAACATCTTCAGTTTGGAAGATTTCTTCAAAAAGATTCGTTTCAATCTCTAGACCTTGTTCAAGCGTTGTCTCACTTCCTTCATTAATCGCCTTCTTGATTCTCGAAAGTGCCTGAAGTGAGTGCCTTGTCATTCGTGAGGCCAAGATTTTCGCTTCCGATAAGCCGCTTCCTTGCTCAACGACTTTATTGACAAGCCCGATTTTTTCCGCTTCCATGGCACTAAGCGGATCACCGGTAAATATAATCTCTTTTGCCTTTGCATTCCCCACAAGTCTTGACAAACGCTGTGTACCGCCCGCTCCAGGGAATAAGCCTAATTTCACTTCCGGCAGACCAATTTGGACCTGTGTTTCGGCCACTCGCAAATCACAGGCCAGAGCCAGTTCACATCCGCCGCCCAAAGTCAGGCCATTTAATACAGCTATGGTAGGTTTAGGAAACTGATCGATTTTAGTTAGGACGGCATGACTTTCCTTTACCATTTCTTTCATATTCGGGTTCCCCATCATGCTAGGGAATTCTTTTATATCAGCACCGGCCGCAAATGCGATATTGCCTGCACCGGTTATGAGTACCGCAACAGTTTCAGTATCTTTTGAAAGTTCATCGAATGTATCTCCCAATTCCCTGAATACTTGTTTACTGATTACGTTTAATGGAGGATTATCGATGGTGATGACCGCAAGCTTATTTTCCTTTTCCTTAACCACTCTAATTAATTTTGTCATCAATTCTTCACTCCTGGGTTTGGATAATCATACCATCCCTTGCCAGTTTTCCTTCCTAAATGTCCTTTATTCACCTTTTCTTCTATACAAGCATTCGGCTTGTCTTCTGGATTTCCCGTTTCATTGTAACGCTGCTGCATGACAAAATACCCCACATCAATACCTGATAGATCCATCAGTTCAAAAGGACCAATTGGATGGCCTAAAGCTTTCCTGCAAATCAAATCGATATCCTTATAGTCAACAATTCCTTCTTCATACAAATATAAGGCCTCACGCTGCAACGCTCCCAAGATTCGGTTGGCTACGAATCCCGATATCTCCCTCCTCAACAAAACTCCTGTCCTATTCATATTCTCCGTGACTTCCATCGCAAGTTTCGCTGTTTCCTCAGATGTTTGGTCACTCATCACAACCTCAACACAATCCATCACTAGAGGCGGGAAAAAGAAATGCATATTTAAGAACTTATCCGGACGATTCGTCACACTCGCAATCAGGCTATTGACAATCGTTGAACTATTCGTTGCAAAGATGGTTTCTGCTGGGGCCAATTCTTCAAGTTTAGCGAAAACTTCCTGTTTCACATCAAGTTTTTCAACTACCGCTTCAATGATCAAATCAGCTCCACTGGCCGCTTTCTCAAGATCGGTGGTATATTGAAGACGGCTAAAAGCAGCCAATTTACGATCTTCAGACAATTTTCCTTTTTGGACCCATTTAGTCAAAATGACGTCCAGTTTTTCTTTGGCTGTGTTCAAAGCGTTTTCCTGAACATCCTGAAGAATCGTTTCGTAACCTCCAAGTGCAGCAAGCATCGCAATTTGATGCCCCATCTGCCCAGCCCCAATAACGGTAATTGATTGAATTTGCTTGTTGGTCATGCCTTCTATCTCCCTTCTACTAACCGGTTAGTATATAACTCACGCTTCAATTCCCTGCAGAATCATCCCCATAAAAATGGCTGCAACTTCCTGTTCCGTTTTTTCACCTTCTGGGTCGAACCAATGATAGCTCCAATTGGCCACACCCAAAATAGCAAAAGAAATGATGGATGCATCGAGATTGGAACGTAGTTCTCCGCTCTCGATGCCACTTATCAGCACTTGCTCGATTTTATTACGGAACTCATCCCGCTTAGGAAGGATTTGTGCAAGTTTTTCGTCACTTAGATTCTTCATTTCACGGAAAAAGACCGTTGCGCTGGACTTTTTGGTTTTGATGCTTTTTAAAAGCATCAATACGATATCGAAAAGCTTATCCTTGCAGCTTTTCCCAGGTTCCAACATGATTATTTCCTGCTCACTAAGCAACTCGTCTATATAAGCTAGATGAATATCCATAAGCAACTGCTCTTTGCTCGTAAAGTAATAATAAAACGTTCCCTTCGTCACCCCGACCGATTCGACGATATCAGAAATCGACGTTTCACTAAAGCCCTTCTTTTCAAATAAGCGTATGCTATGTTCTGTCATTTTTTCTTTCATGTTTGCATCCTCGCAATCTGTTAAAATTTCAGCTGAATTGATATCATACGCTTTCGTACTATCAAAGCCCTCTTATTTCCTGGAAAGTTCTTCTCTTAAAGCCCGCCTTAAAATCTTTCCGACATTAGTTTTCGGTAACTCTTCACGAAATTCAACGAAATGCGGAACTTTATAGGCCGATAGGTTTGCCCGGCAGTAATCGATGATTTCCCGTTCATTTGCCGTTTTATTATTTTTAAGTACAAGGACCGCTTTTACCGACTCCCCTCGGTAAGCATCCGGAACTCCGATGACAACCGCTTCCTGGACAGCAGGATGTTCATAGAGTACCTCCTCCACATCTCGCGGATATATATTATAACCACTTGCGATGATCAAATCTTTTTTCCTGTCGACAATATAGAGATACCCATCTTCATCAACTTTGGCGATATCCCCCGTATAAAGCCAACCATCCCTAAGGGTCACCGCCGTTTCCTCAGGCATATTCCAGTAACCTTTCATCACTTGGGGTCCTTTGACGACCAATTCCCCCATTTCGCCAGATGCCACTTCTTTTGTCCCGTCTCCCAGGTCCATCACTTTATATTCAGTCGAAGGGATGCCTATCCCGACGCTCCCAGGTTTCCTTTTTGCAAATGCCGGGTTACAATGCGTTGTTGGCGAAGCTTCCGTAAGACCGTAGCCTTCCAATATCTTCGCACCCGATTTTCGTTCGAACTCACGCAGCAGTTCCACGGGCATCGGTGCACTTCCGCTGTTACAGACCTGAATTGAGCCCATTCCATATTCTTCTGCCTTTGGATGATTCGTCAACGCTACATACATGGTCGGTACACCAGGAAAAGTGGTCGGCTGTTCACGCTTAATCGTTTCCAGCACTTCTTCTATTTCGAATCGTGGCAGCATGATGGAGTCACCCGCAATATATATGGATAAATTCATTGCGGACGACATTCCAAAAACATGAAATAGCGGGATGACCGACAGCGTTCTTTCAGTACCTATTTTTAATTCATGCTTGAAGAATTCATACGTTTGAACGACATTGGCCAGAATATTGCTGTGAGTCAGCATCGCCCCTTTTGAACGGCCAGTCGTTCCTCCTGTATACTGAAGAACGGCTATATCATTTTCAGGATCGATTGATACGGGATTGATTTTGCCGTCTCCCGTCTTCATGAATTGGTCAAAAGAAGCATCAGGCTTGAAATCTGCATCCGATGCCTGAAGGCTTACGACGATAATATTTTTCAGATTTGCATGTTGCTGCACACTTTTCACTTTCGGGTATAATCCGTCCAATACCACAATCGTTTCTGCACCGGAGTCCTGTAAAATATGCTGTAGCTCCCTTTCAACCAGCATTGGGTTGATTTGGGTGATAATGGCTCCTGTTGTCAATGATCCATAATAAGCTATGACGTATTGCGGGCAGTTAGGCAGCATGATGGCGACACGGTCGCCTTTTTGAACACCCTTTTTTTGCAGGGCTGAAGCAAAGGCTTGCGACGCATGAAAAAGTTCCTGATAAGATATCTTTCGGTCATAAAAAGTAATAGCTGTTTTGGTTGGATGGGACTCACTTGCATTTTGAAGGATTCTTTGCATCGGAAACTCAGGGACTTTTATTTCCTTTGAAATTGAATCAGGATAAACGGAAAGCCATTTTTTTTCATTCATCATTTCATACCCTCCAGCCATATTTACTTACCTTGCATTACTTTGCATGTGAACCACCATCGACGATCAAGATATTGCCAGTCACAAAGTCAGATGCCTTCGAGGCAAGGAAAACCGCTGCCCCTTTCAAATCATCATCACTCCCTAATCTTTTTAGCGGCGTGGAATCCAAGATAGGATTCTTTCCTTGCTCAAGAACCGCTTTCGTCATTTTTGTCGGAAAGAAACCGGGTGCGATTGCATTGACATTGATATTATGCTGACCCCATTTAACAGCTAAATCCTTCGTCAAGGTAATGACAGCCCCTTTACTCGTATTATATCCGACTGTATCGAGCACCCTCGGGTCGGTACCCCCTAATCCGGCGACGGAAGCGATGTTTATGATTTTCCCATGTCCCTGCTCAATCATGACCCTGCCTGCTGTCTGGCTCATGATAAAGGTTCCGGTTACATTGACATTCATCACCTTCTGCCACGCTTCAAGGGGCATGTCGACGGCCGGTGCCCCCCAGGATGCCCCGCTATTGTTCACTAAAATGTCGATGGCACCGAATTCACGGTAAGTTTCGTTAACAACTTCCTGTACATCTGACGGATTGGTGATATCACACTTGAAGGAAAGCGCCTTGACTCCAAGCTTTTGGATTTGCGAAGCAACTTCGTCACATGCCTCCTTCTTCCTTGAACAAAGTACGACATTTGCCCCAGCTTCGGCAAAGCCGGTCGCTATTTGTGCTCCCAACCCTCTCCCTCCACCGGTTATGATCGCCGTCTTTCCAGTTAGATCGAATAAGTCGGTAACTTTCATATTTTCACCTCATGCTTTTGTTGATATTTTCGAAGTTCTATTTTAGCAACTTGTGATCGGTGAACTTCATCGGGACCATCAGCAAGCCTTAAAGTCCTTGCATTGGCCCAATGAGCGGCAAAAGGGAAATCATCGGAAATCCCTGCAGCTCCAAAGCCTTGGATGGCCCTGTCCAGCACATTCAATGCCATATTTGGTGCAACCACTTTTATCATCGCAATCTCCGCCTTCGCTTCCTTGTTCCCGACAGTATCCATCATGTAAGCAGCTTTTAAGGTCAGAAGTCTTGCTTGTTCGATTTCAATCCTTGAATCAGCAACCCACTCCATGACTACACCTTGTCTCGCCAGTGTTTTACCAAAAGCGACACGATTTTGAATGCGCTTACATAATTCTTCAAGTGCTCTTTCAGCAGCGCCAATCAGCCTCATGCAATGATGTATCCTTCCGGGTCCGAGTCTTCCTTGGGCAATCGCAAATCCTTTTCCTTCACCCCATAGAATATTCGTTGCCGGGACCCGAACATTTTCAAAAGTGATTTCAGCATGGCCATGCGGCGCATGATCATAACCAAACACAGGGAGCATTCTCTCGATTTTGACACCAGGTGTGTCCAGCGGTACAAGAATCATTGACTGTTGTTCATGCTTGGCCGCCTCAGGATCTGTCTTACCCATGACGATGGCAATCTTGCACCGGGGATCGCCTGCTCCTGAAGACCACCATTTTCGGCCGTTTATGACATACTCATTACCCGTCTTTTCTATCCTGCATTCGATATTGGTCGCATCGGAAGACGCCACTTCCGGTTCTGTCATCGAGAAGCATGAGCGGATTTCCCCAGCAAGCAAGGGCTTCAGCCAGCGTTCTTTATGTTCATCCGAACCGTATCTCACCAACACTTCCATATTACCAGTGTCCGGCGCATTACAGTTGAAGATTTCAGGTCCTATCGACGACCTACCCATGATTTCGCAAAGCGGGGCATATTCTAGATTTGTTAAACCTGCGCCATAACCGCTATCAGGTAAAAATAAATTCCATAATCCTTCTTCTTTTGCTTTTGCCGTCAATTCAGATAATATCGGGGGAATTTCACTCCAGCGGCTTTCCTGTGTTTCGAGCTGCTTTTTGTATATTGATTCATTTGGGTAAACGTGCTTCTCCATGAATTCCGTTAACTTCTTTTCCAGATTTTTCACCTTTTGAGTATGTTCAAAGTTCAAATTGAATTCCTCCTTTTAAACTTACTAACCGGTTAGTATGTTATTACTTTTAAAGTATATACACAACATTCAGATTTTTTCAACAATTAAACCTTTTGTTTTCTTGTCATTCAAGGTCCTGTATCTGGACCTTTTCGTTCTCACTATTTTGCTTTTGTTGGACGGCTGGAAATATACAAACGATTTTCGTACCCTTTTTCAGTTCACTTGTGATGAAAACTTTACCGCCATGCTTTTCGATGATCCTAAAACAAACGGAAAGACCCAAACCCGTTCCTGATCTTTTTGTGGTGAAAAATGGTTCTCCTACTTTTTGAAGGGAGTTTTCCGGAATGCCCTCCCCTTCATCCAAAATGCTCAAAAAAACTTCCCCATTTTTTTCATTTATGCTCACAAAAATATTTCCGCCATTCGGCATCGATTCTATGGAATTTTTTATCATGTTTATTAGTACTTGCTTGATTTGGTTTTCATCAAAGTACATTAAAATAGGTTCTGGATCATAATTTTTATGAATTTGAATATTGTTCAGTACGGCGTTTGTCTCCAACAGCGTTACGACATGGTTGCAGCTTTCCTTCAAATCCTTCTCAAGAAAAACCGCCCCAGCGGGTTTCGATAGCAGCAAGAGTTCATTCAGCACTTTCTCGATCCGATTTATTTCCGAAAAAATAATATCGTAATATTCTTGCTTTTCGGCACCGCCATCTTTAATCAACTTCACAAATCCCATTATCGCCGTCATCGGATTCCTGACCTCATGTGCAATCCCAGCCGCAAGCTGGGCAGCCGTTGATAACTTGCTTGATGTGATCGCCAAATGTTCGTTTAGGCTCACAAGCTTTTCCTCAGCATGTTTACGTTCATTAATTTCCGATAATATGCCCGCTGTCCCGATGAATTTCCCAGCGTCATCGTAAATTAGTTTAACGAATGCCTCAACCCAACTTGTTCCCTTTTTCGCATTTAGTTTAATGTCCGCACGAAAATATTTATTCCCCCGATGAAAGGAGTCCGCGAAGGCCTTTAATACGTCTTGATAAGAATCGTTATCCATATGTTTAGAAAAGTGAAGCCCCAGGGATTCATTTACGGATGCACCACTCATCGATTTCCATGCCGGGTTTAAGTACAGCCATTTTCCTTTATCATCCGTTTGGAAAATAACTTCATTGAAGCTATTGACCAATTCTTTAGAGTAATTGGAGAAAATGCGATAACGCCCTTCACTATCTTGCAATAAAGCAATCGTTTTCCGTTTATGATCATAAATGGCACCCAAACACCATGCTATGGTTAATATTACGATTAAATATATTCCTGCAAAGGCGGAAATCCTGCGTTCTTCATGACCCAGCCACCCTATATAGGGTAATATCAATACAAAAAAAAGAGCAGGGACAATGATCCTTCCAGTATATTTCTTCACATTTTCCACCTCCTTACCAAAATGATTTATACTTCTCCGACCGAATTCCATGTAAGGGATCAAATTGAGCATATTTCTGTAGAAATGGCAGGACACTCACTTATAGGTAAATTTCCACATTTTATCCATGATTCCTGCAAACAACACAAAAAACCTTTCCAAGGGTGGAAAGGTCACTGTTCAACTTAAATCATTTACCCAATGATGACGCGTTCTTTTGGATAATGGAAATTTTCCGTAACTTCTTTATGGCCTATGATATACAGCAGGGAGGTTATCCCGACACGGCCAATGAACATAATGATCATAATGACAATTTTACCGGTATTGCTGAGGTCAGGCGTGATTCCCATCGAAAGGCCGACTGAACCGAAAGCCGAAGATACTTCAAAAATGATTTGCATCAAAGTGAAATTTTCGGTAATTGATAAAATGAAGACCGCCATTATGCAAAGAAGCGATCCCATGATCATGACTGCTGTCGCTTTTCGGATATCATCGGGATGAATCTCACGTTTGAACACTTTTATGGAACGCCTTCCTCTCATGAAATTCCATAAAAATAGAATCATGATGGCCAGTGTAGTTGTCCGGATTCCTCCCCCGACTGAACTTGGGGATGCTCCAATGAACATCAGTATGCTCAACAATAAAAGGGTCGGTTCCGAAAAGTCACTCACATTCATGGTTGCCAACCCGCCGCTTCGCGTATTGGAGGACATAAATAAAGAGTAAAAGAACGATTCATGCCAGTTCTTCCCTTTGAAAAATCCATTAATTTCCAGAAGGTGAATCAGGATCGTTCCCCCAACGATAAGGGAAAAGAAAGTGACTGAGGTCAGCTTCGTGAATAAAGAAAAATGAAACTTATAAGTACGGGCCTTATTGGATAAAAACTCCTTCAGCTCAATCAAGACAGGAAACCCAATGGCTCCAAGGGTAAGCAGGATAATCGTAATGAACTGTACAAAATAATCGTCTTTAAATGGAATCATCGAAATACCGGTAATGTCAAAACCAGCATTCGTTGTGGCACTTACGGCTAAAAATAAGCCATTTAAAAAGGCTTCTTTCCCGTTAGGAAAATAATTAAGAAAGTAAATGCCTAATACGAGAGCTCCAATCATTTCAATTACGACAAATATTTGAATGATTTGGATCAATAATTTAACAAGACCAGAAAGATTCGATTGGTTTTGATCTGTCATGATCAATTGTCTTTCCTTCAAGCCGATTTTCTTGCCCACTATAAGCCAGAAAAAGGTTCCGAGTGTCATGATGCCAATACCTCCAAATTGGAGAACGAACATGAGAATGAAATAGCCTACCTCATTATACACTTCGGGCAAACTTACAACTGTTAGACCTGTTACACTAACTGCACTTACGGCTGTGAATAATGCATCCATGAATCCAAATTCCACGCCTGGCTTAAGAGCGACCGGCAGACTTAACAGTATGGTCGAGATGCTGACGGCCAAAAAATAATAACCGACGATAAGCTGAGCTGGTGTTAACTTTGATAATATTTTTTTGATAGCAACCATAAAGAGTTTCCTTTCTTACTCCTTTATAGTTATGCGAATCACATAACCATTAAAAATCTAGTTTACCCTTTTTTCATTCTTTTTTCCATTCTCTTTTAAAACTGACTTACTTACAACAAAAAGGCAGGTTTACCAATAAGTTTGATGCCGCTCATATAAGTAAAACTCCACATTCTACTTATACTATCATTACAGCGGCAAAAGCCGTTGAAAAAGTAAAGGGGAGATTCAAATGGCTAACAGCAGTAACAATCTTCTTGTTCCAGGAATCGAACAAGCATTAGAACAAATCAAATATGAAATTGCATCTGAATTCGGTGTACAATTAGGTTCCGATACTTCAGCACGTGCCAATGGTTCAGTTGGCGGAGAAATCACGAAACGTCTTGTCCAACAAGCACAATCTCAACTTAAAGGTCAATAATTCTTTTCACAATTAAATATCCATGGCTAAGAGTCCAGCTGCATGCTGGACTCTTTTTAATCATTATGTCCATTTCCATTTCCATTATTGCCTTTACCCCTTTTCGACTTATCCCAATCTTGCTTGTCTTGTTTTTTTTGCTTATTCTGTTTCGCTTGTTTCGTTTGATTCACTTGTTTCGTTTGATTCGCTTGTTTCGTTTGTTTATTTTTATTTTCGTGCCTTAAATGATCATTTGGATTATTAGTTTCTTTGGCTGATGAAACTTTTTTCACATCGAACTTTTTATCATTCTGTTCATTTTTCTGCTTGTTCTTTGATTGGTTGCTGTGATCGCTATCGGAACTCCCTTTTGTCTCGTTGCTTTTTTCCTTGAATCCATTTATCGAATTCCGTTTTCCAACTGTATCTTCCCGTTCAGTTTGTTCTTTGGTACATTCCGTTCCCGTTTTTTTCCGTTCAGTCGGTTTGGCTTCATTGGCCGGCGTTTGCTTCATTTCAATTTCATGATTCTCTTTTTTCTTCTCTCCATCCGATTTGTTTTCCGTACTCAGCGTTACGCTCTTCTCTTTCGGAATAACAACGTTTTCCTCGACTTTTTTATCTGGCGCTGGAGCAGGCTCCCTCTTATTGACTTTTACCTTTTCTTTATCTTCATTCAACTTCTTTTCGAGATACTTACCCGTGGATATGCCTTGTTCCCTTGCTTCCTTACGATCGCCTTTTGTTGCCCGGATCACTTTCATTCTTGTTTTGGAAACATTATCCTGCTTAGATATTTCTTTTATCTCTTCTTTTAAATTCTTATCCAGTTCTTTATTTTTTTCCATTAACGTTGTGGAAACGACTATTTGTTTATTTCCTTTCAAATAACCAAGTTGCTCCGTCGTTTTAACGATTCGGTTTGTAACAGTCTTTATATCCTTGCCTTTCCAGTCCTTCAGCTGACCAATCACAATCTTGCCGTCTTCATTTAATCCGGTAAGCTTGAGAACTTCTAAATCATCGTCAAGCTCCAATTCAATGCTTGGATTCACATCTATCGTCATATATGCAGACACAGGACCAGAGAAATAAGAAGGAAGAATCGAAAAGAGAATCAAGAAGGTGGAAGCAATGCTTAGCACGGCCGTTTTTTTGAAAGATGAATGTATATTGGAAAAGGCTAAAGTGAATTTTTGTTTTGCTGGTGAAAAAGTGATTTCCTCACCCACTTCATATTCCCTTTCCTGCCTTTTGGTTTTCAGAAATTCACCCTCTGGGGTCAATAGGGTTACAAATCGTTTATTAACTGAAAGAATTACTCCTTTTTTCATTCATCGATAGCCCCTTTTATATAATCATTCAAATACAAAAAATCTCCGTTTATTATGATTGCCACAGCAATGATGTATTTTCTGTTCCGTTCAATCGTTTTTCTGCTTACTTCCACTTTTCCCTCAAGCTGTTTTACGGGCAGCCGCTTTTTTGCAAACAGGATTTCCTTCAGTTCGTCATCTTCCATTAACAATTTAGCGATCATAATAGCTCCCTTCCTGGCATCTGCATGTTTGGGAGAGCTTTCAACTAAATCCTCAAATGACAGACCAAAATCCTGTAGATGGCTTATATAAAGCTGAATTTCTTCTCTTCTTCTTTCCGATTCCTTCTGCATCTCGTATTCATTGATGGAATTTTCATTATCGATATATATTTGGCTTTGATCATTATCATCATTCATTGATAAATCCAATAGGACTTCTTTTTGTTTGGACTGGCTTCTTAAATAATCTATAACCCTTCGTTTAACGAGGGTTTCGGCAAATGCCAATAAAGAACGGCCTTTTTCCGGGGAGTATTTTTCAATTGCCTCGTTAAAAGCAATCATTCCAATACTGAATTCATCATCTGATTCGTATATGTAACGTTTGCAAACCGATGAGACTGTTTTTGCAATAAAAGGTTTGAATGACTCTATAGTATCATTACGAAGGCTATTATCGCCTTGTTGAATTTTCAATACGGTTTCTTCTAAAGAACGCTTTTTTTTGAATGCTGTAAACAACAAACCAAGCATTTGCTCACCTCGCTCCTGTTGAACATAAAATACGCATCAACATACTTATCTTAAGCGGAGGGAGTCTAAAAGACAGTACCAAAAGAACTATTTTTGCGATAAAAATGAAATCACATAATATATCAACATGATAAAATACTTAGTTTTTTCTCGTTTGTTACAGTGCAATTACAGTAAAATATCTTTTTCCGTTTATTTGTCCAATACAATGGGACAATTGTCATTTTTATAACCGGAATTTAATATTCACATCTTTTAACATATCATTCGTAAATATACCTGCGCTTTTGAGGGTCATCTCCATAAAATACATTAAGAAACAAAAAAAATAGGCGTGACCGGCACACCTGCAGACTGTAGACAAACTCGATGAAAATCAAGTTTGTTTCAGTTTTTATGAATGTTTATAAAACCTCAAACGTTGATTTCCACTCCAGGCACTCGCTTTCCGCGGGCGGTCCGGGAGCCTCCTCGGCTCCTAGCGCCTGCGGGGTCTCCCTTCGACGCGCTTTTTCCGCAGGAGTCTCGCACCCTCCGTTCCATTCAACTTTGTTTTTGGAATTTTAGGTAAAACCACTTTTGTTTACAAACTCTAGGCGTGACTGGCACGCCTTTTTTTTAAGCTTCCTGTATTTTTTTCTCTTCTTTCTCTTTTTTTTCTTTTTTGCTTGAAATGATCCATGCACCTGCTGCAATTCCAATCAATACAGTCCAGAAAATCGATTTCCAAAGAGTTGATTCAGGAAAATGATGATCGATGACAGTAAGTGAAGGGTGTGCAAGTGTGTGTACCGCCAACTTCACTCCAACCCAACCCACTATCAAAAATGCCGCCGTTTCAAGGGAAGGACGCTGATGAAGCAGCTTCACGAATCCATTTGCTGCAAATCGCATAATGATCAACCCGATCATACCGCCGAGGAACATGACAGTGAATTGCCCACCGTCAATACCGCCGACTTTCATCCAGCCTGTTGCAGGAAGTGTAACAGCCAATGCGACGGCAGCCAACATGGAATCGATTGCGAAAGCGATATCAGCCGCTTCAACCTTAACCACGGTCATCCAGAAGCCAGATTGCTTTTTAGGTTTTGTGATTTCCTTCTCACCTTTGCCAGCGTATTTTTTGTAAATGTGCTGAAAAGCGATGAAAAGTAAATAAATCGCACCAATTGCTTGAACTTGCCACACCTCGACAAGAAAGGAAATAAGGAATAAACTTGCAAAACGGAAAACAAAAGCTCCCATCAGACCATAAAACAAGGCTTTTCGCTGTTGTTCTTTTGGCAAATGCTTAACCATGACAGCCATGACAACTGCATTATCAGCAGCAAGTATCCCTTCTAATCCAACCAAGATAAGAAGGACCCAGCCATATTCCAATAATATTGATGCTTCCATCCATTCAACCTCCAATAGTTAGTATTTCCTTCCTATTGGCATTGGCAAAATAAAAAGACCTCTGCCGTATAGGCAAAGGTCTTGCTGAACATGAAATCATGTCAACAAAGCCGATGAATGTTTAACATTCACGTAATGACGACTTTGTTTTAGGGCGAACCCTAACGCTACTCCCCTTTGAAAAGGAAAATCAGTTATTAAGTATATTAATAGTATACGCGCTCGATATGAAAATAACAATCTTTTTTTATAAAAGGCTCTATTTTCGGTTCCTTTTAGACATTTTTGTTAATCTCAAATATTCTTTACCAAAACGAATCCAGTTCGGTTTGGCAGAAAAATAGTTCTGAAACAGCGATAAAAAACTCGGGTATTTCCCTTCATATGGATACCACTGTATTTCTGTATCGTTTTTACCTTTATCGATCATGATCGCTTTTTCATGGCAGAAAATCTTCAATCCATGCTCGCCATGATAGCGGCCAACCCCACTTTGTTTGGCACCGCCAAATGGTAAATGATGATTGGCAACAGTAATCAGCACATCATTGATCGTCACCGCCCCGGTTACTAACCGTGACGCAATCCTGCTTGCTTTTTCCCTATCCATCGTCCAAACGCTGGAATTGAGTCCATATTCACTTTCATTTGCCAGGGCGATCACTTCTTCCTCCGTATCGAAAGGCACAACAGGCAACACGGGCCCGAACGTTTCTTCTTTCATGATTTTCATGGAATGATCGACATTGGAAAGAATTGTCGGCGGAATGAAATGGCCCTGCGCCATTTTCCATTCTTTCGGAGGTGTTCCGGTTTCAAGTACGGCCCCCTTATTCAGTGCATCCTCCAGATGTTCAGCCACAATATCAACTTGATTAGGGAAAGTCATTGAACCGATATCATCCTGTGATTGCACCCCCTGCCTCATGGAATTCGTTTTTTCTTTAAGAAGCATTAGGAATTCCTTATAAACAGGACGTTCCACATAAACCCTTTCAACACTCATACACACCTGACCACTATTTGTGAAAGCCCCCCAAAGAGCCCCGTTCACAGCCCGTTCCAGGTTAGCATCACGCAGAACGATCATCGGATCCTTACCGCCGAGCTCCAAAGTCGTTGGGATCAGGTGTCTTGCTGCAACCTCACCAATCATTTTTCCGGTCCTTACCGATCCAGTAAAAAATATATAATCTGGTTTTTGATCAGTTAATGCCGCACCCAATTCTTTCCCTCCATGGGCAAACTGTATAGTTCCTTCTGGGAAACCAGCTTCAAGAAACAGATTTTCGATGCACACTCCAACTAAAGGAGTTACCTCTGAAGGTTTGGCGATGACTGTATTTCCCGCTGCCAGAGCATTAAGAATGGGAACCATGGAAAGCTGCAGCGGATAATTCCATGGTGAAATGACGAGAATCGTTCCACGGGGCATATAATGGATAGAAGATTTTTTACCAATTAACATGAGTGGAGTGGTGACCTTCCGTCTGGAAAGAGTTTTCACTGCATGTTTCTCGATATGCTTGATTGCATCAATCGTTGGCATGATGTCAGCAACCAGCGCTTCTATTTTCACTTTTCCCGCATCTTTTGAAATGACTTCTGCTATTTCATCCATTTTTTCAACCATCAATAAACGGAGCCGTTTTAAATAGTGCAACCGTTCCTCGATGGGAAGATTCGACCATGATTGGAACGCATGTTTTGATTTCTTATATATATGAGGAATCGACTTCAATGGCGTTGGGACAATTTCCGCAATCTTTTCACCTGTTGCCGGAGAAAATACTTCCAACTTGTCATGTATTTCTTCCATAACTACTCCCCTTGCTTTAACTTATTTTTAACGGTACTCCATATCATTTTTATACTTTAAATAAAGGTCGACCGAGGAGGTACACCTTTCCTAATCCTTGAACCCTCTTTATATAATGGCAGAGACTCAATCCTGTATGATATAATCGCTTGGAAACAAGATCACAACCTGTTCCCTCTATTCCTGCCCGATTCCGTGCCATATAATCGGTGCTAAAATAAGTATACCTCTTACGGTGAGTTTCTCTAACAAATACGCTTACAGTATCCACTGCTTCACTTCAAGTTTTGTCACAAATAACCTTTAATGGTCTTCTTCCAGACATAATTGCACCGCAATGGAATATATAGTAAAAAAATTCTGCTATAAAAAGGAGTATTCACGTTTGCTATCGAAGGTAATGTATAGGAATCCGAATTCGGCTATAAATCTGGCAGACCAGTTTATCGGTTTGAGTGTTTAATATGAGGTAATGGCGGATAAATTCATATTATCGGATAAAAATTATTATCTATATAATCGATTTTCCGTTACTATATAAGAAGGCGATTTTTTCGCGCATACATATTCGAGGTGAGCGCACAAGTGAAAAGAATAATTAAAGCATACGACTTCCCTATTTTCATCGCTGTCGTATTACTCTGTTTGTTTGGTTTAGTCATGATTTACAGTTCGAGCATGATCACTGCTGTCGCTCGATACGAAAAGCCTATGGATTTCTTCTTTGAGAAACAAAAAACGGCCTTTATCATTTCATTCCTGGCAATGATCGTCACGATGATCCTTCCTTATAAGATGTACAAAAACAAAATGTTCTTGATGTCTATGATGTTTGGGATGGCCGGTGTCCTTTTGCTGCTCTTTATCTTCGGTCATACAGCAGGAAACGCCACTAGCTGGTTCAAGTTAGGGACAGCATCGATCCAGCCCGCTGAATTTTCCAAGTTAGCCATGATCATTTATCTGGCAGCCATTTACGGAAAAAGGCAGGATCGAATCAATAGTATTGATAAAGCCGTCATCCCGCCGATTTTCTTTCTGGTATTCATCTGCTTTTTAATCGGAATACAGCCTGACTATGGAACGGCAGCAGTCATTTTCCTGATTTCGAGCACCATGATCATATCATCCGGGATGTCTTTTAAGAGTATATTCAAACTCTCTTTGATAACTGCGATATTCGTTGCCATTTTTGCATTAGGAGTACTCGTGACAGGAAATTTCTCAGCCGTTCTCTCTGAAAATAAAGTGTCCCGTTTTACGGGGTTTGCAGACCCTTTCGGAAAGGCAGGAGAAAGCGGGTATCAACTCGTGAATTCCTTATTCGCGATAGGATCCGGCGGCCTTACTGGAGTGGGACTTGGTGACAGTGTACAAAAATACGGATACTTGCCCGAATCACATACTGATTTCATCATGGCCGTCATTGCAGAAGAGCTCGGGATATTCGGAGTGGGGTTCGTACTATTGACACTAGGTTTTATCGTCCTAAGGGGATTTGTACTTTCAGCAAAATGCAAAGATCCATTTGGAAGTCTTTTATTGATCGGCATCTCATCCATGATCGGCATTCAAGTCGGCATCAACGTTGGCGGAGTGACTGGACTTATCCCTATTACTGGGATTACCCTTCCGTTCATCAGTTATGGAGGATCCTCCTTACTGCTGCTCATGCTTTCAATGGGCATATTCCAAAATGTCGTCATGCGAATGAATTTACTTGAACAGAAAGAAAAGGTCGTGTCCATCCCAAAAGATGAGATTGCGTCTTCATAATAAACATCAAAACCTTTACCCCCTGACATTTCTGTTCATGTCAGGGGGTTTTCCTTCTCCTCAAAGTTATGGAAGTAAAAAACAGGCAGTCGAAGCCGACCGCCTGTTTTTTTCATTTATAATGAATACCGATTTTCGTAAAGCCAGAAATCAGACTGAGCAAAGGACAAAGTAGGCAGAAGAATGCAAATGGGGCATATTCAAGGGTTGAAACACCCAATACCTGTGTCAGGAATACACCGCAGACACCCCAAGGAACCAGAGGATTCACAACTGTTCCCGCATCTTCAAGTACCCTTGCAAGCGTTTTTGGCTGCAAGCCTAAATCTTCATATTTCTGCTGAAAGGCTTTCCCAGGTAGTATCACTGACAAATACTGTTCACCCACCAGGAAATTAACGCTGATTCCTGCAAATACGGTAGCGGAAATCACTTTCGCTACACTCGTCAATGAATCCTGGACAGCATTTAAAATAGAAGGTATGACTCCCAATTCGAACAATAGTCCACCCATCGCCAATGCCAACAACACCATCGAAACGGAGAACATCATACTTTCAATCCCGCCCCGCGATAAGATTGAGTCGAGTTGTTCCATTCCACTTTTCAGTACAAAACCCCCGTATAAGATATCCGCTAGTTTTGCAACGGTCAAACTTGGCGTTTGTATGAAAGCAATTACAGCCGCCGAAATGATTCCTGCTGACAATGTCGGAATCGCAGACACCTTTTTCAAAGCCATGACTAGAACGATGACAAACGGAATCAAACTCCATATGCTAATGTTCGTTTCCATTTCCAAGGCCTTTGTCATGGCTTCGATTTCCTCAACACGAGTAACTTTGACATTCGGTGAAAGGAAGTAAAAGATGATAAGTGATATAAAAAAACCTGGAATCGTAGTCCAAAGCATATTATTAATATGTTCAAATAATGATGCTCCAACCGTTCCCGATGCAAGGTTGGTCGAGTCGGATAATGGAGACATTTTATCCCCAAGAAATGCACCGGAAATGATTGCGCCGGCTGTGATCGCCAACGATAAATCCATCGCCGCCGCCATACCTATTAAGGCAACACCTATTGTCGCTGATGTAGTAAGGGAACTCCCGATACAGAGCCCAATTAACGAACACACCAGAAATGTGATCGCATAGAAATATTCACCAGTAATCCAGTCAAACCCATAGTACATGATGGTAGGAATCGTCCCGCTTGCCATCCAGATGGAAATCAGCATTCCAATGAAAAAGAATATATAAATGGCTCCCATACCAGAAACTGCACCTTTGACTATAGCCGCCTCCATAATTGAAAATGGCAGCTTCTTGAACTTCCCATAAACAAATAAGAAAAGGATTGCCGCTATAATTGGAATATGGGGGGCAAGTCCATAATGTATGATACCAGTTGCAATGATTAAGAATAGAATGGCCAAAACCCCAATTGCTTCAGGTAAGGAGAGTTTTAGCTTTGCATCTTCAAGACGCATGATGTATTTCCCCGCTTTCAATGTTGTATATTCTCTGAGGTAAGGATCGGACCTTTTCACCCCTCACAATTACTGAAACGCTTTTAAGCACTAAAGTACTAGCTAAATATAAAGGAGTTTCAGGAGATTGTCAAATGAATATTTTAGTAGACTTGGATTTTACCAATGATATTTCTCTTCATGTTCAATTGATACCATCATAATGATCGACCAGGACAATATAGCCTGTTTTAAGTACAGACCTTCTTCTTTATGAAGAAATCACCCTACATTCCTACGAGAAAAGTCCGCTAGAGACTATTAGGAAGCAATCGGCACTCCCATTCCTTGTATGTAAGGTCAACCTTAAAGTAAGCGATAAGTTATAGTAACGTTAAAATATCTCCAGATAATGAAAAAAGCCCGTGTATTCAAAACACACGGGGTTCGAGTTTACAGACAAAGGGAGTTCTATCAAAAATAAGACAATGTTGGATGAAACGGAAGGTGCGAGACTCCTGCGGGAAAAACGCGTCCAAGGGAGACCCTAGAGACGCAAAAGCGTCGAGGAGGCTCACGGACCGCCCGCGGAAAGCGAGTGCCTATAGTGGAAATCAACGTTCGAGTTTTCACCACACCCTAAAAAAACTGTAGACAAACTTGATTTTCATCGAGTTTGTCTACAGTCTGAAGCCCGTATAAACACGGGCTTCTTCATTATTTCAAATCCATTGGATTATATAATTCCACGTCAGGATTTTTATCTTGGAACCAACGAAGTGCAAACTCATTTTCAAATAAGAATGCATATTTATCAAACCGGTCTTTAACAAGGATGCTTCTAGAGCTATGAAGATTTTCATCAAGCTTTTCATCTTCGGCCCAGCGTGTAATCTTGCTGCCCATGCGCTCCATCACGACTTCAACATTGTACTCGTTCCTCATTCGATGCTCGAATACTTCGAATTGAAGTTGCCCAACCGCACCAAGCAGATATTCTTCCATCCGAACCGTTTTGAAGAGCTGAATTGCCCCTTCTTGTACAAGTTGGTTAATTCCTTTATGGAAATGTTTCTGTTTCATGACGTTTTTAGCTGTTACCCTCATGAATAGTTCCGGTGTAAACTGAGGCAGCCTTTCAAACTGAAACATGTCTTTGCTTGTGGTAATCGTATCGCCAATTTGGTAATTACCGGTATCATATAAACCGATGATATCTCCACTTACCGCTTCATTTACGGTGTTTCGATCATCAGCCATGAATTGAGTAGAGGAAGAAAGGTTGATCGGTTTCCCTGTCCTGCTTAAGTTGACGCTCATTCCACGCTCGAATTTCCCAGAGCAAATGCGAAGGAAAGCGATTCGGTCACGGTGTTTGGGGTTCATATTCGCCTGGATCTTGAAAATGAAACCGGAAAAATCATTACTGACAGGATCCATTTCACCTGACGTTGTCATCCTTGCTTGTGGAGCTGGTGCAAATTTCAGATAAGCATCCAAAAACGTCTGAACACCGAATGTCGTTAACGCACTTCCGAAAAATACAGGACTAAGTTTTCCATTCGCAATGTTTTCTTCAGAGAATTGGTTACCCGCTTCCGTCAACAGCATGATTTCTTCCAAAGTTTGTTCATATAACTGGGAATCCTTAAGTTTATGATCGACTTCGAGTTCACCATCTTCATTCAACGGAAGGAAACGCTCTTCCCCTTCAGTTTTGAACTGTTCAATCCGATTATTGAACCTGTCGTAAATGCCCACGAAGTCTTTTCCCATCCCAATCGGCCAGTTCATTGGATATGTTTCTATACCTAATACCTCTTCAAGTTCGGCAAGCAATTCTAGCGGCGTTTTACCTTGTCGGTCCATTTTATTGATAAAAGTGAAAATCGGTATACCCCTCATCCGGCATACTTTGAATAATTTAACCGTTTGATCCTCGATACCTTTTGCCGAGTCGATGATCATCACGGCACTATCAACTGCCATCAGTGTACGATATGTGTCTTCACTGAAATCTTGGTGGCCTGGTGTATCTAGAATATTGACACGGAAATCTTCATAATCGAATTGCATGACTGAAGATGTAACGGAAATTCCCCGTTGCTTTTCAATTTCCATCCAGTCACTGGTTGCATACTTCCCTGTTTTTCTAGCTTTAACTGTTCCGGCATCGCGGATCGCGCCGCCAAACAGCAATAATTTTTCTGTCAAAGTCGTTTTCCCGGCATCCGGGTGAGAGATGATTGCGAAGGTCCGTCGGGATTGAACCTCGTCTTTTAAATTATTCATAATATGTTCCTTTCATTATTGGAGTCATCAATAAAAAAATTTATAGGAGGTTTTTACTGTATTTTTTACATTGGAATGGCAACCTTTCTTTGTATGCAAAAATCCTGATCATACACAATATATGTAAGAAGAAATATATCATAAGGCTTAAGCATTGGCTACTCAGCATTCATTTCAATCAACCTTTCTATTTTAACACGATATGAAGGAAAGATGTAGAGGTGAATGAATCACCCATTAGGGGATTTGTTCAGATGGCAAAACAAAAGACGCTTAATCAGCGCCCCCTATCTTAATCCATATGATTACCGTTCATTTATTCATGGTTTATTTATTTACCTTGCAGTTTTAATCGATTTTTGATTCCGCTTGTTCTTCCAGCGTTTTTTTACTTCCTTGAATATGATTGGAGCAGCAAAAATGAGAGCCCTTTTTAATAATTTCTTCATTTTTCATCAGTCCTTTCTTTCTTATCCTATACCCGATTATTTTCGTGAAAAACTTCAATGCCAAATTGTTTCCCTGATTTCAACCATAAAGGCATTTCGTATTGGACATGGCATCAGCGTCAATTTTCAATCCAGGAAAATCCTGCGCGACAATACCGTTATATTTCCCCGTATAAAACCTGTCTAATATTATTTTCCCCAAATGGGAATGTATAAATTACTTCCATTTGTTTTATCCTTTATAAAGGTGGGTATATACTGAAAAACTGGAAATTGCTCCAGAGGTTAGTGGGTTAATTTTTCCTGTAGGCTTTCACATATTATCAAGCATCATCGTATGATAATTTTAACTTGAATGAGGGTGCTGGATAATGTGTGAAATTGATTTTTCCATCTAGGTAAAATCATCACCATTAATATTTTTTAACTTTTTAGGAGGATTCATCGAATGACAGTAACAGGTAAAGTGAAATGGTTCAATAGTGACAAAGGATTTGGTTTCATCGAAGTACCAAACGAAGATGATGTTTTCGTACATTTTTCCGCCATTCAAGGAGAAGGTTTCAAGAGCCTTGATGAAGGTCAAGAGGTTGAATTTGAGATTGAAGAAGGAAACCGCGGACCTCAAGCTAAAAACGTCGTAAAACTCTAAAGCATAGATACACAAACATAATTGATAGGCCATGCAAAAGGATGCCTCCCATATTGGGCGGCATCCTTTCCGTTATGTGTACATACGAAATATTCACGTTATTTTTCATTAAAATGATCCAAAATGAAACCGGGAACATGTTCGCCAGAAAAACTCTTGATGTCCACATCTCTGCTTTCTTTATAATAAAAGGCAGCTGAATACTCTCCGCCCCAATCGATCTGGGCATTATCAATGGCTGCCTCGATTTCGGAAACGGTCTTGATTTTCAAGCGATTTGGCTGTTGTTCAATCTGCTGTGCGAGTTCACTTTCAGAATTCGAATGATAAATTTCCGAGTCGGTCTTCGCAACCAGGATATAAGAGATATCATCAGCCATTAACCGCGCTTGTTCCGATTGTCCGGTACTTTCCATCCATTTTGAAAACTGAGTATATGAAGAGTCCCAATTCATATAAATGGTTTTGTTATTACTCAAAAGAATGTCGATAGAGGCATAATCACCAAAAGAAGAAGTCATTTGCGCGAATGATTGATTATTCAGATCCTCCGACAATGCCTTTACAGCAGCTTCCAGCTGTTGACCGTCCGTGATCGTAATTGATTTGTCCACTTGGCCGCTCGCCGTTATCTTGATTTTAGTAACGTCTTCAGCGGAAACATTCAATAACTGATTAACCATTTTTTTATATTCATTCGACTCATATATTCTTGCCAATAGTGGCATGTATGAGTCGTAATTCTGCAAATGATACTCTCTTGCCAACCGTTTTCCATTCTTGAGTTCATACATCAGAAATACGGATTGCCCATCATTCAATTCACCAATGGAAACCTTTTTACCCTTATCGATAATTTCCTGATGCAATAACCTGATCGCTTCTATATTTTCCTTCTCTTTAAGATAATTGGGAGCATTATTCGACGTGTCATCGTCTTCAAAAAATAAAGGAGAATCACCAATATAAATTTGGCTAATCATCTTTTCATCAGGAATCTTGGTCTTATACTGAAGGGGATCTATTTTTATAATGAGTGCCAGCACAATGACAGCCACCATAAATGCTACATAACCTTTCAGGTTGACCCGTATTCGCCAAGTCTTTTGCAGGACGATTTCCCCTAAATAATATCCAAGCAAAGAACCAACGGTATATCCGAAGAAAATCCACCCAGGTTCGCCCGTCGTTTCGCTAAAATAAAGCCCTGTAAACAGCATCATGCATAATGTCAGGCCGAATTTAAACACTGGCTTAATCTTTGGGTAAACAAATGCCTTCGACACATGTTCCAGCTTTCTCCTCTCATAGAGAAAAAGAGAGCTGATAAGAAAAAGAAAGGTTAATATACTATAAATTAATATATTAATAGAGAAGAAAGTGATTTTCTCCAACTCCGTTGCTGCTAATAATGGGGAGATGCCATTCATATTGGCACTTAGATAATAATCTGCAGAAAATCCTGCTATCAAAAATTTCACATTGGCTGCAAACAAAACAAAAAGCCCCACCGGCAAAGTAAGAAAAATATAGGTCAGCACTCCTTGAAAGGCTGATAATCCCGTAACCATTCCAATTAAAACGGCAACAGAAAAGATCAAAGCTTCCAAAATAAATGTAGTCCCCATCCAAGACCATATATCCGGCATGGTATATAACCTTTCTATATCAATTGCCGAGTGAAATAATATCAATATTGAACCTGTAAGTAAAATCGGTAAACCCATGAAGCCAATTCCCGTTCCAATCATATGAACGTAGATGCTGCGTCTGGTAATCGGTAAACTATGAATGAAGTCTGAGGCTTGTTTCATTTGTAAAAACCGAAAAAGGAAGATGGCAAGTAATACTGGAATTACGATGACCAAGACAAACTGTATCATCCGCTGACAGGAAAAAAGGTTTTCGAATTCCACATATTCATTGTTCTCATTCAAGATAATCGCTAACATTTCCAGAGGCAGCGCAAATATGAGGCCTACGAGATATAGGAAACCAATCCAGCCAGTGCTTCTGAAAATATAGATAATCAGTTCCCTATTAAACCAGGTTATTCTGGATGACATAACCGATATCCCCCATTTCATAAATGAATATCTCCTCTAGAGTAAGGGGGAGAATATCTAATATTTCTGGCTGAAACTGATTAAAATGCGATTTAATCATGGATACTTTACCTTTAACGATACAAACGATCACGCTGCCGCGCCTTTCCTTGTTAAGAATTTGAATTCCGCGGTATAAACCGTGGGGAATTTTATGTTTAAAGGCAATTTGCACTTTATGTACATCAGCTTTCAAGTCATTCAAGACCTTTTGGATAACAAGCTCACCCTTATGCAAAATCCCTACATGATCGGCTAAATCTTCAATTTCCCGGAGATTATGGGACGATAGTAAAATCGTCATATTCCTTTCCGATACATCCTGAATCAACAACTGTCTCACATTTTTTCGCATGACCGGATCTAATCCATCAAACGGTTCATCCAATATTAGGACTTCCGGCATCGTCGAGAGTGCTAGCCAAAAAGCAACCTGTCTCTGCATCCCCTTCGATAGTTTATGTATTTTATTTTGGACGGGTATCGGGAATACTTCATGTAATTGATAAAAACGTTCTTGATTCCACTCACTATAAATCTGGCTATAAAAACCTGCCATTTGCATGATCGTATAGTTAGCCAGGAAATAAGGCGTATCAGGAAGGAAGAAACAACGATTTTTCACTTCACGGTTTTCAAACACATATGATCCATCAATAAGAACTTCACCTGCATCCTGTATCAGATTGCCTGAAAGCATTTTTAATAGAGTCGTTTTCCCCGCCCCATTTGAACCTAATAACCCGAATATGGAGCCTTTTTGGATGACCAAGGTGACGTTTTTGATCGCTTCTTTTCCTTCATATAATTTACTCACCTGTTTTATTTCAATCATGAATCTCCCCCCTTTGCCAATGGACTGATTTCCTTTATTATTCTATAAATTTCATATTTATCGATTCCAATATACAGAGCTTCAGCGAGTACCTTTGAAAGCTCGTTTCTGATTTCTTCTTCTTTCAATGAATTTTTCAAGGATTTAGGAGGTGCCACGAAATTCCCTTTGCCTGGTAATACATATATAAATCCGTCAGATTCAAGCTGCTTGTACGCTTTCTGGATCGTGTTTGGATTGATGGTCAATTCCTGAGCCAATATTCGAATGGATGGGAGCTGATTATGTTCCTGTAAAACTTCATTGATCATTAATTCCTTTAACTTATCCATCAATTGCTCATATATCGGCTTTCCACTTTGAACATCCAACTCAAACATCATAAACCCTCCTTGCAATGGGTGTATTACACCTCCTAATACAGTACATTATAAAACAATATCTTCCAATTTAAAACCAATTTAATACCATTTTCAAACAGTAGTCTCCATAAACTCGCTTTCATTTTGTTTAAAAGACATACAGCAGGGAACTAATGTTAGTAAGAATAATAAAGGAGTTGTTTTTATTGAAACCATTATATACAGCTACAGTTACCGTACACGGTGGTCGTGAGGGACATGTTAAATCCGAGGACGGGATTCTGGATTTCGATGTGAGGTCACCGAAGGAATTAGGTGGTTCCGGTGAGCGCGCCACAAACCCTGAACAGTTATTCGCAGCCGGTTACGCGGCATGTTTTGACAGTGCCTTGAACCTTGTTCTGCAAAAAGAAAAGAAAAAGGTTGATACGTCCGTGACGGCAAATGTCACGATCGGAAAAGATGAGGATGACGGCGGTTTTAAATTGGCTGTAAGGTTGGATGTTTCGATTCCCGACCTAAGCAGGGAAGAAGCCGAAGACTTCGCCAAAAAAGCACACATGACCTGCCCCTATTCAAAAGCAACTCGCGGGAACGTCGATGTCACCTTGATTTTGGTATAAAGTTTCTGCAAGGGAATGGATGCGGCATTAAGGCCAGCTCCATTCCCTTTTTATTATTTCACTTCTTCCAATCCCTTCATTTTCAAAAGAAAGCCCAAACCTATTATCGCCATGATGATCAATGACCCTAATGCCATCCGGCTCGCCAATGTACCGAGGTCATGGAATATCAACGTTATCGTTCCATATAATAGCGGACCGATTATTGAAGAGACTTTTCCAGAGAATGCAAATAGCCCAAAAAATTGCCCCCTCTTCTCATCCGGAGTCAATTCAATGATATACGTCCGTGATGTCACCCACATCGAACCTAGCGAAATGCCGAACATACTCCCTGCAACCCAGAACCAAAGGGCGGTTTGTGCGAAGACCGCTATAAATAAAGCGACCAAGAGCAAAACTCCCACATATGTCACAGCCACCCGCGGTCCCTTCGACTGCGTGATGTATCCAAACAGAAACGATCCGGCAATACTCGATATTGTCGATACCAAGTAAAGCAAAATGAATCCGCTAGAGGAAAATCCAACAACAGTCTTGGCATATACGGCCATCATGCCGATAGTGGTCGCAATTGCATCATTTAAAAAGAAATAAGCAATCATGAATGTAAAAACCGATCGATAGGATTGCATCTCTTTAAATGTTGATTTAATTTCCTTATAACCGGATAAAAAAGGTTCTTTCGCCTTTTGCTGTTTTGGAGACTCTTTTAAAAAAAAGAATAAGGGAAGGGAAAAAACCAGAAATAAAATGGCCGTGGGAATGAAGGCTTCATGTGAACTCCCTTTACTTATGAATGGATAGATTGACAGTCCCACTAACGTTCCAAGGTAGCCTACCGCCACGCCAAACCCTGATATAAGCGGCAATTGCTGTTTCGTGCCTAAATCACTCATCATCGTATCATAGAAAACAAGACTCGAATGATAGAAAAACTTTGCTATCACAAATAAAAGAATGACGATCGCCAAGGAAATGGGAATGCCCAGAATCTTTCCATTGAACGGCGTCCCTCCAAATACCCCCATTAAAAATGTACACACAACAGAAATGAGTGTGAAAATCATAATGTATTTTTTCATTTTTCCCGTTCGATCGATCAAGACACCGAACAGTGGGGAAAACAAAACAAGAAACAAACTGGCAATCGCATTAGCGTAGGAAATGAAGGTACTCGCAATCTGATCAAGAACGGCATTTTCCCCAATCTGTTCCTGTAGGAAGAATGGAAAGAAAATCGTGTTGATATTAGAAGAAAAAATCGTATTGGCAAAATCGTAAAACGCCCAAGAGAGAATGGGAAGGGAAAAATATAAACCAAAATTCCCCTTCCATTTTTTAGACTTCGGTTTCACCTGCATTTCCATCTGCTTTCCCTCCCTTATTGATACTTAAATTATATGTATTCCATACCTTTCCAATAAATCCTTTAAGTCGGATTATAACATTGTTTAAAACATGATTTTTTCCTGCCTAACATGTAAAATTATGAAATGAGACTGTCCTGCTAAATTTTAATCATTGTGCCTAATAGGAGTGTGAAAGATGATTGCATTTTTTCTAATTATCGTGGTAACCATGCTTGTCCTGTTCACTCTCTACGCTAAAAGATCAAAGAGTGATTTCCCTGAAAGCTTAATGATGAAGCATTCCCCCCTTAAAATTGGACATCGAGGTGCATCTGGATATTGCCCCGAGAATACAATGGCATCCTATAGTAAAGCAATTGAATTGGGAGCTGACTTCCTGGAAGTGGATATCCATCTTAGTAAAGATGATGTCCTTGTGGTTCATCATGATCCCACCCTGGATCGAACCACAAACGGCAAAGGGAATCTCCGTGATTACACGTCAGCCGAATTAAAGGAACTGGATGCAGGAAGCTGGTATCATTCTCGCTATAAAAACGAAAGGATTCCTTTACTAAGTGAGGTATTGGAGAATTTCGGGTCTGAAGCAGGAATTTTAATCGAATTGAAGCATCCCTCTGCTTATCCCGGCATTGAACAGAAACTTGCAGAAGAATTAGTGAAATTCCAGGAAAATTCAACAAGTAAAAATAAGATAATGGTTCATTCATTCGATATGGAATCCATGAAAAGGTTTCATCAATTAATGCCTGACATACAAGTGGGCGTTTTGATAAAACGTCGAATTAATGACCAAAAATTAAAAGAAATTGCCGAGTTTGCATCATTTTTGAATCCAAAGCAAACGATTTTGAGTACGAAGCTGCAAATGCGGATCCAAAAGCACGGGATGAAAGTATTTACATGGACCGTCAACAATAAAAAACAAATACGCATGTTCAAAATGATGCAGTTAGATGGTATCATTTCTGATTTTCCTGATTACTTTTTGGATTGAAACTTTGGATGATAAGTGAAAAAACATGAAGGATGACTAGTTCTTTACACGGCTCAGGGTGAGACCATTCCGAATCCCCCCTTTTGTCTACAAACTGAACAATCCTCAAATGCGGATTGTTTTTTTAATAACAATGAAAGAATTGTATCTCATGGGCGGCCGTGGCGGCGGCTGGCCCCCTCCGTAGGACGGACCAGGCGGGCCAGGAGGGGTCCTTACATCCATTATCTGATTTTCTAATGGATATGGCGCTGCCAAGAAATCATTGCCCATTTTTCGGGGATGTGCATTTTGGCCATTACCGTTATCGTGGTTCCGTTGATCGAATGAACCGTATGGTTTCATACCTTTTCACCTCATATATGAACTTCCTTTTATCCGTATGTAGATGAACGACCATGTGTGCAATCTTTGCTCTGTACAAACTCGAATTTGGTTTCTATTTGATCCATTATCTAAAAATAATGCCTCAGAAAATATTCCCTGTTTATTTTTTGAAAAAATCCCTATAATTTTTAGCTTTCTTGCACTAGAATTGATATAGTGTTATTAATGATTTAAACTCAATATGGTCAAAAGTCATTTCAGGCCCTAAATCATTTTTGAACAAATTTTCTTATCTTAGAAAAAACGAGGGATTCCTATGTGGGAATTATTATTAGAATTCGATTATCAGACCGTTCGCCATGCGGTATGGGCAGGTTACTTATTTACCTTTGTCTTACCACTGGCCGCGTTTTACTTCTTAAATAAAAAGCAATCGCTCTTGAATGACAAATATCAAGCTTCAGTTCATACAGATAAAAGTAAATCCCCTGTTCATGCAGGCAGCATTTTTGACTGGCGCGGTGCACAGCGCTTTTTCACATTTATCCGGCAAAAGGATTCACCAGATGATTCCGATGAGCCAAGCCTCCTTCTAGTTGTTTAAACAATAACAATTCGAGGAGGAAATTATATTGAAGAAGAAAAACATGTTTTTAATTGCCGTCCTATTTTTGGCAACGACCCTTTTGACAGGTTGCTCAGCAGCAACTAGCGGTCCATTTCATACTGCATTGGTTAACCCCATGACAAAAATGCTAGAATTTAATGCTGATTTATTTAATGGCAACTATGGTTTAAGCATCATCATGATGACATTTTTGATTCGCCTTGTCTTGCTTCCACTTACTGCCAAGCAATATAAAACACAGCTTAGCATGAAAACGAAGATGAATGGGCTGAAACCGGAAATGACAGCAATCCAGCAGAAAATCAAAGAGACGAAAGACCCTGCTAAACAAAAGGCCCTCCAACAGGAAATGATGCAGCTTTACCAAAAACATGGAGTCAATCCTTTAAACATGGGCTGTCTGCCGCTCTTAATTCAAATGCCGATTCTAATGGGCTTTTATTATGCGATTCAAGGTTCCCATGAAATTGCTACACATAGTTTCCTTTGGTACAGCCTAGGCCAGCCGAATATTGCCATGGCGATTATCGCTGGTGTCATTTATTACTTCCAATCGGTCATTTCCATGAGACAAATGCCGGAAGAACAGCAGAAACAAATGAAGATGATGAGCTTGCTCTCACCAGCAATGATTTTATTCATTTCTTTCTCCGCTCCTGCTGCATTGCCGCTATATTGGTCAATCGGAGGTATATTCATGATTGTTCAGTCAATCGTGCTTCAGCGAATATATAAAAAAGACCATGCCGCTGTCCCGGCTGCAAATGAAACGGTCATGAAAAAAAGCTAATCCACTTGGATTAGCTTTTTTCAACATTTACTTCCCACTTCTCTGAAACTCCTCAAGCTTGCGTTTGACAGTAAAGGGTTTTTAAGGGCGAAACCCACTTTGTTTTATTTCTTCGGCAACGGATTTGTTGAAACCTTTTCGAAAAACCTCTCTACATATTCGAAATCCGTGTAAAAGAACAATAATAGGTCACCCGGTTGTGATGTTTCCCAGGCTTTTATGAATGCGTCCAATTCATTAGGTTCGATGAATATCCGATCTTTTTGTAACCCGGCTTCTTCCGCAGCTTCCTGAAGCAGCCCGGCTACTTCTAACGGCTCCCTTCCCCGCAAATCATCGTCTTCTTTAATGATGAACAGATCAGAATTAATGGCCGCTACCTTGGAGAGCCTGATAAGCTCTTCATCAATACGGTCCCCCGGTCCTGCCAAAACAGTGATAAGGCGATTTTTGTTATAGGCACTGACCGTTTCGAATATGGCCTTCAATCCCGCTTCATTATGGGCATAGTCGATGATGATCGTGCGATCTTTCAACTTTTTTAAATTGAACCGTCCTTTGGACAAATTCGTATCAGGCATAAATGTGGCAGCCTTCTTTCTTAGTTCTTCCATGGAAATGCCTTGTGTTTCAGCTGCGGCTAACGCCTGAAGTAAATTGGCGATATTATGACGTGCCATGCCGGAAATCGTTATTGGAACCATGGTACAATCCATAAATTGTTGGATGACACCATCAGCTGAATGACAAATCACGCCTTTTTCATTGACGTACCAAACTTTACATCCCTTATTTATCGCAGCCTTTACGTGAGGCTGGGTGGCATCTGTAGAGGTGTATATGACCTCCCCATCTGTATAAGCATTCATGGCTGCTACATTCGGATCATCTGCATTCAGTATACAAAAGCCTGTTTTCATTACAACTTCGGCTACCAGCCTCTTTAATTTAATGAGATCATCCAATGTATCGATTCCATCACGGCCGAGGTGATCCTCACTTACATTGGTAATGATCCCCACATCACATTTACGAAAAGCCAGACCTTCACGCAGAATCCCTCCCCGGGCCGTTTCCAATACGGCTATATCAACTTCAGGATGGGCCAATACCATTCTTGCACTGACAGGGCCACTGCAATCACCGTGATCCAATACCTCATCACCGATATATACTCCATCAGAATTTGTCATACCCACCTTTGTTTTTTCATTAGTAAGGAAATAATGAATCAATCGGGTTGTTGTCGTCTTTCCATTTGTTCCGGTCACTGCAATGATCGGTATAGCCGCCTCTTTCCGAGTCGGAAATAAATAATCGACAATGGCTTTGCCTACATCCCTTTTTTTCCCTTCACTCGGATAATGATGCATTCGAATTCCCGGTGCAGCATTCACTTCAATAATTGCAGTCCTTGAATGTTCAATTGGTTTTGATATATCCTCACAAATAAAATCTATTCCGGCGATATCCAAACCGATCGCTTTCGCGGCAGCAACAGCCATATTCTTAATGGTGGGATGAACCTGGTCCGTTACATCGATTGCCTTTCCACCAGTCGAAAGATTTGCATTGCCGACAACTTGAACCAATTCCCCTTGATTCGGAATGGTATCGAGCGTCCGATTCGATTTTTCCAAGTAACACGTCACGGTATGTGTAAGTGGGATTTTTGACATCGGCTTTTCATGGCCTTCTCCCCGCAAATCATTACAATTTTCCTTTTCTATTAAACTGCGTATCGTTTCCTTGCCATTGCCAATAACATAGGGAGGAAGCCTCAAACTAGCGGCGATAAGATCTCCGTTGACTATCAATAACCGATAATCATGTCCTTCAATATGCCGTTCGACAATGTACTTCTCCACATGCAATTCCAAACAATTGATTACATTGAATAGTTCATCCTTATTTTTGATATGGGTGATGACCCCCTGCCCCTGTCTCCCATTATACGGTTTTATGACCAGCGGAAAACCCAGCCTGTCCGCCGAGGCAAAGATATCTTCAATGGAATGGGCAACTTCCCCTTCAGGTACAGGGAGGCCACATCCTCTTAAAATTGATTTGGTCAATGATTTGTCACATGAATTCTCAACGGCAATATTCGAGGTCTGGCTAGAAATTGTCGCCTGGACATACTTCTGCCTTGTACCTGTTCCTAAACGCAATAAGCTTTCATCACCCATTCGCTCGACGGGGATACCTTTTGCTTGCGCTGCCTTAAAAATGGCTTCGGTACTTGGACCCAGTTTATTTTTATAATATAACTGCTCTATTTGTTTTACATAAGATTGTACATTTATAAGTTTTTCACCATTCAGGATGGCTTCCGCGATATCTTTTGCTGCTAAAAAAGCTTGGAGACCCGAGTGAGGCTCCTGATAGTCAAAGGTAACATAATAAAAACCCTTCTTTTCCATCATTATCGTTTTTCCACGGATGGCTTCGATTCCGGCCAAGTTTTGAAGCTCAATCGTCATATGCTCCAATATATGTCCCATCCATGTTCCTTTTCTCAGCCTTTCGGCGAAACCGCCTCGATACCCTTTTGAACATGTATGGCTTCCCAAGTTCGGGAGCGCCTTTAACAATTTTTCATTGAATCCAGGTATTGAATCAGATGGTTTCTGTTCCAGTTCCCCTATATCCAATTCAATGCAAATCGTAGGTGTATAAGCAAAATAATTAGGTCCTTTTAAATAACGGACTCGATTGATCTTCATTGTTGGATCCCCTTTTTCATCAACAATTTCCTGGTAAGCAGGTCAAAACGGTATCCCCTGGTTAGTGCATGAAGGATAAATCCCGAAAGAGTCAACTCTTCACTGCCATTATCAGAAGATGTGATATTGATATAATCACTGGTGCTGCCATCAAGAACCAATACTTGATGTTGGCCGACCACTTCAAAATGACCGTCTTTAACTAAAATTGCTGTATTTTCATCAATGCCAATACCCATAATTTCTTTTTTCCCTGCTATCGCACTTAACAGACGGTCAAAGCGGCCACGCTGGGAAAAATGTTGATCGATTATCAGTCCGTCCAGGAAGCCGAAACCTACGCCAATTTCAACCTTTAACTTATTGTCATTCAGCATCGTGTCAGCAGCTACGATCATATACTTACCTAAAATGGAAGCGCCGGCACTTGTCCCTGCTATCACCATTCCTTCATGCCAGGCTTTAGAAAGGGCATCGTGGAACTTGGTTTTTCCAATCAGTTCAGACAATCGGCTTTGGTTTCCTCCTGAAATGAAGATGGCGGAAAAAGATGTAAGCAGTTCACAAATTGCCGGATCGTCTGCATCCTGCCTTGAATCCAACTTGATCACTTCCACCCTGTCCACGCCTAAACCCCTGAAAATCTTGATATACTCTGTACTCACTTCTTCAGGAATTTCACTCGCTGTAGGCAATATTCCTATTCCGCCATCACTATTACGGGTTGCAAGCTCGACAAATTTATTTAATACTTCACCTTCAAGGCACTTATCCTCTGCCCCGCCAATGATAAGTAATTCACCACAATTCATTCATCATACTCACCTTTACAAATGGATTCACATCATGAAATTGTTCTAAACAAAACACATAATGACTAGTATGGCAACTTCTTTCAGTATTCATTCATAAAAATGGCAAACCGCATAATTTTGTTTAACTTAATGAAAAAAGAGGAAAAGTAAAAGAGGAAAAGTAACAGAGTTAAAAAATAAAAGGAGTGTGCAAAAATGAGCCAAAACCAAATAAAAGAAAAAGTCCTGAACATCATCCGTGACCATAAAATAGGAGTTTTATCTTCAGTTGAAAACAACAAACCACATTCACGCTATATGACATTTTTTAACGATGATTTAACATTATATACACCAACGAGCGGAAAGACGGAAAAAATCGATGAAATTGAAAAGAACCCTAATGTTCATATCCTGATCGGTTATGATAATGAAGGATTAGGCGATTCTTACCTGGAAATATCAGGTACGTCGAAAGTAAACGATTCACAAGAATTGAAAGATAAATTATGGAACGAATCATTTGAAGAGTGGTTCGAAGGCCCGAAAGATCCAAATTATTTAATCCTGCAAATTAAGCCGGAAAGCATTCGGTTGATGAACAACAATGGTGAACCTCCTCAAGAATTATCATTATAATTTGTCATTCACGAGCATTACGCCAGAAACTCACAGGTAAAACACCAAAACTCACAAGTACAAAATCAGAAAAGCCCGCACTACTATGATAGGAGTGCGGGCTTTTAACAATTATACCAACTCTGATTGAATATAATGCAAAATCAGATCGGCTGTATGCTTTAATGAAGAGACATGGGTCCGCTCGAAGGCATGTGAAGCATCGATTCCCGGTCCGATCAGGCCATGTACGACATCATATCCTGCCCGGATTGCAGCGGAAGCGTCCGATCCATAATATGGATAAATATCGACGCGGTAGTCGACAGCATTTGCTTGGGCAAGTGAGACCAGTTGCTGACGCAGTTTATAATGATAAGGACCCGAGGAGTCTTTTGCGCAAATGGAAACGCTGAATTCATCCGTCGATTGCCCATCACCGATCGCGCCCATATCGACAGCTAGATATTCGACTGTTTTCTCAGGGATATTGGAATTTCCGCCATAGCCGATTTCTTCATTGTTGGAAATCAGGAAATGGGTCGTGTATGCCAATTTTATCTTTCCTGCAGAAATGAGGTCAATGATATGAAGGAGGATGCCAACGCTAGCTTTATCATCCAAATGCCTTGATTTCAAAAAGCCTGTATCCGTCATTTCCACTCTCGGTTCAAAGGAGACAAAATCTCCAACAGAAATGCCAATGGCCTCGGTTTCCGCTTTGGTTTTCACGACAGCATCTATCCGGACCTCAATTGTCTCATCATCTCGCTTGGCATCCCCGGCATTTTTATATACGTGGACAGAGGTCTGATTGATTAAAATGGTCCCGGTGATAATGGCTCCGTCAGCTGTATGGATTTTACAATACTCCCCTTCCACTGAGTTCCAGCGGAAACCGCCGATCATCGTCAATTTAAGGCGGCCATTCGCCTTGATTTCCTTTACCATGGCTCCCAGAGTATCGACATGGGCAGTCAGCAAGCGATGTTTGTTATCATCTTTGCCTTTTAATGTAGCAAGCAATGCCCCTTTATTCGTGATGTTATAAGGAACCTTCCTCTGCTCCATGAAATCGGCCGCGTATTTAATGGCTTGCTCAGTATAGCCGGAGGGGCTGGGTATGGACACCAATTCTTTTATGTAAGATACGATTTCTTTTTCTTCGACCACGCTCATGCATATCTCTCCTTTCCTCTTTGTTCATTATAGCTTTTCATGGCAACTTTTAACATATTAAAAGACCGCCAAAAGTGAAGTGAACCCAAAAAGTTAGACACTATATTTACTTAGACAGCCTTGAGGGCATGAACCCGGTAATCTACTGGGCTCATGCCTTTTAATTTTCCCTTGATTCGTTGATGATTGTAGTAATGGATATATTCTTCCAGTTCTTGTTTGAAATGCTCCATGCTTTCAAATTCTTGAAGATAGAGTAATTCGGATTTTAATAAGCCAAAGAAGTTTTCAATGACCGCATTATC